>JBGVKB010000066.1:0-44187 GCA_045118955.1 Oscillospiraceae bacterium | reverse complement strand
AACAGTGTGCCGCTTCCCCGGTCGGAGAAGGTCTCAAGCAGAATGGAGTGGGGGATGCGGCCGTCGATGATGACCGCTTCGCCAACGCCCTTGTAGATGGCGTCGGCGAGACCCTCGATCTTGGGGATCATGCCGCCGGAGATGATGCCGGCGTCCTTGTAGCCGTCGATCTCGCTGACCTCCACGGTGGGGATGAGGGTGGACTCGTCGTCCTTGTCCCGGAGCAGGCCGGCGATGTCGGTCATCATGACCAGCTTCTGCGCCTTGAGGCCGATGGCGATGGCGGCGGCGGCGGTGTCGGCGTTCAGGTTGTAGGCAACGCCGTTCTCGTCCATGCCCACGCTGGCGATGACGGGGATGAAGCCGTCGGACAGCAGGCGGTCGATGAGGCGGGTGTCCACGCTCTCCACCTCGCCCACGAAGCCCAGATCCTTGCCGGAGGTCTTGCGGCAGAGCATCATCTGACCATCCATGCCGCACAGACCCACGCCGCGGCCGCGCAGCAGGCTGACCAGATCCTTGTTCACCTCGCCGGCCAGAACCTGCTGGACCACCTTGATGGTCACGTCATCGGTGTAGCGCAGACCGTCCACGAAGTGGCTCTCGTGGCCGATGGCCTTCAGGCTGCGGTTGATGGCAGGGCCGCCGCCGTGCACCAGCACTACCCGCACGCCCAGCAGGGTGAGGGTGATGAGGTCGTTCATCACGGCGCTCTTCAGCTCTTCGTTGATCATGGCGTTGCCGCCGTATTTCACCACCATGGTGGTGCCGTGATATTTCTGGATGTAGGGGGTAGCTTCGCTGAGAAGCTGCGCCATCTGGACATTTTTCATGGGTGGGTGTTCCTTTCGTGCATCCCGGGCGGGGATGTTAAGATCTGTAGTCGCCGTTGATCTTGACGTACTCGTAGGACAGGTCACAGCCCCAGGCCTTGGCCTCGGCGTCGCCCTCGCCCATGTCCACACGGACGAAGATGTCGTGCTCGGCCAGCACCTTGGCGGCCTCCTCCTCGCTGTAGGGGTGGTAGGCGGCGTTCTCGCAGACGTAGACGCTGCCGGCGGCGCTCTCAAGCCAGACGCAGCACTTGTCCACCGAGAAATCACCGGGGGTGTAGCCGATGGCGCAGAGGATGCGGCCCCAGTTGGCGTCCCGGCCAAAGACCGCGGCCTTGAACAGGTTGGAGCAGACCACGCTCTTGGCGATGGCGCGGGCGGTGGCCTTGTCCTTGCCGTGGGAGACGGTGCAGGTGATCAGATGGGTGGCGCCCTCGCCGTCGGCGGCGGTCAGGGAGGCCATGTGGCTGGCGATGGCGGTCAGAGCCTCCACAAAGGCGTCGTAGTCGGGGCCTTCGCACTCGATCCGCTCGTTGCCGGCCAGACCGGAGGCCATGATCAGCATGGTGTCGTTGGTGGAGGTGTCCAGATCCACCGACATCTGGTTGTAGGTATCCACCACAACGTTCTTCAGAGCCTTTTCCAGCATGGCGGGGGCGATGGCCGCGTCGGTGGTGTAGAAGGCCAGCATGGTGGCCATGTTGGGGGCGATCATGCCGCTGCCCTTGCTGATGGCACCCAGTGCGCAGGTCTTGCCGCCCACGGTGAACTCCACCGCGTACTCCTTCTTGACCGTGTCGGTGGTCATGATGGCCACGGCGGCGGAGTCGCTGGCCTCGGCAGAGGCGTCCAGCTCAGCCACGGCGGCGGGGATGCCCCGCTCAAAGGGGGTCAGATCCATGGGCTGACCGATGACGCCGGTGGAGGCGGGCAGCACGTCCTCGGCGGCGATGCCGGCGGCCTTGGCCACCAGCTCGCAGCACTGACCGGCCAGCTCCACGCCGTTGGCAGCGCAGGTGTTGGCGTTGCCGCTGTTCACCAGAATGGCCTGCGCGTAGCCGTCGGCCAGATGCATCTTGTCCACGGTGATGGGCGCGCCCTTCACCTTGTTGGTGGTGTACACGCCGGCCGCAGCGCAGCGCACGTCCGCCACGATCAGGGCCAGGTCCTTCTTGGTGCGGCCTGCGCGGATGCCGCAATGCACGCCCGCAGCCTTAAAGCCTTTCGCGGCGCAGACGCCGCCGGTGATCTCTTTCATGGTCGATCCCTCCGTGTTGTATCGGTTTCCGTCCCGCCGGGGGCGGGCGGTGGTGTTCGGTTTATTCCAGACCCGCGGTCTCGGGCAGGCCCAGCATCAGGTTCATGCACTGGACGGCCGCGCCGGACGCACCCTTGCCCAGATTGTCGTACAGGCTCAGCAGCAGCACCTGATCCTCGTGGCCCACCACGAAGATCTCCATGCGGTCGCTGCCGGAGAGCAGGCCGGTGGACAGGAACTTGTCCCCGGGCAGCTCGTTCAGCGGATGAACGGTCACCTGCGTCTGGCCGGCGTAGTAGTCGGTCAGGCAGGCGGCCACCGCCTCGGGGGTCACGCCGGGGAGCTTGTCCAGCCGCAGGGGCACCGCCACCTGCATACCGCTGTAGAAGTCGTCCACGATGGGGCAGAACAGCGGGGCGGCGGTCAGGCCGCACAGGGCGGTCATCTCGGGCAGGTGCTTGTGCTTCAGGGTCAGACCGTAGCTGCGGGGTGCGCTGTAGCCGGCGGGACGGGCCTCGTCCTCATAGGCGGCGATCATGCTCTTGCCGCCGCCGGAGTAGCCGGTCAGACTGTGGCAGGTGAAGGGGTAATCGGCGGGGACAACGCCCTTGCTCACCAGCGGGGCCACGGTGCTGATGAAGCCGGATGCGTGGCAGCCGGGCACCGCCACCCGGTTGGAGGCCACGATCTTCTCCCGCTGGCCCTCCAGCTCGGGGAAGCCGTACACCCACGCGGGGTCGGTGCGGTGGGCGGTGGAGGTGTCGAGGATCTTCACCTCGGGCTTGACCAGCGGCATCACCTCGCGGGAGGCCGCGTCGGGCAGGCACAGGAAGGCCAGATCGGCGGAGTTGATGACCTTCGCCCGCTCGTTCACGTCCTTGCGGCCCTCGGCGGAGATGGTCAGCAGCTCGATCTCGGGCCGCTGGGACAGGCGCTCCACGATGCGCAGGCCGGTGGTGCCGGCGCCGCCGTCGATGAATACTTTAAACTTAGCCATGGTGCTTCTCCTTCCACTGGGCCATCTGCTCCTTGGCCTGTTCCGCCTGACGGCGGACGCTGGCAGCGCAGGGGCCGCCCTCGCTGATGCGGCCCTCGGTGCAGTTGACCAGGTCGATGGCGTCGAAGATGCCCTCGTCGAACACGGGGCTGAATTCACGGAACTGCTCCAGAGTCAGTGCCTCCAGAACGGTGTTGTGGCCGATGCACCAGGCCACCAGACTGCCGGTGAGCTTGTAGGCGTCCCGGAAGGGCATCCCCTTCTTGGTCAGGTAGTCGGCGCAGTCGGTGGCGTTGATGAAGCCCTTGGCCGCCGCGGCCCGCATATTCTCGGGCAGGGCGCGCATGGTGGCCAGCATGGGGGTCACGGTGCGCAGGCAGAGCGCCAGCGTATCCACCGCGTCAAAGATGGCCTCCTTGTCCTCCTGCATATCCTTGTTGTAGGCGAGGGGCAGGCCCTTCATCATGACCAGCAGGGTGTTCAGGTCGCCGTACACCCGGCCGGTCTTGCCTCGGATCAGCTCGGTCACATCCGGATTCTTCTTCTGGGGCATGATGGAGGAGCCGGTGGTGAAGGCGTCGTCCAGCTCAATAAACTTGAACTCCCAGCTGCTCCACAGGATGATCTCCTCGCTCAGGCGGGACAGGTGCATCATGCAGATGGACATGGCCGAGGCCAGCTCGATGCAGAAATCCCGGTCGGACACGCCGTCCAGACTGTTCTGGCAGGGGGCGGCGAAGCCCAGCGCCTCGGCGGTGCGGCGGCGATCCAGCGGGTAAGTGGTGCCGGCCAGCGCGCCGGAGCCGAGGGGACACTGAGCGTCCATGCGGGCCACCGCGTCTTCAAAGCGGGCCAGATCCCGCAGCAGCATCCACACATAGGCCATCAGATGGTGGCCGAAGGTGATGGGCTGTGCCCGCTGCAGATGGGTGTAGCCGGGCATGACCGCGCCGGCGTACTCCTCGGCCTTGGCGGTGAGGGTGTCGATCAGCTCGGCGAGCTGCTCCTCCAGACCGTGGGCCATGTCCCGCAGGGTGAGGCGGATGTCCAGCGCCACCTGATCGTTGCGGCTGCGGCCGGTGTGCAGCCGCTTGCCGGCGTCGCCGATGCGGGCGGTGAGGGTCTGCTCCACAAAGGTGTGGATGTCCTCGGCCTCCGGGTCGATGGCCAGCAGGCCGCTCTCCAGATCCGCCAGAATGCCCTCCAGCCCCTTCAGGATGGCCTCGGTGTCCGCCTCGGGGATGATGCCCTGAGCGCCCAGCATCGCCGCGTGGGCCATGCTGCCGGTGATGTCCTGCCGGGCCATGCGCTGGTCGAACCGGATGGAGGAGTTAAAGTCGTTTACGCGGCTGTCCACCGCCTTTGAAAATCTGCCTTGCCAAAGCTGCGCCATGGGTGTGTATCTCCAATCTGAATGATGTTTTTCGCGCTGTGTTCGGGCGCTCAGCGCCCCATTTTGTTCTTTTTCACTGCATTTCGCGAAACCGTGAAAAACGGGAAATCCGCCGGAAGCCGCACGCGCACGCCTTGGGGTAAGGCGGTTCGCGTGGGTGGCTCCCGGCGGTCATATTCCGTGGGCGGGCCGTGCGCGGGGCAGCTTGCAGGCCCCGGGTGCGCATCGGCTCAAAACCGCGCTGTGTATTCGATTACTGGATGGCGGGCCAAGCCTTGCTCAGCTTCGCGCGCTCCTTGATGGACAGGCCGAACAGGTTGATGAAGCCGGCGGCGTCGGCCTGGTTGTAATCCTCGTCCTCGCCGAAGGAGGCGGTCTGCTCGTCGTGCAGGCTGAAGGGAGAGGTCAGGCTGGCGGTCATCACGTTGCCCTTGTACAGCTTCAGCTTCACATCGCCGGTGACGGTCTGCTGGGTGGAGTCCACAAAGGCGTCCATGGCCTCGCGCAGGGGGGTGAACCACTGGCCGTTGTACACCAGATCGGCGTACTTCTGGGCCACGATGGCCTTGAAGTGGCTGGTCTCCTTGTCCAGGGTGATGGACTCCAGCACACGGTGGGCGTAGTACAGGATGGTGCCGCCGGGGGTCTCGTACACGCCGCGGCTCTTCATGCCCACCAGACGGTTCTCAACGATGTCCAGCAGGCCGATGCCGTTGGCGCCGCCCACCTTGTTCAGGGCGGTGACCAGCTCCAGCGCGCTCATCTCCTTGCCGTCCAGCATGGTGGGCACGCCCTTCTCGAAGTGCAGGGTGATGTAGGTGGGCACGTCGGGGGCCTGCTCGGGGCTGACGCCCAGCTCCAGGAAGCCCTCGGTGTTGTACTTCGGCTCGTTGGCGGGGCTCTCCAGATCCAGACCCTCATGGCTCAGATGCCAGACGTTCTTGTCCTTGGAGTAGTTGGTCTCGCGGGTGATCTTCAGGGGGATGCCGTGGGCCTCGGCGTAGTCGATCTCCTCGTCACGGCTGGCGATGTCCCACTCACGCCAGGGGGCGATGATGGCCATGTCGGGGCAGAAGGCCTTCAGGGTCAGCTCAAAGCGCACCTGATCGTTGCCCTTGCCGGTGCAGCCGTGGCAGATGGCGTCCGCGCCCTCCTTGATGGCGATCTCGGCCAGACCCTTGGCGATGCAGGGGCGGGCGTGGCTGGTGCCCAGCAGGTACTCCTCGTACTTGGCGCCGGCCTTCAGGCAGGGCCAGATGTACTCCTCAACGTACTCGTCCTTCAGATCCAGAATGTACAGCTTGGACGCGCCGGTCTTCAGAGCCTTCTCCTCCAGGCCGTCCAGCTCGGTGCCCTGACCCACGTCACCGGAGACCGCGATGACCTCACAGTTGTTGTAGTTCTCCTTCAGCCAGGGGATGATGATGGAAGTATCCAGACCGCCGGAGTAGGCGAGTACGACCTTCTTGATGTCCTGCTTCTTTTTCATGTCAGATTCCCTCTCTATCTTTTCTTCGCGGCGCGGGGGCCGTGTGGCGGCCCGCCGGGATTTGAATAAATATTCATGCGATACGAATTATTATACACCGTTTCCCACAACAGTCAATGCAAATCTTGCACAAACTTTCCAGAACACCCCCCTCGTTTTTGCCATCTTTGCCAACAGAATGTATCTGCGCTGCATATTCATGCATAATATGCAGTCCATTCACAGGGCGTCCCACGGAACACCGGCCTCCGCGCCGGCAAAAATCGCCCGGATCCGCTCGTCAGGCACCGCGGGCCGCACCGGGGCGGGGGCGTCCTCCCCCTCATGCAGGCTCATCAGCCAGTGGGTGATGCCCAGCCAGCGCCCGTCCTTGTAGCCGCAGCGGCGGTTGACGCTCTCCTTTTTGAAGCCCAGCGCCCGGTGCAGCGCATCCGAGTGGGGGTTGGGGATGGTGACCACCCCGTAGGCGTTCCAGTAGCCCTGCTCCCGCAGAATGGCCAGCAGCGCGGAATACAGGATCCGCCCCACCCCCATGCCCCGGGCATGAGGGGCGCAGTAGATGCCGGTCTCGGCGTCCCACGCATAGGCGGCGTAGGGCCGCCACGGGTGGGCGCAGGCGAAGCCCAGCAGCCGCCCGTCCCCGCCCCGCGCCAGAAGGAAGGGGCCTTTTTCCAGAATGCCGGCGATGTAGTCCCGGTATTCCTCCACGGTGGGGCACTCGGTGACGAAGGTGGCCACACTGTTGTCCACATACCAGCCGTACAGCTCCAGCACCTCGGCGGCGTCCCCGGGCGCCGCCATGGACAGGCGAACCCGATGCGCCTCGGCCCACGCGGCGGCCATGGCCTCCTTGCGCTCCTTGGGCAGGGCCTTTACCTCCGCCTCCCGGCGCTGGCCGGGGCCGCGGCCCGGGTCGGCCTGCCGCTCCGCCCACGCCAGATGCGCAAAGCCGCGCCCATGCACGCACTTGCTGCCCTTGCCGGAGCGATGGGCGGCCATCCGCTTGCCCAGATCGTCCGTCCAGCCGGTGTACAGGCTGCCGTCGGCGCAGCGCACCATATAGACCCAGCTCTCCGGGCCGGTGAGGGTGGGATTGCTCATAGCGGTTCCTCCTTTACAGGGTACGCTGTGCATCCAGCTTCTTCTGCATGAACTCGTTCAGCACCTCTTCCTGAAACACCGGTTCCTTGTAGCCGAAGGCCTCCTTCAGGAACATCAGAGTCAGGACGGTACGGCGACCCTGCTCCATGCGCAGGGCGTACAGGGTATCCACCGGCTGCTGGGTGGGGCAGTGCAGGGTGAAGTGCAGCAGATAGCTGCCATCCGGCTCCCGCTCGCAGGTGTAGAGGAACACATCCTCCTCGGTGCGTGTGCGCAGCCGGTCAATGCAGTCGTCGATGGGGAGATCGGTGCGGTATTCCATGGTGCCCGCAAGACCGGGGGCCTCCTGTCGGCGGCGATCCTGCCGGCTCAGCAGGCGGGCCATCAGGGCCACCATAACAATGATCACGACTCCATAAAGCAGGGTATACAAGGCAGTGTTCCTCCCACGGGCAGTTTTCGCAGTGCGACCCATCTTTGACAGAAAAGGGGCCGGTTTGTTCACAGAATGAGTATAACATATTTCGCCGCCCTGTGGTATACTGTTGTCATTCGGCAGCCTTTGCTGTTTTTCGCCCGCGGCGGGGCCGCATGACCCCGGGCGGGACACCATATTTTTAAATAGAGAGGTATCCCAATGAACCCCAATCTCTCCATCACCAAAAAGACCTACTATGCACTTGGCATGGTGGGCGTGGCCTGCGGCATGACCAGCGCCCTCAGCGCGTTGGTGCTGGGGCAGAGCATGGCTGCGCTGGACAGCGTATCCTTCGGTCTGATCGGCATGATGCTGCTTCTGTTGGCGGCGGTAAAAGGTCAGCCCGGCAAGCTCAAGAGCCGGTATTTTCTGTGCTTTGTGCTTCTGCTTCTGTCCATGCTGAACCAAAACCCCCTCATCCACGCCCTTCTGGGCGCGGGTGTGTGGCCGCTGCTGATGCATACCGAGGCTGGGGTCGGTCCCGATCTGGGCGGGCAGCTCAAGGCAGTGGCCTTCAGCGAGGCCGCCTATCTGGCAACGTGGCTGCTGGCCTCCAGTCCTTTGACCGCTCTGCAGATTGCCGCGAACCTGTTGGGCTTCGTACGGCTGGTGGCCCGGGCATGGGCCAGCTACAGTCTGTACCGCGCCCAGCTCGCCGACCCCGACCGCTGATCCCCACAAAGCAAAGGAGACCCCTATGACCAAGCGCCTTGTGACCCTGCTACTCGCCCTGTGCCTGTGCCTTGCGGCCGGCTGCGGGGCTGGCCCTGCCGCCCCCGGCTCCGATCCGGTGAGCGCACCGCCCGCCCCCACCGCCGCGCCCGGGACGGACGGGGAGTACCGGGCGGTCTGGATCAGCTATCTGGAATGGCAGGGGGCGGACTTCTCCGGCGAGGCGGCCTTCCGCGCCCAGATGGGAGATTGGTTTGATCAATACGCCGCCATGGGGCTGAACACGGTGATCGCGCAGGTGCGGCCCTTCGGGGACGCGCTGTACGAGAGCGGGCTGTTTCCCTGGAGCCACCTGTGCACCGGCGTGCAGGGACAGGCCCCCGGCTTTGACCCACTGACCGTGCTGGTGGAGGAGGCCCACGCCCGTGGGCTGCGGCTGGAGGCGTGGCTGAACCCCTACCGCATCGCCCTGAACGGCAGTATGCCCGGCGAGCTGGCGGCGGACAATCTGTATCACACCCACCCGGAGTGGGTCAAGGCGGTGGAGCCGGGGCTGTATCTGGATCCCGCCAGCGAGGAGGTGCAGACCTACATCGCCGAAGGTGTAGCGGAGATCCTGCAAAACTACGCGGTGGACGGCATCCATCTGGACGACTATTTCTACCCCACCACCGACGAGGGCTTTGACGCCGCCGGGTACGCCGCCTACTGCGAAACCGCCGGGCGGGAGGCTCTGAGCCTTGGGGACTGGCGGCGGCAGAACGTGAACGCGCTGGTGACCCGACTGTACCGGCTGGTGCATCTGGACGAGGCGGCCGCCGCCCGGGGTGCGGTGCTGGGCATCTCGCCGCAGGGCAACAACGACAACAACTACAGCGGACAGTACAGCGACGTGGCCCTGTGGCTGGCGCAGCCCGGCTATGTGGATTATGTGATGCCGCAGGTGTACTGGGGCTACGGCTACACCCTGCAGAGCGGCAGCACCCGCTTCGCCTTTGAGAACGTCACCGCCGAGTGGTGCGCCCTGCCCCGGCACGAGGGAGTGCGGCTGTACTTTGGCCTCGGGGCCTACCGCATCGGCGACGGGGACGGCGGCAGCTACGACAACGCGGTGGCGCAGTGGCAGACCGGGCGCAATCTGGCGGACATGGTCACCACCCTGCGGGGATTGGACTGCGACGGATGGGCGCTGTACCGCAGCGATTTCCTGCTGCGCAACGGCGCGTGGAGCGAATTGGCCGCCGCCGAGTGCGCCGCGCTGGCTCAGGTCTGCGCCGATTAAAGGGACAAACACAAAAACCTCACCCCCGCGTGTATTGTAACGGGGGCGAAATTCGTCTATAATAACAGGAAGACAGCGGCCGCGCCGCCCGCCCGCTGGGGCAGGGCGCGGGGCCGACCACGAAAACACATACGGAGGTATCCCCCTATGAAACGCACCCTGCTGCGCCTTGCGGCGCTGGCCGTGGCCCTGTGCCTGGCCCTGAGCCTGGCTGCCTGCGGCGGCTCCGAGGACGACGAAGAAGAAGAGCCAGGCCTGCCTCAGGCGGCTCTGGGCGGCGAGGACGTGCCCTACCCCGAGGGCTTTGACACCACCGCCAAGTACAACGCCGCCATGAACGGCAGCACCCTGTGCATCGCCTTCAACGGCATCATGACCCGCACCACCGATTACTTTGTGCCCAGCGGCGACACCATCACCCTGACCGCCGCGGCCACCACCGAGAGCACCGGCATCCGCACCTTCAAGGCCGCGCTGTGGCAGAAGGTGGAGGGCGGCAGCGTCTATGTGGAGGGTGCCACACTGGTGTTCGGTGCCAACGGTGAACTGTACACCGGCACCTTTGAGGGGCTGGACCCCAACGAGGAGTACAAGGTGACCATCTCCTACGACAGCGGCTACTACACCATCACCGGCGGGATGTCCATCGACGGGCTTGCCACCGCCGAGGAGCTGGCCGCCCGCGCCGAGGCCGCTGCGGCCTGACCTGTCACAGCACGCAGAACGCGCCCCCTGCCCGATGGGCAGGGGGCGCGCTTTTTCACCACACAAAAAAAGCAGCCCCGGGTCCGCCGCAAGGCAGGCCCGGGGCTGTCTTTCATTTAAGTGTTTGCGAAGTCAGCGCTCACAGCACAAAGCCCATGACCACATACAGCACCATGGAAACACCCGCGAAGCAGGCCACATAGGGCATCTGGGTGCGCACATGGGCGATGATGTCACAGCCGGTGGTAGCACAGGACATGATGGTGGTGTCGGAGATGGGGGAGGAGTGATCGCCGAAGATGGCACCGCCAAACATGGCACCCGCCACCAAAGGCACGTTCACGCCCATGTTGATGGCCATGGGCAGGGCAATGGTGGCCATGATGGCCATGGTGCCCATACTGGTGCCGGTGGAGAAGGACAGCAGCATGGCGATGATGAAGGTCAGCACAGGCAGCAGACCGGGGGACAGGATCTGCATGAAGATGCTGGACAGGTAGTTGCCGGTGTCCAGGCTCTTGACCAGAGTGCCCATGGTGAAGCCCAGCAGCAGCACGAAGAAGATGGGCAGCATGGTGCCCATGCCCTTCATGATCTCGCCGATCAGGTCATCCAGCTTGTACAGGCCCTCCACCGCGCACATGATGGCGATGGTGAACAGGCTGATGACACAGCCCCACAGCAGAGCCTGCATACCGCTGCCGGCGGTGGGATTGCCGTTGCCGGTGACGAACAGCACCGCCAGAATGGTGCCGATCATGACCGCCATGGGCACCAGCATATTCTTGGCGCGGGGCTTCGCGCCGGAGACCGGGGCGGAGCTGACCGCCGCGCCGCCGGAGACCGGACGGGTGGGGTCATCCAGCTCGCCGGTGGTGTCCACCCGCAGCTCAGCCTTCTTCATGGGGCCGAAGTCCAGCGGCAGCAGGCAGCTCAGCAGAGCAAAGACCACCGCGATGATGCAGTAGAAGTTCAGGGGAATGGAGGCGATCAGGGTGGAGATGGCCGCGTCGTCGGCCACGCCGCCGCTGGTCAGGTAGCCGGTCATGCTGGCCAGCCAGCCGCTGAGGGGGAACAGCACGCACCAGGGGGTGGAGGTAGTGTGCACCAGGAAGGCCGCCTTCTCGTGGCTGACCTTCATGCTGTCGTTCAGGGGGCGGGACACCGAGCCGGTGACCATGCAGCTCAGAGAGCCGGAGGTGAACACGAAGATGCCCAGCAGCCAGGTGAACAGGGCCGCGGCCTTCTTGGACTTGATGATGCCGCGCTTCTTGACCATGATGTCCACAAAGCCCTCAATGCCGCCGGAGACCTCGATCATGTGGATCAGGGCGCCGATGAACAGCATGGACAGCAGCACGATGGTGTTGCCGCTGCTGGCGAAGGTGTCGACCACACCGTAGAAGGTGTCGTTGAGCGCCACGAAGGGGTTGCCGCCGCACAGGATGAGGCAGGCCAGGAAAATGCCGATGAGCAGCGAGATGAAGACGTTCTTCAATACCAGCGCCAGCACGATGGTGACCAGCGGCGGCACGATGGAGAGTACGCCAAACTGCATAAGTAGATTCCTCCTATTATTTTAATTTACCCGGGGGTCTTGGTCTATCAGCAGCGGGGCGGATCGCCCCGCAGAGCTGCGTTGGTTTACAGGCAGCGCACCGCGCGGCCCAGGTCGTCCCGGAGCAGCACGCCGTCCCGCACCGCCGGCTCGCCGCCGATCCACACCGAGTGGATGCCGCCGGGGGCGAGGGTCGGCTCCTTGAAGGTGGCGTTGTCCTTCACCGTGTCGGGATCGAACAGCACCACATCCGCCACCGCGCCCACGCTCAGGCGGCCCCGGTCGGCAAGGCCCATGCGGGCGGCGGGCATGGCGGTCATCCGGTCGATGGCGTCGTACAGGCTCAGCTTGCCGCTGCGCACGAACTCGGCGATCAGCCGGGGGAAGCTGCCCGCCGCGCGGGGGTGCCCCTGTCCGTCGTCCATGATGCCGTCGCTGGCCAGCATCACCGCCGGGTGGCGGTAGGCCATGTCCACGTCCTCGCCCTGCATCACATGACCCACGGTGATGGCCTCGGGCATCACCCGGCGCATCTCCTCGAAGGTCTCCTTGGTGCAGCGCTGACCCTTGTAGGGGCCTTCGCACAGCTCCACGGCGCTGTAGTCGCACCCATAGCGCTCCATCCAGCCCTCGTCGTAGGTGGTGGCGCCGATGGTGGTGGAGAAGGCGTAGTAGGGGTAGCAGTCGCAGGCCACGTCCAGCCCGTTCATGCGGTACTCGTCCACCAGCCGCAGGAACTCCTCCATCTGGCCGTAGCCGGCCATGGAGCCGATGTGGCTGATCTGCACCGGCAGATCCAGCGCCTTGCCCGCGTCCATCAGCTCCCGCGCCGCGTCAAACACCGCGGCGGCGTCGTCCCGCATATGGGCGGCGAGCATGCCGCGGGTGGGGCGGCACAGGGCGGCGGTGGCCAGCAGCTCCCGCTCATCGATGCCGGGCACATACCGGATGCCGTAGGAGATGCCGAAGCAGCCGGCCTTCAGCGCGGGGGCCATGGCCTGCACCAGCGCATCCAGCTCGGCGTCGGTCAGGTGGGTGTAGCGGTCGGTGTGGCCGATGGCCTCGCGGAACCACTCATGCCCCGCCAGCAGCGCCACATTCACCGCCGCGCCCTCCCTGTCCACCAGGTCCAGATAGGCGGCGGGGTCGTGCTTGTTCAGACCGCACTGACCCGCCAGCACGGTGGTCACGCCCATGCGGGCCATGCAGCTGAAGATCGCCCGCTCGTTTTTCACCAGATGGCCCTGCCCATCCACCGGATCCTCGTGCATATGCAGGTCGATGAAGCCGGGGGCCACCACCAGACCGGCGGCGTCCACCACCCGGTCGGCCTCGGGGCAGCCGGCGGTGACGGCGGCAACGCGCCCGTCCTCGATCAGCAGGTTCAGCTTGGCCTGCACCCGGTTGGCCGGGTCGATGAGCAGGCCGTTTTTGATGAGAGTTTTCATGGTATATTGTCCCTTTCCGTAAAGAAAGCGCTATTTTGGGATGATACTGTTTTCATCCTAAAACGAAACCGGCCGCACGTCAAGCCTTTTCATTGCGGTGGAAAAATAAAACACACGGCACACCCGCCCCAAGGCAGCGGCGTGTGCCGTGTGTCTGTTTCAGTGGATGCTCAGAAGCCCGGCTCCTCCATCAGGCGCTTGACCTCCTCGAAGGGCACCTGGTCGTTGTGGGCCAATTGGTTGCGCACGTCCCGGCACAGATCCAAATGGTGCGCCTCCGCGCCGCTGAACCGGTCGCTGCCGCGCACGATGTAGCGCAGGGCGGCGATCTCCAGCTCCTGCACCTCGGTCACCGGCTTGCCCTCGGAATCCAGCACCCGGGGGCTGCGGCACAGCCGATCCTCCAGCAGCTCCCGCCGCCGGTCGATCAGCTCCATGCGGTACTCCTCCAGCACCGGGAACACCTGCACGATCTGCGCCCGCCGCACCGCGCTCTCCGCGTCCTCCCGCTCCATGGGGTCGGGCAGGTCGGCAGCGGCGGTCAGCGGATCGCGGGCCAGCGCCTCGCCCACGGCGAGCAGGGCGGCGCACCGCTCGGGGTCGCCCCCGCCCAGCCGCAGCGCCAGCTCGGCCATGTACTGGCGCAGCCAGTCCGGGCCTTCCAGCTCGCCGGCAGCCTCAAGGCAGAACACATGACAGTCGTACTCGCCCAGCGCGTAGCGCACCGGCTCCAGGCCGGGGATCTCCCGGGCGGGGCCGGCGTACTCCAGCAGGAACATGGCCTGCCGGTCGAGGTCGGCCCTGCGGGCGGCCTTCTCGTACTGGCGCACGAACTCCGCCCACCGCTGCAGCGCCGCCGGGGTGCGGATGTTCTCCACCCACACCAGCTCCTGATGGAGCAGCTGTCCCCGCAGGCTCACCAGATACTCGGCGCTGCTCTGGCTGGGGAAGTAGGCCTGACGCTCCTTTGCGGAGCAGTAAGCGTTCATCAGATAATCGCCCGGGTCGGCGCACTCGCCGGCGGGGTGGGCGTTCAGGCTGCGCCCGTCGCCGTACCGCCCGGCCTCCAGCCGGAGCCGCTGGGCGAAGGTCTGCCGCCAGGGCAGGCGGCCGCCGGTGTGCAGCACCACGCTGCGGTCCGAGCCGAAGCAGCGGCGCAGACGGCGCAGCAGCACCAGACTGCTGCCCACCTGATCCCACCAGATGCTGCTGGCTTCCAGCTCCATAAACGATCCGTTGCTCATCAGCCCTCGCCCTCCATCTCTTCCATGCGCTCGAAGATCTCGTCGGCGGTGCCCATCAGATCGCGGAACCGCTTGGAGGAGAACACATAGGTGCCCTGACCCAGCTCACGCAGGATGTTCAGGTCGCACAGCTCCTCCAGCAGGGTGGCCACCTGCTCGGCCTTCAGCTCGCCCATGCGGCGGGGCAGCAGGTTTTTGCCGTCCTCGTGCAGCAGCTCGGCCGAGTAGCCGCCCTCCGCCTGATCGGCGTGGTCGCGGCCGGCGATCAGCAGGGCGATGGCCTCGTAGTAGCCGCCGCCCTCGTCCTTTTCGTCCAGACGCAGGGTCATCTCCAGCTTGCTGCGCAGCTCCTTCACAAAGTCGGAGTCGCTGAGCACATGACGCAGGTGGTCGTCGGTGATGACGTAGGGAGGGGTCTCGCCCACGCTGTAGTCGGCGTAGTCCTCGTCCCGGATGGATTCCACCAGCTTCTTGCCGTAGAGCTGGATCAGGCCGGGGAAGTAGTTGGTGGTGGCAAGGATCTCACTGGCCAGCGCCTCGTTCTCCAGCGCAAAGCCCAAGAAGCCCAGAGGCCCGATGAGCAGGCTGAGCGCGTCGTCGCTGTCAAAGGGGGTCACGTTCAGGAAGGGCAGATGGGGGATGCCCGAGTTGCTGCCCAGCGCCTGACGGCGCTTGAAGCGCACCACGTTGTGCAGACCTGCCAGCACGAACTTGAACCGGCCGGGCAGATCCTGCTGGATGGCCTTGAGCAGGTCGATGGGCTGGTAGTCGCAGCGGGCGCTGTCCAGAATGAAGCTGTCCGCCTCGTCCAGCAGCACCAGCAGGTAGGCGATCGGCTCCTGCCCCTCCTCCAGCACCATCAGGCGGGTGCGCAGGGCGTAGGCCAGCGCATCCCAGTTGTCGGTCTCGCTGCCCTTGGGCAGGATGCGGTTCATCACCAGCGCGCGGCTCAGGGCCAGCGCCGCCTCGCCCACGGTGCGGGCGGTCTTGAGGTCCACATACACGGCGCGGCTGCCCTGATTCTTGTCGGTGTCCCGGCAGGCCTTCTTCAGCAGGGCGGACTTGCCAAGCTGGCGGCCGCCGTACACAAGGTTCACACCGGCGGGGTCGATGATCTTGGACAGCTCGGTCTGACGGCCGATGAACATCTCATCCGGCAGCAGGTTCACCGAGTCGGGCACATAGGGCTGATGGAAGGCAAAGGGCATCCCCGCCGCCATCAGGGTACGGTTGACGCTCAGCTCGTTGTAGTGGTTGGCCAGGTAGCACAGCAGCACCCGATCCAGCACCAGACACAGGGAGTTCACCCCGGAGTCCTTGCGCTTGACGGCGCAGGCCAGACGGTGCCGCTCGGCCTCGGGCAGGGCGTAGTCCACCAGCACCAGCTTCGGCCCGCGCAGAGCCTCCAGCGTGCGGAACTGGGTCATCAGGCCGGCGGTGTTGATGGTGCCGTACAGGCAGATCACATGGAAGCCGTCCCGCGCCATGCCGCTGCCGAAGGGGGCGATGGGGTGGCGCACGTTCCACGCGCCGGCGGGCTTGTCCTCACAGGTGACCCGGAAGGCGTCGCTCTTGTCCACCGGGCTGGCGCAGGGCTCCACCTTCAGGTTGTTCCAGCCCAACGCCCGCAGCAGCTTGGCGATGCGCTCGGGGCGGTTGCGGCCCAGACCCATGGGCCAGTTCTCCACCAGCTCCTCCGCGCCGCGGCGGTCCTTGGCGGCGTAGCCGGCCCGCACGATGCCGGTGCGCAGGGCGGTGCCGCTGTCGCACACCCGCCCGTAGTGGTCGGGGTACTCGGCCCAGAAGTTCATCAGATGCTCCATGTCCTGCTGCTCGATCTTCAGCAGGTTCCAGTCGCCCTTGCGGATGCGGTTCATCAGATCCTCGGCGGCGGTGAAGTTCTGCTCCCGGATGCGCTTGCGGATCACCTCGGCGGTGCCGGGGTGGTCGGCGAAGTAGCCGGGCGCGCCCTCGGTGCGCAGCACCTCGAGCTGCCCGTACAGCTCCTTCTCATAGGGGGCGGCGGCCATGCCGATGCGGCGCAGGCAGGCGTCCACCAGCCGGAAGAAGAACCCGTAGTTGCCGGTGGCGCAGCAGTCGGCGTACCAGCTCCGCACCGTGTCCTCCATGCCCACGAGGAAGCTGTCGTTCATCATGATGCGCCCGCGGCTCTGCGCCTGCGCGTACTCGCCGTGGAAGCCCAGCAGCCGCCCCTTGGCCTGCTGGGCGCTGTGGCGGCGGTAGCGCTCCTCGTCCTCGGGCAGGGCGGGCAGCTCGCCGCCGGTGAGCTGCAGATAGCGCTGCAGCAGCTCGCCGGTGGCGTAGTCATCGCCCTCCAGATCGGGCTTGTAGATGGCCAGCAGATGCTCGGCCGGATCCATGCCCGCATCGTTCACATGGGTGCGGATGCGGAACAGAAGGTTGAAGTCGGGCAGGGCGCACAGGGTGCTGTCCAGCCGGGGCAGAAACTCGCTGTCGAGCTGCACCCAGTCGGTGCGCAGGAAGTCCGCGTACAGCAGGCTGCGCCCGCTCTCCTGCCAGTCGCCCCGCAGCTTGCCGGCCAGCTCCCGGGCGGTGCGGCCCAGCAGGGCAAGGCCGGCCTTCTTCTGGGGGTCATCGGCGGGGGCGGCGCAGGCGGTCGCCAGCGCCTCAAGCTGGGCGATCAGCTCGGGCTGCATGGCGCGGCAGGCCTTGCGCCCGGCCTCCAAATCGGGGCTGGTCTGCTCCGCCAGCCGGTACCACTCGGCGATGGTCTGCAGCATATTGCGCAGGATGGTGCGGATGTTGTTGCGGCGGCTGCCGGTGAGCCGCTCGCTCATGCTGGCGCCGGGCAGGCCGCGGCCCGCCTCGTCCCAGCAGTCGTCCATGAAGCTCTCCAGCTTGGCCTGACTCAGGAAGTCCGGCTCCACCGGCTTGCCGGTGAGGATGAAGCGGCGGGCGAACTCCGCCCGGTCGGCCTCCAGCGCGGCGCGGGCGGCGGGGGTGTTCTCCTGCACCCGGCCCAGCGCGCAGCCCAGCCAGCCCTCCTTGCTGTAGGCCACGCAGCGGGTCAGGAACACCCGCTTGGAGCCGCCGTCGTCCCGGGGCTGGGTGAGGATGTACTCCTGATAGAGAGAAGCGGCACGGGCCAGCAGCGGCTCCATGCTCTCGCCGCCCACCTCGCCCCGGTAGGCAGCCACATCGTCCAGACTGGCCTCGTTGTTCTGGCAGAAGGTCAGCATCCGGTCAAAGGCGCTCTGCAGGGCGGGCAGCTCCCGGAAGGCGTCGATGCTGTCCCGCATCACGCCCAGACTGTAGTCGTCCTCGGCGGCGCGGGTGGTGAAGGCGCACCGCAGGGCGGCGGCGGCCATGGCCAGCGAGTTGAACACCGCGTACTCGGCCTTCAGGTCGCCCAGCGTGGTCAGCAGGCTGTTCACGCTGTAGTCCTGCTGCTGCGCCGGGTCGTCTGCCGCCAGCGCGAAGGCACGGCTCAGCGGCTCCATCGCGGGGTTCAGGGCGGCACAAACGCGCACATAGGCGAGCTGCGCGGCCAGACGGTCGGGGTGGGCAAAGACCCAGTCCGCCGCCTGCTGTTCAGTCAGCTCCAGCGCGCGCCAGCCCTCGTTGTCCCGATAGGGCAGGGCGGCCGACTCCTCCCGCCGGGCGCGGGGCGGCTCGGCAGGGGCGGGGACAGGCTCCGGTTCAGGCTCGGGCTGCGGCTCAGGCTCAGGCTGCACCGGGGCGGGGACAGGCTCCGGCTCGGCGGGAGCGGGGGCCGGCTCAGCGGGGGCAGGGGCCGGCGCAGGCTGCACCTCACGGAGCATCTCCTGCAGCTCGGCGATCTGGCTCTCCATGGCGGGGTACTGCTCGAGGATCTTCGCCAGATTCCGGCGCGCCTTCTCGGGCTTGCCCAGCAGGCACTCACACCAGGCCAGATCGTACAGATTGCTGCCGCGGAAGTTCACCGGCACCCGGTAACTCGGCTCCAGCATCAGGCTGCGGTTGTAGACCGCCTCCCGGCGGCAGCTCTGCTCATAAATGCGCTCCACCACCGC
Organism: Oscillospiraceae bacterium; assembly: GCA_045118955.1. Classification (GTDB taxonomy): domain Bacteria; phylum Bacillota; class Clostridia; order Oscillospirales; family Ruminococcaceae; genus SFJ001. Next base: position 25,695 of record JBGVKB010000066.1, on the reverse strand, counting down.
CCGCTTGGGCGCGGCGGCATAGATCTCCCGCAGGATGGCAACGTGGCTGCCCAGCAGGTTGGTCTCCTGCTTGGGGGTCAGGCTGGCCGAGTTGTCCAGGATCTCCTTCATCAGGGCGGCGGCCTTCTCCGGGTCGCCCAGCTTGCGGTACAGCTCCACCAGGTGCAGCCGATCCGCCCAGTGGCTGGGGTAGCGGGCGGCGCGGGGCAGGTACAGCGCCTCCGCCCGCTTCAGCACCGCCTCATCCTTGCTCAGCCCGTACTGCGCCAGCGCGTACTGGAGGTAATCCACCAGCGCGTCCCGGCCCATGGGGCCGTCCAGCAGCTTCTCCAGCACACACAGCGCCCGGCAGAAGCGGCGGCTGTCGCTGCCGTCGGTCATCCGCTTGCGCAGCGTCTTGAGCTGCTCGGCGGGGGTGCCCCTCTCCATCTCGTCCAGCTCCACCTTGACAGCCTTGTCCTTTTCCACAAGGAAGCTCACCAGAATGGGCTCGCCGCTCAGGTCGCTCTTGGACTCCAGCAGCCGCTTGCGCAGCGCCTCATCGGTCACCGCGTCGTAGGGGAACACCCACTCCCGGCCGTCTGCGTCCACCGCCGTGGCGCGCTCGCCCACCCGGCTGGTCTTGATGACCTCACCCGCATGGCGCTCCTCCGCGGGCGGGATCTGAACCTCGCTCCGCCTGGTGTCGTCCTCGTTCGGGACGGGAATTCTGTTCGTCTCGCCCGCCAGCTCCTTGGCGGCGGCCAGCATCCCGCCGGGGCAGGCGGCAGCCAGCGCGGCGGCGCGCTCGGCCGCCGTGCCCTGCGCGTCCACACCCTTGCGGCCGGCCAGCCAGCTCATCAGGTCATCCCGATGGCGGGTGGGCAGCACGTTCTCCGCCAGCCAGGGCAGCACGCTCAGGTCGCCGGTCTCATCGCAGGCGATGGCCAGCAGGGTGAACAGCACATCGGTCTGTGCCTCGGTCTGCCCGCGGCGCAGGGCGGCGGCGGCCAGCGCGCCCATGCGGGCGGCGTCCTTCGCCTTGTCCTTGCCGAACTCAAAGCAGGCGCACTCAAACAGGCATCCGCCTTCGGCGAACACCTTCTCCGCGTTCTGATTGCTGCGCACCAGCAGATGGCCCGCCAGACGGGCCACCCCCTCGTGGCGGCTCAGCTCCTCATCCCGGGCCAGCATGCCCCGCATCCGCCGGGCAGCGTCCTCCTGCTTGCCCCGGTCGCTGCTGCGCACGCCGCCCATAAAGCTGTCGAAGGCTCCCTGCAGTTCCTTGCGCAGGGAGGAGGGCAGCTCATTGTACAACTCTCTCAGGGCGGGGGCGCTCAGCTTGAGGTTCTCCGGTTCCGCCCAGAAAGCGGGCTTTGCCAGAGGTTTGGGAGGGACAACAGGCTTAGTCTGCTGTACCGTCTGCTGCACCGTTTGTACCGTCTGCACGTCCCGGGTCACCTGTGTGACTGTGGAGGGCAGACTGTAGCTTTGGATGTCTGCATACCGCAGAAACTGGACGGAACCGTCGTCGCACATCAGTGCGAGGGTCGTTCCGTCGTTCATCATGACCGTTGCGGTCACGGTCGAGCCGTCCAGCCGTGTGGCCTCGATCCTGCTCCCGTTTTTAAGTGCCTGTAGAAAGATCAGTTCCATTTGCGTAAGTGCCATGTTCGTTTCCTTTCCGCGCCGTCGGCGCATTCAAATTTGGTCTACCCCGATGATACCATATTTTATCGAGGATTCAAAACGGGAATCGAGCCACAGCGACAAAAATCGGACGGCGGAAAAACATCCTGCGGGACCGGCGGCTTTTGTGTTATAATGACCCCATCACGGGGCGCTTCGCCCCCGAACGGAGGAATACGCCATGAACATCACCCCGGTGGTGGCCGCCCTGATCTGGCGCGGCGACCGGTTTCTCGCCTGCCAGCGTCCTGCCCACAAGGCGCGGGGGCTTTTGTGGGAATTTGTGGGCGGCAAGGTGGAGCCGGGCGAGACCCTGCCCGAGGCCCTTGTGCGGGAGTGCCGCGAGGAGCTGGACGTGACCGTGCAGGTGGGCGAGGTATTCATGGAGGTGGAGCACGAATACCCCGACCTGACCGTGCGGCTGACCCTGTTCCACGCGGCGCTGCCCTGCGGCGAGCCGAAGGCGCTGGAGCACAACGACCTGCGCTGGGTCACGGTGGAGGAGATGGACGCGCTGGACTTCTGCCCGGCGGACGAGGTCATCCTCGCCGAGCTGCGGCGGCGATACGGGCGGCACTGAGCCGCCCACGGAGGGACATCTATGGAAACGACCCAACTGCGGGGCTGGGCACCGCAGGACATTATGACCGCCGCCCTGAGCCTAGGAGAGCGGATCCTCATCTGCGGCGGCGAGGTGAGCCGGGTGGAGGACACCATCGGCCGGGTGCTGCGCGCCTACGGTGCCACCCGGGTGGACGTGCTGACCATCACCACCAGCATCGTGGTCACCGCCTTCGCCCCCGACTGGGGTACTCTGACCCAGACCCGCCGCATCACCGACCACAGGCTGGATCTGGAGGCACTGCGGGGGCTGAACGAACTGTCCCGGCAGGTGTGCGCTGACCCCATTCCGCCGGAGGAATTCCTGCGGCGGCTGGAGCAGGCCGACAAACTGCCCCGCTACCGCCTGCCCGCCGCCATGGGGGGCTGGGCGCTGACCGCCGGCAGCTTTGCGGTGTTCTTTGGCGGCAACCTGACCGACGCGGTGTGGGCCGCCGGGGTGGGCGCGGTGCTGAAGCTGCTGGACACTCTGCTCACCCGGCTGCAGCTCAACGGCTACTTCGCCATCATCCTGTCCAGTCTGCTGGGCGGCGCGCTGGCGGGGCTGGCGCCGCTGCTGGGGCTGGACGCACACCCCTCCTTCATCAGCATCGGCAGCATCATGCTGCTCATCCCCGGCTTCGCCCTCACCAACGCCATTCGCGACCTGTTCAGCGGCGAGACCATCTCCGGTCTGCTGCGGTGCAGCGAGTCGGTGATGCTGAGCCTTGCCATCGCATGGGGCTTCGCCTACACCGCCGCAGGCACCACCGTCCACAGCGACATCCCGCTGCTCATCTACCTGCTCACCGCCTTTTTGGGCTGCATCGGCTTCGGCATCGTGTTCAACCTACGGGGACAGAACCTCCTGCTGGCGGCAGGAGGCGGCACCTTTGCATGGGGCGTGGTGTTGGCGCTGCAAAAACCGCTGGGAGAGCTGACCGCCTTTTTCTGGGCCAGCGTGGCTGTCACCCTGCTGTGCGAGGTGCTGGCCCGGTTGCGCCGCTGCCCGGTGACGGTGTTTTTGGTGGTGGGCATCATCGCCATGGTACCGGGCGGCTCGCTCTATCGCACCATGCGCTACGCCATCGGTGGTGCGTGGGACTTTTTCGCCTCGCAGGGGGTGTACACCCTGCTGTACGCCGTATCCATCGCGGCAGGCATTCTGTGCGTTACCGCGCTGGCGGATGTGTACAAGCGGCTGCACCGCTGACCGCGCTTTGCAGACAAAACCAGCGGCTTCTGTGCAAAAAAGCGCGATGCACAAAAATTTCTCATAATTATCGCGTTCGCCGCACAAGCGCCCTTTCCCGCCGGGAGGGGCGTTTTTTCGCGTCATTCGGCGGTTTTGCGGCGTATTTTTGTCCTCCCTCGGCAAACACCGCTCACCTTCTCTTTTTTATTACATCTTTACAATAATTATTTAACAACTTATAATGCTAGGGATACCGTTTTGATAAGGCGGAGCAGTGTGCTTTTTTTGCAGCGCCCCCGAGGCTGCATAGGCGATGCGGTGCTGCTGCGCCGATAAGTGTTAGAGGTGAGGAAATTATGGCAAAAGGAATCTCCATGGAGCGCGTTGAGAGCATCATCGACTCCTACGGCTGCGAGCGCCACAATCTGATCGCCATCATGCAGGACATTCAGGCTGAGTTCAAGTACCTCAGCCCGGAGGTGCTGGAGCTGATCGCGAAGAAGCTGAATGTGGGCGTCGCCAAAGTGTACAGCGTTGCCACCTTCTACGAGAACTTCTCGCTGGAGTCCAAGGGCAAGTACATCATCAAGGTCTGTGACGGCACCGCCTGCCACGTGCGCAAGTCCCAGCCCATCTACAACGCCATCCGCGAGCATCTGGGCCTGCAGGGCAAGCAGAAGACCAGCGCCAACGGCCTGTTCACTCTGGAGACCGTGGCCTGTCTGGGCGCCTGCGGTCTGGCTCCTGTGGTCACCGTGAACGATCAGGTCCACAGCAAGATGACCCCCGAGGCAATGATCGAGCTGCTCAAGCAGCTGGAAAAGGAGGACGCGGAGAATGGCTAAGCTGACCCACGACCAGCTGGATACCCGCCGTGCGCAGGCCAAGCAGGCCATGGCCCGGATGCAGCGCCAGATCCTGATCTGCGCCGGCACCGGCTGCATTGCCGGCGGTTCCCTGAAAATTTACGACTACATGAAGGAGCAGTGCGCCAAGCGCGGCCTGACCGTCGCCGTCAGCCTGATGGACGAGGAGCACGAGACCATGGCCGCCAACGTGAACGGCGTGCTGCACCTGAAGAAGAGCGGCTGCCACGGCTTCTGCGAGATGGGCCCGCTGCTCCAGATCGAGCCTGAGGGCTTGCTGTACACCCATGTGCGCCCCGAGGACTGCGACGAGATCATCGAAAAGACCATCATGAACGGCGAGATCATCCCCCGTCTGCTTTATCAGCTGGACGGCGTGTCCTACGCGAAGCACGAGGAGATCCCCTTCTACCACAAGCAGACCCGCGTGGTGCTGGAGAACTGCGGCACCACCGACGCAGAGGATCTGGATGAGTACCTGGCCCGCGACGGTTATGTGGCGCTGGAGAAGGCTCTGTTCGCCATGAGCGACGCGGCCATCTGCAAAGAGATCCTGGACAGCGGCCTGCGCGGCCGCGGCGGCGGCGGCTTCCCCGCCGGCAACAAGTGGGACAGCGTGCGCAAGCAGCCCGCGGGCAAGAAGTACGTTGTGTGCAACGGCGACGAGGGCGACCCCGGCGCGTTCATGGACCGCTCCATCATGGAGGGCAACCCCCACAGCATCATTGAGGGTATGCTGATCGCCGGTCTGGCGGCCGGCAGCGACGAGGGCTACATCTACGTCCGCGCCGAGTATCCTCTGGCGGTCAACCGTCTGAAGGCCGCCATCGCCAAGGCCGAGGAGTACGGCCTGCTGGGCGACAACAATCTGGGCAGCAAGTTCTGCTTCCATCTGAATGTGAACCGCGGCGCGGGCGCGTTCGTCTGCGGCGAAGGCTCCGCCCTGACCGCCTCCATGGAGGGCCACCGCGGTATGCCCCGCGTCAAGCCCCCCCGCACCGTGGAGAAGGGCCTGTGGGCCAGCCCCACCGTGCTGAACAACGTGGAGACCTTCTCCGCCGTGCCCCTGATCATCCGCAAGGGCGCCGCCTGGTTCCGCTCCATCGGCACCGAGAAAAGCCCCGGCACCAAGGCCTTTGCCCTGACCGGCAACGTGGTGAACACCGGCCTGATCGAGGTGCCCATGGGCAGCACCCTGCGCCAGGTCATCTTTGACATCGGCGGCGGCATCCCGAACGGCAAGAAGTTCAAGGCCGTGCAGATCGGCGGCCCCTCCGGCGGCTGTCTGACCGAGGAGCATCTGGATATGCCCATGGACTTTGACTCCCTGAAGAAGGTGGGCGCCATGATCGGCTCCGGCGGTCTGGTGGTCATGGACGAGGACACCTGCATGGTCGAGGTGGCCCGCTTCTTCATGAACTTCACCCAGAACGAGAGCTGCGGCAAGTGCGTGCCCTGCCGTGAGGGCACCCGCCGCATGCTGGAGATCCTGACCCGCATCGTGAACAACGAGGGCACTCTGGAGGATCTGGATCTGCTGGAGGAGCTGAGCAGCACCATCAGCGAGACCGCCCTGTGCGGTCTGGGCCAGTCGGCCTGCAAGCCGGTGCAGAGCACCCTGAAGTATTTCCGCAACGAGTATCTGGCCCATGTGGTGGACAAGCACTGCCCCCACTGCAACGGCAAGAAGAAGGCGATGGTCATCGACCCCGACAAGTGCAAGGGCTGCGGCAAGTGCAAGCGCCAGTGCCCGGTGGAGGCCATCAGCGGCGAGGTGCGCAAGCCCCATGTGGTGGACGCCGACACCTGCATCATGTGCGGCGCCTGCAAGAGCAGCTGCCCCTTCGGTGCCATTGAGGAGGAGTGAGAGCTATGGCAAAAGGAATCATGTATGTAAACGGGCAGCGCATCCCCTTTGACGGGGAGCCCAACGTCCTGTCCGTCATCCGCAAGGCCGGCATCGAGATGCCCACCTTCTGCTACTACTCCGACCTGTCGGTGTACGGCGCCTGCCGTATGTGCGTGGTGGAGGACGAGCGGGGCAAGATCGACACCTCCTGCTCCATGCCTCCCCGGGACGGCATGAAGATCCGCACCAACACCGCCCGCCTGCTGAAGCACCGCCGGATGATCCTGGAGCTGATGCTGGCCTCCCACAACTGCAACTGCACCACCTGTGAGAAGAGCGGCAACTGCCACCTGCAGGAGCTGGCGCTGCAGTTCGGCGTGAGCCGGGTGCGCTTCAAGGACAGCCGTGAGGAGTCCGTGCTGGACGATTCCGGCTTTGCTGTGGTGCGCGACCCCAGCAAGTGCATCCTGTGCGGCGACTGTGTGCGCGTGTGCGAGGAGAGCATCGGCATGGGCATCATCGACTTTGCCCACCGCGGCTACAATATGCGCGTGCAGCCCGCCTTTAACCGCACTCTGGCCGAGACCAAGTGCATCAGCTGCGGCCAGTGCAGCGCCGTGTGCCCCACCGGCGCCATCACCGTGCGCAATGAGATCGGCGCGGCGTGGCGTGCCATCCACAGCCCCGACAAGCGGGTGGTGGTGCAGATCGCCCCCGCCGTGCGCGTGGCCGTGGGCGAGGCCTTCGGCCTGCCCGCCGGCACCAACGTGATGGACCAGCTCGTCACCGCCCTGAAGTACATGGGCGTGGACGAGGTGTACGACACCACCTTCGGCGCCGACCTGACCACCATCGAGGAGTCCGAGGAGTTCCTGGCCCGCGTGAAGGCCGGCGGCCCCTTCCCCATGTTCACCAGCTGCTGCCCCGCCTGGGTGAAGTACCTGGAGAACGAGGATCCCAAGTACCTGCGCAACATCTCCAGCTGCAAGAGCCCCATGCAGATGTTCGCCGCGCTGGTCAAGGCCCGCCAGAACCCCGAGGACACCCGCGAGACCGTCCACATCGCCATCATGCCCTGCACCGCCAAGAAGATGGAGGCCAACCGCCCCGAGTTCACCCACGACGGCAAGCGGGACGTGGACATCGTGCTGACCACCCAGGAGTTCATCAAGATGATCAAGGAATCCGGCATCCAGCTGCCCAAGCTGGAGATGGAGAGCGCCGACTACCCCTTCGGTCTGGGCAGCGGCTCCGCGGTCATCTACGGCGGCACCGGCGGCGTGGCCGAGGCGGTCGCCCGCCACTGCCTGCCCGACAAGTCCAAGAACTCCCTGCGCCAGCTTGAGTTCAGCCCCCTGCGCGGCGACGAGAACATCCGCGAGGCCGTGCTGAACGTGGACGGCACCGAGCTGAAGATCGCCGTGGTACACGGCCTGATCAACGCCCAGAAGCTGCTGAAGGACATCGAGGCCGGCAAGGCCTTCTACCACCTGATCGAGGTGATGACCTGTCAGGGCGGCTGTGTGGGCGGCGCCGGCCAGCCCCACGGCCTGAAGGCTCAGAAGGACGCCCGCCGCAAGGGTCTGTACAGCAGCGACCGCAGCGCCCCCTTCAAGCGCGCCGAGTACAACCACACCGTGGTCACCCTGCTGGACGAGTACACCCCCGAGGAGCGCCATCACCTGCTGCACGTCAGCTATGTGAAGGACGCGCAGGAGTGAGCCGCCCGCGGTTTTCCACCGCGTGACGCCTGAAACGTGAAAAACCCCGCCCCTGCAAACGCAGGGGCGGGGTTTTTGTTTCGGTCAGCCGGGCGTCTCCCCGGTGAGCGCGCTCACCCGTCCGGCTGTGTCCTTTTGGTGGTTCGCGGCACGGCTCAGCCGCTCAGATCCGCCATGGTGACCCACTTGGTCATGGCTTCCTGCTGGCTCATGCCGGCGGCGATGGCCTCCTTGCGGCGGGCGTTCACCGCCTGGATCTCCTTCATGCGGGGGCCGTCCAGCTCATAGCCCTTCATGGCCCACAGGGTCAGCAGCCACGCCACCATGGGCACCACGCAGAACAGGGCGATGACCACCCAGTTCATGCCCTCCACATAGGGGGTGGTGATGGTGGGCAGGTTCTCCAGACCGATGAAGGTCACAGCCACGCCCACCACGGTGGCGGACAGGCTGGACACCAGCTTGTCCACCAGACTGAACAGGGTGCCCATAATGCCCGGGATGAACTTGCCCGAGCTGTAGGTCTCATAGTCGGCGCAGTCGGCCACCATGGGGATGGGCATATCGGCGGTGGAGTAGTAGGCGCCGTAGCCCACGCCGAAGAACAGGATGAACAGGATGGTGTACAGGTTCAGGGTCAGGCCGTTTTCGTCGTAGATGCTCAGGTTCCACGCGGGGTCGCCCTGCTTCCACAGCAGCAGCAGCACCAGCACGCCCACGTAGCACACCAGCGCCACGCCCACATAGCGCATCAGGCTGGCCTTCTGGCCGTGCTTCTGGCTGGTGCGCACGGTCAGCGCGAAGAAGGGCACCGAGAACACATAGCCCAGCACCATCATGGGCAGGTACAGGGTGTTGTAGTTGCCCATCATGCAGGCGTACAGCATGCACAGCACGGTCATATTGGTGGCAATGGACAGGGCCAGCTTGCAGCCGCCGCCGGCCACCATCAGGCGCTGCAGGGGCTTGTTGTGCTTGATGATCTGCAGGTACTCGGAGAGCTTCACCGCCTCCTGCTGGCCGCCGCCCAGACCGAAGTACTTGGAGTTGTCCTTCTCCCAGATGCCGATGATGGCGAGGATGGTCAGTACCACCGACACCGCGATACCGATGGGGGTCATGATGGCGAACCAGGACGCGTTGTAGTCGCCGGTGACGTTGGTGGCAACGATGGGGCCGACAAACTGCATGGCACCCATGCCCACCAGCGAGCCGATGGTGTTGAAGATGGTGAACAGAGGACGCTGCTTGGGGTCGTCGGTCAGGACGGCCTGCGCCGCGCGGGTGACCGAGGTCTGGAAGGTGTAGCCGATGACCCACACCGCGTACAGCAGCACAAAGGCCATATACCGCAGGGTCATGGACTCAGCGGGGATCAGCGGGGTGAGCATATACAGCAGGATGACCGCCACCGCCATGATGGCGTTGCCGATGACCATGAAGGGTCGGAACTTGCCGAAGCGGCCGTTGGTCTTGTCCATCAGCGCGCCGATGATCGGGTCGGTGATGGCGTCGAACACGCGCATACCGGTGACCATGGCCGAGGCGAACACCACCGCCAGACCCAGCACGGTGTTGCCGAAGGTGGCGATGTAGCTCAAAATCAGGACATAGTACACGTTGGTCGCGCCGTTGTTCATGGGGAACAGCGCCAGCTGATAGGTTTTTGCCCGGTTCAGGCCGGCGGAGGAGGCGTTCTCATTCATAATCTTGCTACTCCGGAGTCATAAGCGGGGTACAGCCCCGCCCCGGCCGAGCGACGTCAGCCGGGGCGGGGCGTTCCCCTCACTTGGGATGGATGGTTTCTTTTAAGGCGCGCTCAGCGGGGTTCAGCCCTGCTTTGCGGCCTTCTGCTCCTGCAGGAAGCTCTTGTAAGCGGCGTACTCGGGGGTCTTCTTGAACTTCTTGGAGCCGAAGATCCACAGCACGATGCCCACCAGAGCAAAGAAGCTGGCGGCACAGGCGAGGATCATGGTGGTGGTGACGACGGCCAGCTGGGCCTCCTTGACCACGGTGTTGGGGCCAACGCCGTTCATGCCGGAGGAGTTGACCAGAGCGTACAGGTTGTGGTGGCAGGCCTCACGCATGGCGTTGACCACCACGGGGTCGTTCTCGTAGGCGGGGAGCTGGTTGGTGATGTAGGGCATCATGGCGTCAAAGGTGGTAACACCGCCGGCCATGATGGCGTCCACACCGTTGGTATAGGTGGTCAGAACGTTGTCGGTGATGGACATATTCATGTTGCCCCACTCACCGCGCAGGATGCCGGTCATCAGGCCGTAGTGGCTGCCGGACCAGCGGGTGCCCCAGCGGGTGTAAGCGGTCATGATGCCGTTGCCGTCGGACTCCTCCAGAGGCTTCTGGAAGGCCTTCAGGTAGACCTCACGGGCGGCCTGCTCGTTGACCCAGGCGGCCTGACCGATGCGGTCCTGCTCACAGTCATTCAGGGCGAAGTGCTTCATCACAACGTCCACGCCCTTGTCCTGGATGCCCTGCACCTCGGAGCCGCCGATCTCGCCGGCCAGGAAGCCGTCCTCGGAGTAATACTCGAAGTTGCGGCCGCCGTAGGGGGTGCGGTGGGTGTTGGAGCCGGGGCCGTACAGACAGACCACGTCGGCGGCCAGGCAGTCGTTGCCGATGACCTTGCCGATCTCGTAGGTCAGCTCGGTGTTGAAGGTGGCGGCCATCACATCCTCAGAGGTGAAGGCGGTGGCATCGACCTGGGTCAGGCCGCTGCCCAGCAGGCTGGTGGTCAGACCCTGAGGGCCGTTCTCGTCGCGGGTGCCGGGGGCGTTGACATTGACCACGGGCATACGCCAGTGGAAGGAGTCGCCGATCATGCTGACCATGTCGTCAAAGGTGAGCTGATCCAGCAGCTCCTGCCAGGCGGGGTCGTCGTAGTCCTTGCCCATCATGTCGTACAGGATCTTGCCGTTGTCGCGGCCCATGGCGGGCATCTGGGCAGGCTCGTAGTCGGCGGGGTCGTACTGCACGTCCTGCAGGTCGGCGATCAGGCTGTCGTTCAGGGCGAACTGCACGGTCTCGGTGGGGAAGGTGCCGGCCCAGTCGGAGCGGCTCAGCCAGGTGACCTCGGTGCCCAGAGTCTCGTGCAGGTTGGGGTCGGCGTCGGAGAGCTGGTTGGTGATCTCGGTGCCGTTCAGGCTGGTGGAGTAGGTGACCGCATCCAGCTTCGCCTCGGTCCACTTCCAGGTCAGCGCGGCGTCGCCCTCGGCGGTCATGCCGTCGGCGGTGGTGAAGCCCTTGGCGGCCAGAACGTTGTTCACGGCGTCGTGGGCATCGGTGGCGGCGATCAGGTAGTAGTCACCGGCGTCCAGAATGTAGGTGCCGGCGCCGTAGGCATCGAAGGAGGCGATGTCGCGCTTGTCCACGGTGATCTTCACGGTCTCGGAAGCGCCCGGCTCCAGAACCTCGGTCTTGCCGAAGCCCACCAGAGCCACAGCGGCCTTCTCCACGCCGTTGGTTTTGTCGTACTCGGTGTAGGGGCTCTGCACATAGATCTGCACGGTCTCCTTGCCGGCCACATCGCCGGTGTTGGTGACGGTGACGGGCACCGTGAAGGTGTCCTCAGCGGCGCTGTACTTGACCTCGCCCATCTCGTAGTCGTAGGTGGTGTAGCTCAGGCCGTAGCCGAAGGGGAAGGCCACCACGTCCTCATAGGCGTAATCGCCGGCGTTGCCGGTGCCCATGACCAGATCCTCATAGCGGGTCTCGTAGTACTTGTAGCCAACGTAGATGCCCTCCTGATAGATCATATAGGTGCTGGCGTTGGCGGGGATGATGCCCTCCTCGTAGCCCTCATAGGTGACGGGCACGAAGTTCTGCATGGCGGGGGAGGAGTAGTTGTCGTAGCAGTAGGTATCCACCAGAGAGCCGGAGGGGTTGACCTTGCCGGCCAGAATGTCGGTGACGGCATTGGTGCCGCTGATGCCCACGCCGCTGATCAGCAGGCAGGCGTCCACACCGTACTCGTTGTCCTTCAGGAAGTCCACCTGCAGGGGGTTGGAGGTGTTGATCAGAACGACGATGCTCTTGACCGAGCCGGCGGCCTTCAGGTCGGCGGCGTACTGCAGCATGGCCTTCTCATTCTCATCCAGAGCCAGGTAGTTGAAGGCCTGGAACTCCAGATCGTAGCCCTCGCCGCCCACGCGGGAGATGGGGATGATGACCGCGTCGCCGTACTCGGCGATGGATGCCTTCACATCCTCGGGGTACACGTCCATGGGGACCTCGGCGATGGATGCCTGACCGGCCAGCACGGCGCTCTCACCGGCGGAAGCGGCGCGGTTGTAGGCAGCGCCCTCGCCCACGGTGTAGAAGTCCCACAGGGCGGGGTTGACCTCAAAACCGGACTTCTCCAGCGCGACCTTCAGGCTGTCGGCCTTGGAGGCGTCCACGTTGCCGGAGCCGGTGCCGCCGTAGACCAGATTGGCCGAGCTGGAGGACAGGGTGCTGACCTTGGCGCCCTCTGCCAGAGGCAGAGCGCCGTTGTTGGTCAGCAGGACCGCGCCCTCCGCCTCCACCTGATAGCACAGCGCCTGACCGTAGGCAGCCAGCTCCTCATTGGTGGCGAAGTCGCTCTTGAAGTAGATGGCGTGGGGATCCTCGTTCTCGAGGGTCCAGAAGGTGCCGCCCACAAAGGCGGCGACGGTGTTGTCAAACATACCCAGAACGATGTTCAGGGGGATAAAGACCAGAGCCAGGATCAGTGCGATGATGGTCAGCACCTTCCAGGGGGTCACGGTCTTGCGCTTGGCGCGCTTATAGGCGCGCTTCAGCTCTTTTTTCTGCTGCTTGATGGCATCCATAAGATCTGATTTCCTCCTTGCTGATTTTTGCTCCTCATTTATCTGTTCCGGGCCGTGCGGCCGCGGTCCATTCGGGGGTCACACCCAGTTGGCGCTCTGGGACTTGCCCTTCTGCAGCTTATAGGCCGGGTTGGGGGCGTCCGCGTGGCGCAGGGTGCAGGCGTCGGTGTGCTCGCCGGCCTTCGCCTCCAGCTTCACCTCGCCGGTGAGGGGGACGCGGAAGGTGAACACATGGCGGCCCTCCTGCTCGGCCACCAGCTTGCCGTCGGCGTACAGGGCGACCTTGGGCAGGTTGGAGTACACCTTCACGGTGGTGGTGCTCTCCGGGCGGTCCACATAGCGGCTGCCGCAGATGTGGACGAACTTCTCCTCGCTCCACCATGCCTTGTACAGGTAGAAGCTGTCCTTCTTGGTCTTGCGGTCGAAGGTGATGAGGCCCTTGTGGTTCATGCCCGGCTCGCCGCCCTGATCGCGGGCGTCCGCCGCAAAGTCGAACATATTCCACACATAGGTGCCCCACATGAAGGGCCGCTTCTCAAAGCACTCCAGCATATACTCGTGGTACAGCGCCTGATACTCCTCGGTGTGGTCACCGCGGCGGGGCTTGGAGGAGTGCAGGTTGGGCATACCCTCCGCGCCGTACTCGGAGTAGCCGATGCAGCGCCGCGGCCACTTCCAGTGGAAGAAGTCCAGGAACAGGTCGTTCAGCTTCAGACCCGGCACATACCAGCCCAGATACAGGTTGTAGGCCACGATGTCGGACACATGGACCACCTTCCAGAAGGGGTTGCACATGGCATAGCAGGCCAGCGTGGTGGGGCGGGTGGGATCCATCTCATGCACCAGATCGTTCAGGGCGGCATGGTTGTTCAGCATATCCTGCGTGTCCTTGGTGGAGATGGTGATCTCGTTGGACAGGCCCCAGGTGACGATGCAGGGGTGGTTGTAGTTCTGGACGATGAGTTCCTTCATCTGTTCCAGAGTGTTCTCCCGTCCCTCGGGCATATGCTCGGAAATATAGGGGATCTCCGCCCAGACCACCATGCCGTACTCGTCGCACAGATCGTAGAAGTACTGGTCGTGCTGGTAGTGGGCCAGCCGGATGGTGTTGGCACCCATCTCGCGGATGAGAGCCATGTCGGTGTCGTGGTGCTGGGTGGTGATGGCGTTGCCGATGCCCTTCCAGTCCTGATGGCGGCTGACGCCCCGCAGGGGGTAGCTGCGCCCATTCAGGAAGAAGCCCTTGTCCGGGTCGAAGGAGAAGCTGCGCACGCCGAAGCGGGCGCTCACCTCATCCAGCACCTGACCGTCCCGCACCAGCTCCGCCTTGGCGGTGTACAGATAGGGGTCCTTCACGCCGTCCCACAGGCGGACGCCCGGGATGGTGAGGGTCACGTCGGTGCCCTCGCCCTCGGCCGCGACGGTGCCGTCGGCAGCCAGAAGCTGCACCCGGACCTGCGCGCCGGCCACGCGGTGGAAGCTCTCCACCCGCACCTTGCCGTCCGCGCCCTCGGGGGCGGGGGTGATCTTCAGGCCCTCGCCGCCGTAGTAGTCCAGCTCAAAGTGGTCCTTGGGCACCACCCGCAGCAGCACGTCCCGATAGATGCCGCCGTAGAAGGTGAAGTCCGCCTTCTGGGGGTACACGCGGCGGTTGACCGTGTTGTCCACGTCCACCTCCAGCGCGTTGTCCGCGGCCAGACAGTCGGTCACGTCCGCCCGGAAGGTGGAGTAGCCGCCGTCGTGGGTCATCACGGTCTCGCCGTTCAGCCGCACGGCCGCGGTGGCGTTCACGCCGCGGAATTCCAGATATACCCGCTGGGTCTCGGGGTCGAAGACGGGCTTTTCAAAGGCGGTGCGGTAGGTGCACACGCCCCGCCAGTAGTCGTTGCCGCCGTCCTGACCATCCAGCGCGTTCCAGGTATGGGGCAGGTCCAGCGCGGTCTCGGAGCCGTCCGGCCCGGTGAACCGCCAGCCCTGCATCAGCTTGATGTCCGTTCTCATTGCCGTTGTTTCACTCCCTCTGTGGGTGATGGATCGCTGCCCAAAGCACGCCCCGAAAGGCTGTGCAGAGCGCACATCTTCCCCAGCGCATAGTCAGCTAATTCTATTAAAATTATACAACTACTTAATACTTTGTAAACATTTGCGTTTTAAGTGGTCGCTTTTTTTCGCTAAGTGGCAGCAAGAACTCCCTCGCTGCATCACAAAAAAACACCCCCGCCGGCCGGCGGGGGCATGAGGATGTGTGCTATTTGTCCTCCAGCGGGATCAGCACCCGCAGGGAAAACCGGCCGCCGTCGGCCCGCAGGTTCACATGACCGCCGTATTTTTCCACCGTGTGGCGGATGCTCTTCAGTCCAAAGCCGTGGTAGCCGTCCCGGGGCTTGGTGCTCACCGGCAGGCCATCCACAAAGGTCAGCGCCTCGTCCAGCGGGTTGACCACCTGCATCACCAGAAAGGCCTTCTCGGTGCAGACCAGCACGTCGATCATCCGCTTTTCCGGCTCGGCCAGCGCCTGCACGCTCTCGATGGCGTTGTCCAGCGCGTTGCCCAGCACGGTGTACAGATCCACCGGATCCATGAACCCCAGATCCCGCCCGTCCGCCACGCAGTGCAGGCGGATCTCGTTGGCCTCACAGGTGAGGCTCTTCTCGGTGAGGACGGTGTCCAGCACCTCGTTGCCGGTCTTGAGGATGGAGTCATAGATGCGCACCGACCGCTCGATCTCGTCCAGATAGCGGGCCTGATTTTCCGGGCTGACCATGCTGCGCATGGCGGCCATCTGGTGCTTCAGGTCGTGGCACTTGCGGTTGATGATGGCAATGTTTTCCTTGGCCAGATCGTACTGCTGCTGCTGTTCGTAGCGAAGCTGGCTGAGAATGTCCAGCTCCCGCTGCATATCGCTGTTGTGGAACATGGCATTCTGGAAGTACAGGGTGCTGACGCAGTACATCTGGGCGGGCAGCAGCACCAGGATCTGGGTGGTGTCATGGGGGAAGCTGCCGCCGTACAGCAGCACGCAGTAGTTCATCTCAAACAGCAGCATCAGCAGGATGGCGGAGGTGAGCTGCCGCGGCCCGACCCGGTAGCCGCCCTCCCGCACCAGCCAGCGGGCGACCGTAAAGCTGAGCACCCCGGCCACCGCCCCGTAGAACAAAAGCCCCATGGGGATGTAGTACCAGTCCGGCGGCAGGCGGCGGCTCACAAAATGGCAGAAGATCAGCCAGCACTCCATGGTGAGCTGGTGGGTGGTGATGATCCAGGTGGTGCCGTAGAGCGCCTGCGCCGGGGTGGTCTCACAGCAGGCCAGCGTCAGAGTGAACACCCCCGCGCTGTAGACGAGGGTCTCGACCCAGCCCGAGGGGAAGCCCACGTCCGAGGACAGCCCCAACAGGCCGCAGGCCAGCACCAGCGCGGCCACCGCCGCCACACACGCCCGGTATCGGCGGCGGTGCTTCAGCGGACGGAAAAAGGTCATGCAGAACCCCAGCAGGGTCAGGTGCATACAGAAGGGCGCGGTGAGGGCATACCACTGTTCCATCAGCCACCGCCCCCCACATAGTCGGTCAGGGCAGCCATAAAGGCGTTCTTGTTGCGGCGGCTGATCTGCAGCTCCACACCGTCCACCACGGCCACGTCCTTTTTTACCTTGCTGACGTACATCAGGTTGACCAGATACCAGTAGTTGCACCGCACAAAGTGATAGGGGGCAAGCTCCGCCTCGGCGGCCTGCAGGGTGCCGCGCACGTCAAAGTCGCCCAGCTCGGTGTGGTAGCGAAGCACCCCGTTCTGCACCTCCACATAGCGGATCTGGCGGGTCTCCAGCCGCACCGCGCCGTCGCTCAGGCGCAGCACCACCTGACCGGAGGCACGCCGCTGCACCATCTGCGCGGCCTTCTCCAGCTTGGTGGAAAAGGTAAAGTAATTGATCGGCTTGAGGACATAGTCCAGCGCCCGCACCGAGTAGCCCCGGATGGCGTACTGGGCCAGATTGGTGATGAACACCAGCACCACCTCGCTGTCCCACGCGCGGATCTGCTCAGCGGCGTCCATGCCGTTCACCCCGGGCATCTCGATGTCCATAAAGATGATGTCATAGATGGGGCGGTACCGGTCGAGGATCTCCGCCCCATCCCGGAACAGGGTCACCTGCAGGTCGATGCGGTTCTCCTCCCGGTAGCGCAGCAGGAAGTCATGGATCTGCCCGCGCATCTCGGCGTTGTCCTCCACCACGGCGATGCGAAGCATGGTCATCCCTCCCGTCGATGTTATTTAATAATACTATAACATGACACCGTCCATTCCAGCAATCCGCGCGGGACATTCACCCGCAAAGTGTCCATGCCTGCGGGACGCAAAAAGCCCCGGGCCGCCTGAGCGGCCCGGGGACAGTGTTTGCAGTTTTGTTGGAAACGATTCAGCCCTCCTCGGGCTTTGCCTCCTGTGCCGCCGCCAGCGCCGCCTCATGCTCGTGCAGATCGCGGCGGAGCATCTGGTAGAGCGCCGCCGTGAGGGGCACGCCCAGCAGCATACCCACCACGCCCAGCAGACCGCCGCCGAGGGTCACCGCCGCCAGCACCCACACGCCGGGCAGACCGATGGAGCTGCCCACCACACGGGGGTAGATGAGGTTGCCCTCGAGCTGCTGCAGCACAAGGATGAACACCAGGAACCACAGCGCCTTGACCGGGGAGACGGTGAGGATCATAAACGCGCCCACCGCCGCGCCGATGTATGCGCCTGCCACCGGGATGAGGGCGGTGAAGCCCACCAGCGTGCCCACCATAGCGGCGTAGGGGAAGCGCAGCAGGGTCATGCCCGCCATGCACAGCAGGCCCAGCACCACCGCCTCCATGCACTGGCCCACGATGAACTTGCGGAAGCACTCGTTCAGGGTGCGCAGCACATAGCGCATCCGCCCCGCCCACACTTCGGGCAGGAACCGCCGGGTCACCCGGTCAAACTGGCCGAGCAGGGTCTCCTTGCCCGCCAGCAGGTACAGCGCGAAGATCACCCCGATGACCGTGGTGGTCAGCACACCCGCCGCGGAGGACACCGCGCTGACTGCCACCTGCGCCGCGCCGCCCACGCCCTCCAGCAGGGTCTTGACGAACTGGGTGATGCGGCTCTCCCAGTCCACCCCCGCCAGCGTGGCCGCCAGCTCCTCGGCAGAGAGGGCCTCCGCCGCGCCGCTCTCCTGCAGCCACAGGCCGAAGTCCTCCAGCACCTGGGGCACCTCCGCCATCAGCAGGCGGACGGCGGCCGTCAGCTCGGGCACCACCAGCAGCACCACCAGCAGGATGACCGCCGCAAAGGTGAGCAGCGCCGCCACGATGCAGACCGCCCGGCGCAGCTTCAGGGCCGCCTTGCCCTTGAAGGGGTAGTGCCGCTCGTAGACGCCCATCAGGATGTTGAGCAGGTAGGCGATGACCGCGCCCAGGATCAGCGCCTTGCCCGAGGCCAGCAGCGCCCCGGTCAGGGACATCAGCCCGTCCCAGTAGCGGATGGCCAAAAACAGCAGAAACACACTCAGCCCCACGCGGGCACAGCTCTTCCATTCAACTTTCATTGGTTTCTTTTCCTTCCTGTCCGCGCCGCGGCAGCGGACCTCACCGCGCGGCATTCTCAGTGCTATTATACACCCCGAGCCGCCGTCGAAAAACCGTCAGTTGCCCCGGAGTGGTGAACACGCCTCACCTCTTGCGGGGCCTGTCCCGCCGGGACTGCGCCGCGTGCCGGCCCGCCAGCAGACCGGTGCCGAAGGCCCAATGCAGGTTGTAGCCGCCGCAGCTTCCCGCGCAGTCCAGCGTTTCGCCCACAAAATACAGCCCCTCGCAGCCCCGGAGCCGCAGGCTCTCCGGCTCCACCTCGCTGAGGGCGATGCCGCCGCCGGTGGTTTGGGCGGCATTCCAGCCGGTGGGCTGCAGCCCGGTGAACCGCCAATGGGTCAGCCCCTCGGCCAGCCGCAGCCATTCCGCCCGGCTCAGGTCGGCGGCGGGGCGGGTCTCAGCGCCGAGGGCACAGGCCTTCCACACCGCCAGACCCACCCGGCGGTTCACAAGGCCGGTCATGTAGCCGGCGGCGGTGACGCCGGGCAGTGCCTTCGCCCGGTCGGCCAGCACCCGCGCCAGCGCCTCCGGGGCCTGCCCCGGGAACAGGTTCAGCGAGATGCTCAGCGCCCGGGGCTTCCCGCCGGGACGCAGCAGGCCGGAGAGCTGCATCACCGCGATGCCGGACAGTCCGTACTCGGTGAACTGCACCTCGCCCCGCTCGGTGCGCAGGGGGCGCTCGCCGTTCCAGAGGGTCACATCGCCCTTCACCCGGATGCCCGCCAAGCCCTGCACCTGCTTTTTTTCACACTGCAGCGGCACCAGACAGGGGTACAGCGGCTCGATGCGCAGGCCGCAGCGCCGCGCCAGCTCCGGGCCGAAGCCGTCGGTGCCGAACTGAGGCCCCGCACTGCCGCCCAGCGCGCAGATCACCGCGTCCGCCCGCAGGCTCTCGCCCCCGGCGAGCTGCACCGTCCAGCCGCCCCGCTGCTGGCGCAGCTCCTGCACCATGCAGTCGGTGCGCACCTCCACGCCGGTGCGCTCCAGCCAGTCCAGCAGCAGGTTCACCACATCCGCGGCCTGATTGGAGTAGGGGTAAATACGCCCCGCCTCGTCCGGCTCCCGGCACCACAGGCCGTGCGCCTTGAACCAGCCCAGCGGGTCGGCCTGCTCCACCGCCGCCAGACAGGCAGCCAGCGCCCTGCGGTCGGAGGTGAAGAACCAGTCGATGCCCCGGTCGGCATTGGACAGGTTGCACCGCCCGTTGCCGGTGGCCAGCAGCTTTTTGCCCACCCGGGGGCTGCGCTCCAGCAGGGTCACGCGGACGCCCTCGGGCGCGGTCTCGGCCGCGGCGATGGCAGCGGCGATGCCCGCCGCGCCGCCGCCCAGTATGAGGATGTGTCTTGCCATGGTGCGTCCGCCTTTCCAATCATTTCCTTTTCCATATAGGTAGTATATCACAGGGGCGGCGGCACACTCAATGGGAGACTCTGTCGCCTTTTGCAGATGTCTGCCCGGTGACGCAAAGCGCCCCGGCTCCGCACAGAGGGGAGCCGGGGCGCTTTTTGGCTTTGTGTCGGGCGTCAGGCCTTCATGCGGCGCAGGGTCTCCGCCACCATGGCGTAGGTGCGCTGCAGCGAGCCGATGAACAGCCGCTCACGGCAGGTATGTACGTCCGCCAGATCGGGGCCGATGCACACGCAGTCCAGCCCGGGGATCTTGCCCGCGAACAGGCCGCACTCCACGCCGGCGTGGTTGGGGTCCCCGCGGGGGGGGCGCCCGTACTGCTCGGTGAACACCTGCACCATCTTCTCGCGCAGGGGGGACTCGGGCTTGTACTCCCAGCCGGGGTAGCTGCCCTCCACCTGCAGGGTGCCGCCGAGCTGGGCGGCAAGGCTCTCCAGACGATCCACCAGCATCTGCTTCTGGCTGTCCACACTGCTGCGCACGCAGAAGCCCGCATGGACGGTGTCGCCCTCGGTGTACAGCACGCCCAGATTCAGGGAGGTCTGCACCAGACCGGGCACCTCGGCGCTCATCACCTGAATGCCGTTGGGGGCGCAGCACAGCAGGCACACCACCCGGTCGGTGGAGGCCTGATCCATGGGCAGGGCGCACTCGCCGGCGGTGACGGTGACGGTCACGCCCGGGTCGGTGGCCCGCAGCTCGTTGCGCAGGTCGGCCTCCATGGCGGCGCACACCGCGCGCACCACCGCCTCATCGCCGGCCACCACAGCGGCCTGCGCGTCCACGGGGATGGCGTTGTCCTTCTGACCGCCGGTGACCGAGCCGATGCGCAGGGCGGTCTGCTTCTGAACGGCGCGCAGCACCCGGCCCAGCAGCATACTGGCGTTGCCGCGCCCCCGGTCGATCTCCACGCCGGAGTGACCGCCCTTCAGACCGCTGACCGCGATGGTCAGCGCCGTGCCCTCGCAGGCCTCGCGGCTCACCGGCAGCGCCATGCGGGACACGTTGCCGCCGGCGCAGCTCACGGTGAACACGCCCTCCTCCTCGGAGTCCATGTTGATCATGGCGCGGCCCTGCAGGGGGCTGACGTCGATGCCGAAGGCGCCGTACATACCGGTCTCCTCGTCCACCGTGAACACCGCCTCCAGACGGGGCAGGCTCAGGCTCTCGTCGTCCATCAGCGCCAGCGACATGGCCACGCCCAGACCGTCGTCCGCACCCAGCGTGGTGCCCTTGGCGTAGACGATGTCCCCATCCACCACCAGATCCAGACCCTCGGTGTCCATGTCCTTGGCGCAGTCGGGGGCCTTGGCGCACACCATGTCCATGTGGCTCTGCAGGATGACCGCGGGGGCATCCTCATAGCCGGGGGCGGCGGGCTTGATGATGATGACGTTGTTCAGCGCGTCCTGATAATGCTCAAGGCCGCGCTGCTTCGCGAAGTCCACCAGCCAGTCGCTGACGGCCTTCGTGTTGCCGGAGCCGTGGGGGATGGCGCACATCTCCTCAAAAAAGCGGAATACGCCGCGGGGCTCCAGATGTTCCAAAACTGCCATTGTTGTCGCTCCTTTTTCTCTTGTGCTGCTCAGGGCCGGAGGACGTACCCGTCCGGGCCGTCCTGCCGGATGTACTGCTGATCCAGCAGGAATTCAATGACGCGGGGGGCGAACTCCGCGCCGTTCTGCACGGTCAGGCTCTTGCGGGACCAGAACTGCTTCACCCGCACGCCGGCGATCACCCTGCCGACCTCGGCTTCGGTGATGCGCCCGTGCTTTTTCAGATGCTTCACCACCCGGCTGCCGCAGGCGCTCAGCAGGCTGCGGGTCATGTCCTCACCCTGATCCAGCGCCTTTTTCATGCCCCACACATAGAGCAGGGCGGTGACGGCGGCGAACATCGCCACCCCCAGCAGGATCTGTCCGATGGTCATTTGGGCATCTTGTCCTTTCCCGCAAAGTAGATGAAGCCGTTGTTGCGCAGGATCTGCATATACTTTACGAACCGCTCGTACAGCGGCTCGGCGGCGTCACCGAACCGCTCCTTCACCAGCAGAGCCAGCTCACCCACGGTGCGCTGCCCGTCGATGAGGGGGTAGATGAAGCTGCCGGTCTCATCCAGCGCGATGTGGCTCACCCGGGGCCGGTGGAACACCTTCTGGGCAATGGCGGCGTACACGCCCCGGTGCACCATGTGGACGGTGACCGTGCCGTTCTCCTCGCTCCAGGTGTTCTTTTCTGAGATCACAGGGACGTAATCCAGATAGTTCTCCGACTGTTTCTTTGCCATTTTCTGTCGTTCTCCTTACAAAAAACCGGGCCATATACCTAAGTATACAGCCCGGCGGTCGTTTGGTAAAGGGGTCAGGTTACTGGTCGCTGTCCTTCGCGCCCTTGACGGCGAACATGACCAGAGAGGCCAGCAGGGCGGCAAAGGCGATCAGGCCGCCCACGTTGCCCAGGCTGATGGTGCCGGACAGATCCACGTTGATGCCCAGCACGGCCAGCACGGCCAGCAGGATGCCCACCAGGCCCTCACCGGCGATCATGCCGGAGGCGTACAGAACGCCGGACTGCACCGCGTCGTTCTGAGCCTTCTCGCTCTTGTACTTGCGCTTCTCCACCAGCCAGCGCACCACGCCGCCCAGCATGATGCCGGCGTTCAGGTGGATGGGCAGGTAGATGCCGATGGCGATGGGCAGCACGGGCAGGCCCAGCAGCTCAATAAACACAGCGATGAACACGCCGATGAACACCAGCGCCCAGGGCAGGTTGCCCTCCATAACGCCCTCGATGACCATCTTCATCATGGAAGCCTGAGGCGCACCCAGCTGCTCAGAGCCGAAGCCCCAAGCGTTGTGCAGCAGCAGCAGGATGGCGCCGATGGCGATGGAGGCCACGGTCACGCCCACCAGCTCGCCGTACTGCTGCTTGCGGGGGGTGGCACCCAGCAGGAAGCCGGTCTTCAGGTCCTGAGAGGTGTCCGCAGAGATGGCAACGATCACGCAGATGACCGAGCCGATGGAGATGGCGCCCACCATGCCGGCAGCACCGGTGGTGCCGGTGGCCTTCAGCAGGATGGTGGCGATCAGCACGGTGGCGATGGCCATGCCGGAGACAGGGGTGTTGGAGGAGCCGATGGAGCCGACCATGCGGGCGGCCACGGTGGCAAAGAAGAAGCCGAAGATCAGGATGACCACAGCGCCCAGAGGATTGACGGGGATGCCGGGGTACAGCCAGATAAACACGGTCACGGCGGCGCAGACGGCCAGGACCACCTTCAGGGGGATCTCCTGCTCGGTGCGCAGGGTGCCGGCGCTGCCCTTGCCGTAGGACTTGAAGGCGGCGCTGAAGGCGGTGACGATGGTGGGCAGGGACTTGATCAGGCTGATGAAGCCGCCGGCCACCAGAGCGCCCGCGCCGATGTAGCGGACAAAGGCGTCCCAGATGCCCCAGGTGCCGCCGGTGGCCCACAGCTCAGCCACAGGCACCTCGGCAGGGTAGATGACCAGATCGCTGCCGAACAGCACGATCATGGGCATCAGCACAAACCAGGTCAGGAAGCTGCCGGCGAACATGTAGGAGGAGATGCGGGGGCCGCAGATGTAGCCCACGCCGGCCAGAGCAGGCAGAACGTCCACGCCGATGCCGGAACCCTTGTAGGCGTCGATGGAGTAGTCCACCTCGCTGGGGAACAGCTTCAGGCCGTCGGCGATGAACTTGTATACGGCGGCAATGCCCAGACCGCTGAACACGGTGGAGGCGCGGCTGCCGCCCTGCTCGCCGGCCATCAGGACCTCAGCGCAGGCGCGGCCCTCGGGGTAGCCCAGGGTGCCGTGCTCCTTGACGATCAGCGCGCTGCGCAGGGGGATCATCATCATGATGCCCAGCACACCGCCGCACAGGGCGATCAGCGCGATATCAACGATGGAGGGCACATCGCACACGCCCTCGTCCGCCCACATGAACAGGGCGGGCATGGTGAAGATGGCACCGGCGGCCAGAGACTCACCGGCAGAGCCGATGGTCTGAGCCATGTTGTTCTCCAGAATGGAGTCGCGCTTGAAGAGGAAGCGCACCACGCCCATGGACAGAACTGCGGCGGGGATGGAGGCGGAGATGGTCATACCGACGCGCAGGCCCAGATAGGCATTCGCACCGCCGAACACGACCGCGAGGATCGCGCCGAGGATCACCGAGAAGAGGGTGAACTCGGGGACGACCTTTTCCGCCGGGATAAACGGCTGAAATTTCTTGTCTTCCACGATTGATTCTCCTATTTTTTATTCTTTGGCGCTCCGCAAAGGAAGCACCCTGCTTCTGCGCGGCCGCCGCGCCCGTCTCACACCCCGGACGAAGCGGCTCCACACAGGAAACACATTGTTTTTGGCGCACACCGCGCCGCGCCCCTTCCTCATACAGCGGCGTCAAGCCCTCCCGGCGAGGGACGACGCCCTGTTCGGGGCGCTGCTTCTTTCCGACCTTTTGCGGAAGGGCCGCAGCAGCCCTGCGCGGAAAGGCCCGATTCTGCTTTGCCGGTGAAAAGTCCTGCTTGCAACCCCGGATTCCTTATATTAAAATAAGAAAAAGTAATAAAAGGTGGGGCGCGCATGAATTTAAATCAGCTCAAGTATTTTGTGGCTGTGGCGGAGTACCGCAGCTTTACCAAGGCGGCGGAGCAGTATTTTCTCACCCAGACCGCCATCACCCAGCAGATCCATAAGCTGGAGGACACGGTGGGGGTGCCCCTCATCGACCGCAAGACCCGCCCCATCTCCCTGACCCCCATGGGGCAGGTGCTGTACCGGGAGGCCCGCAGCATCCTGATGCGGATGGACACGGCGGTGCGCCGCACCCGGGAGGCGGCCAGCGGCATCAGCGGCAGCCTGCGCATCGGTTACACCAAGGGGTACGAGCACAGTGAGCTTGCCACCAAGCTGCGGCAGTTCCACCTGCGGTATCCCAACGTGCTGCTGAGCTGCCACCGCTGCGACACCGACCTTTTGACCACCGGACTGATCGACGGGCAGTACGATGTGATCTTCACCTGGGACAGCACCAACATCTGCAAGGACGAGGCGGTGCAGTACCGCCTGCAGGACCGGGTGCAGCTTATGGTGGCGCTGTACGGCTCCCATCCGCTGGCCCACCGCACCGGGCTGACCCGCGCCGACCTGCGGGACGAGGTGATGCTGTTCATGTCGCCCTCCGGCTCGGGGGACTCGCTGGGGGATGAGTACTTCATCCGCCTGTACCAGAACGCCGGCTACCACCCCAACATCCTGCTGCGCTCCAGCGATGTGGAGAGCATCCTGATGATGGTGGCCGCCGAGGTGGGCATCTCGGTGCTGCCGGTGTCCTGTATGCAGCACCTGTCCGAGTCGGACAACCTCGTGTTCGTGCCGCTGGAGGGCGAGCACGAGGTGGAGGAGATCCTTGCGGTGTGGCGGCGGGACAACGAAAGCCCCTCGCTGCGCAAATTCCTTGACCTGCTGGGTCACGGGGGCGCACAAACGGACTTCTGAGGCACACAACGAGTTTTATTATACCATTCAAGACGGACGACCGCAATATTTTTAGGTCTTTTCTTGGGTGGAAAATCACAGAAAACGCCCCTCCGGGCACAAAAAAGCGCCCCGCTCCAATGGAGCGGGGCGCTCTTATTATCTCGTTAGTCCGTCAGACTCCCGGAGCGCGCGGCTCAGCGGGGGTTCTTGATGGCAGCCTGAGCGGCGGCCAGACGGGCGACGGGAACGCGGAAGGGAGAGCAGGACACATAGTCCAGACCCACAGCGTGGCAGAACTCGACGCTGGAGGGATCGCCGCCGTGCTCGCCGCAGATGCCCAGACCCAGCTCGGGGTTGACGCCGCGGCCCAGGGTGGCAGCCATCTTCACCAGCTTGCCCACGCCGTTCTGATCCAGATGCTGGAACGGATCGCTCTCGTAGATCTTGGTGT
>JBGVKB010000065.1:0-51748 GCA_045118955.1 Oscillospiraceae bacterium | reverse complement strand
CGCCCCCCCCCCCGGGGGCCCGGGCGCCCCAACGGGAACACCTAAAAAAAAGCCCCCGGGGGGCTTAACCCCCCGGGCCGCTTTTGCAGGGTCAGATGAATTCGATCGGGTATTTCAAAGGACTATAGCATTCACTCCACGACCACATGATCGATCAGGTACTCGGCCACCAGATCGGTGCGCACGCCCTGATAGATGTAGCCCTGACCGTAGTCGTCGGCGTAGGTAGAGAAGTCGGTGACGCCCATGCCGGCGAAGTACTCGCTGACCACCTCGTCGGTCAGCTCGATGCCGGCGTCCTCGGCCAGCGCCTGGCACATCATGTTCTGCTTGACCATGTTCTCCAGATAGGGACGATAGGTTTCCAGCAGGGCGTCGATGCTCTCCATCTCGTACATCTCCACCAGCTCGTCGATGGTCACGCCCAGACCGGCGGCCGCGCTGTTCAGCTCGGTCTCCAGCACGCTGGCCTGATCGTCCACCAGCTTGGCGGGCACTTCGTTGAAGGTGCAGTTGGTGAACAGCCAATCCAGCACAAAGTTGTACTTCTGCTGCCCCAGCAGCTCGTCGCTGAACATCTGGCGCATATCCTCCACAGAGGCAACGCCGTAGTAAGAACCGTAGATGCTGACCCACTCCTCATCCAGCGCGGGGATGGAGTCCTCGCCGTGGATGTAATTGACGGTGGTGGCGAAGACCGCCTCCTTGCCGTTCAGCTCCTCCACGCCGTAATCCTCGGGGAAGGTCACCACCACGTCCACGGTCTCGCCGGGCATCACGCCGATGATCTGATCCAGAAAATCGTCGATCAGCTCATCGCTGCCGGCGGTGTAGTCCGCGCCGGTGCCCTTGGTGTCGCCGCCGTTAAAGGCCACGCCGTCGATGGTGCCCACATAGTCGATGTTGACCGTGTCGCCCGCCTCGACCGCCCGGTCGGTGACCTCGGTGGGGGTGCCGAAATCGGCCATGAAGTCGTCGATGGCGGCCTGCAGAGCCGCCTCGTCCACGGTGGTGAAGCTCTCGTCCGCGGGGATGGACGCGTAGTCGGGCAGGGTGACCAGCTCGGCCATGTTGTAGCCCTCGAAGGAGCCGTCCTCGGTCAGACCGATGCTGTAATCGGGCATGACCACGTCGGTGGTCACGCCGGTC
Source organism: Oscillospiraceae bacterium (assembly GCA_045118955.1). Lineage (GTDB taxonomy): Bacteria > Bacillota > Clostridia > Oscillospirales > Ruminococcaceae > SFJ001. The sequence goes on along the minus strand of JBGVKB010000065.1, from coordinate 50,599 downwards.
ACACCGGAAGAAACCGCCTCAGAGGAAGCGGCCTCAGAGGAGACCGCCTCGGAAGAAGCGGCGCCCTGACAGCCGGTAAACAGCAGGGCGGCGGCTGCGAGAGCCGCGGCAGTTCGTACAAAAGAACGTTTCAAGGTGAGTTCCTCCTTGTTATTTGGGTTGATGATGGATCTTTTTGGGGACCTTCACGCCGTTTTGCATCAGGCGCTCCAGATAGCTGGCCTTCGCTACACGGGCGGCGCTGGCCTTCAGCTCCTCCTCCAGCTTGGCGCGGCGCTCGGGCAGCTCGCGCCGCCACTCAAGACCGGACCAGACGCTCAGGGCCAGCATCAGCGCGCCCAGCAGCACCAGCTCCAGCCGGTAGCCGGCCATAAAGACCGCGCCCAGCAGGAACGCCACCCCCAGACCCACATAGCCCCACACGGTGCGGGGCAGCTCGGGCAGCTTCGGTTCCTTCTCCAGCGCAGGCTCCTTCCAGCGGGGGTCAAAGTACTCGATGCCGCAGCCGGGGCAGGGGCGGAAGGGGCAGCCGTACTCCCCGTCGCTGGCGGCAAAGCGGTAGTAAAGAACGCCGCCGCAGTTGGGGCAAAGGTTCACCAGAGGGATGCCGTTTTTCTTCTCTTTTTTGGATTTGATCTTGGGTGTGATCTTCAAGACAATGCTCCTTTGACGCAGCAGCGCCGGTTTGTAGGGTCATTCACAGACAAAAAAATTATAGCACAGCACGCCCTGCGGAACAAGCACGACAAGGGGGAGAAATAAGAGAGAAAACACGCAGAATGGGGAAATTTTGTGAAAGACGGCCTGCCTGCCGTGTCGCCCGATCCTCTGCGAAGGTTTGGGCGAAGCGCCCCCTTCCCTGCCCCGCAAACAAAAACACCGCCGGAGTTATACAAAATGTATAAATCGCGGCGGTGTTTGAGTTTTGTATTGTGCGCGGGCGGGTCAGGTGATCTTCAGGGCGCGCTGAGCGCGGTAGATCACATATTGGAACAGACCCACCACAAGGCACCACTCCACATAGAAGTAGTTGGGCAGATTTTTCAGGCGGAACTTGGGCTTTTCCAGCTTGGGCATGATCTTGAGGGCCTCCTTGAAGCCCTGCCCGTAGTAGCCTCCGAAGCCCTTCAGCCGGAACATGACCACCTTCAGCAGGTAGCCCAGCACCAAAAACGGCAGGTTCAGCAGCAGCATCAGCAGGGGCATATTCTTGTAGGGCAGCAGGATGCTGTTGCGGCCGCTCTGGATGCTCTTGAAGGGATTGTAGCGCACCGCGCCGGTGGTGGCACCGGCAATGTGATAGCACTTGGCGGTGGGGCAGTAGACGTTGTAATAGCCCATGCTGTTGGCGCGCCAGCTGATGTCCACGTCCTCGTAATAGGCGAAGAAATTCTCGTCAAACAGTCCGATCTCGTCCAGAATGGACTTGCGGTACAGCGCCGCGCCGCCACAGGCGGAGAAGGTGCGGCAGGGGGTGAGGTACCGCTCCCAGCGCAGACCGTCGCCCCGCTTGCAGGCAAAGCCCAGCAGGGTGACGTAGTCGCCCGCGTCATCGGCCAGATGGCGCTCAAAGTGGCGGATCATCAGGCTGGACACCGCGAAGATCTTCGGGTCGGCCTCGGCGGCCCGGATCAGGTTCTCCAGCCAGTCCGGCTCGGCAAAGGCGTCGTTGTTGAACAGCGCCACATACTCGCCCTTAGCGGCGCGGATGCCCTGATTCACCGCGTAGGAGAAGCCGGTGTTCCGGTCGTTTTCGATGAGGGTGTAGTTGGGGCGGTCGCGGTAGCTGCGGGCGATCTCAAGGCTCTCATCGGTGGAGGCGTTGTCAATGACGATCAGCTCAAAGTCCTGCATGGTCTGCGCCCACACCGATTCGATGGAGTCCTTCAGCCAGCCGGCACCGTTCAGATTGGGGATGACGACGGTCGCTTTCATGGGCGGCCCTCCTTGCACATCAGATTCAGAAAATACGGCGCGGCGGTGTAAAAGCACAGCGCTACGCCGGGAAATACAAAACAGGCAGGATATACTCCCGGGGGTATATCCTGCCTGTATTCTAACACATTGGCGGCGCGATGGCAACAAACACCCGTCAGGGAGCCAGCAGACCCACCTTCTTCTTCACCTTGGTGAGGGTGCGCTGGCTGATGGCGGCGGCCTGCTCGGCGCCGGCGCGGTAGGTGGCCTCCAGATAGCCCTTGTCCTTCATCAGGCGGGCGAACTCCTCGCGCACGGGGCGCAGCTCCTCGGCCACGGCCTCGCCCACGGCCAGCTTGAAGGCACCGTAGCCCTGACCGGCAAACTCCTGCTCGATCTGCTCAAAGGTGCGGCCGGTGATGGCGGCGTAGATGCTCATCAGGTTGTTGATGCCGTCCTTGCCCTCGCGGTAGCACACCTGCGCTTCGCTGTCGGTCATGGCGCGCTTGAACTTGTTGACGATGACCTTGGGGTCGTCCAGCACGGTGATGAAGCCGTTGACGTTGGTGTCCGATTTGGACATCTTCTTGGTGGGGTCCTGCAGGGACATGACCCGGGCGCCGGTCTTGGGAATGTACGGCTCGGGGACGCGGAAGGTCTGCCCGTACAGATTGTTGAAGCGGGTGGCCAGATCGCGGGTGAACTCCAGATGCTGCTTCTGGTCGGCGCCCACGGGCACGAAGTCGGCCTGATACAGCAGGATGTCGCCGGCCATCAGGGCGGGATAAGTGAACAGACCGGCGTTCACGTTGTCGGCGTGGCGGGCGGACTTGTCCTTGAACTGGGTCATGCGGCTCAGCTCGCCGAACTGGGTGTAGCAGTCCAGGATCCAGCCCAGCTCCGCGTGGGCGTTCACATGGCTCTGGATGAAGCACAGGCTCTTGTTGGGGTCGATGCCGCAGGCCAACAGCAGGGCAAAGGCCTCCAGCGTCTGCTTGCGAAGCTGCGCAGGCTCCTGACGGACGGTCAGGGAGTGCAGGTCGGCGATGAAGTAGGCGCACTGATAATCCTCCTGCATCTGGCCCCAGTTGCGCACGGCACCGATGTAGTTGCCCAGCGTGAACACGCCGGTGGGCTGGATGCCGCTGAGGATGATCTTCTTGCGCTCAGGCTTCGCGGCCTCGGGCGCGGTGGTGACGGTGGTGGGTTCCAATGGGATGACCTCCTTAAACTAAACGCGCAGCGGGGCGCGGATGATGCAAAAACACGTCGGCACAGCGGCCGTACGGTGATTCAATTATAGTGCGAAAACAAAGGGGTGTCAATGCGGCGGCCGCTCAGCCCTCCGGGTCGGGGGCCTGCCCGTCGTGGGCGAGCCAGCGGCATTCGGACAGCTCCATGTGGGTAAAGACCGCGCGGAAGCTGGACTCCTCCGGGCTGCAGGCATAGACACCGAAGCGGACGGCCCCGCCGCCCTCCCACAGGTGGCACACCCGCATCTGGCGGAAGGTCACTCCGTCCTCGGAGCACTCGATGCAGTAGTCGTCCTCCCGGCGGCTGAGCCGGTACCACATGGACTTGATGCCTGCGTCGATCTCGGTGGTGGCCCAGTCGGAATAGCCGTGGTTGGTGACCACGCTGCCCAGATGCTGGAACCGCTCGTTCTCGTACTCAATGGAGCCTTTGAGCCAGTTTTCGCTGTTCAGATACAGCACCACGCCGCACTGGTCAAAGCGGTGGCTGCTCTCAAACTCGGTCTTGACCGTGAAGGAGAAGTACCGCTCCTCGGTGTCCATCTGCAGCACGGGGGCGTTGTCGTTGCGGAAGTGGTAGTAGGTGCGCTGCCACAGGTCGGTGTGAGGGCGGGTCACGATCTCGATGCGGTCGTCCGTGATGGAAAAGGCGGCCGGCTCACGGGTCCATTTCAGCGCGCTTGCGTCAAATTGCATGGTCTTGCCTCCCTCACACCAGATAGGGCAGGTACAGGTGCAGGTCGTCCGCCTTCACCAGACCCTCAAAGTACACGCCGTCCTCCCGGTAGTCCTCGGCGTCCACCCGGCCGCGGCTGCGCATGGCCTCGGCCAGACCCAGCTTGTCGTAGGGCAGCACCAGCTTCACCGGGCGGATGCGGTTGCTGAGCTGCTTGTCCAGCGCGGCCAAAAGCTGATCCAGCCCGCGGCCGGTCTTGGCGCTGGTCAAAAGGATGCTGGGGTCGAAGGCCACCGCGCCGGGCTTGTCGCACTTGTTGTAGACCACAAGCTGGGGGATGTCGCCGCACGCAAGGCTGTTCAGCACCTCGTCGGTGACCGCGAGCTGCTCCTCGCGGGCGGGGTCGGTGGCGTCGGCCACCTTCACGATCACGTCCGAGAAGGCCGCCTCCTCCAGCGTGCTGCGGAAGGCCTTCACCAGATGGTGGGGCAGGCGGCTCACAAAGCCGACCGTGTCCACCAGAATGACCTGCAGGCCGCTGGGCAGGGTCAGCTTGCGGGCGGTGGGGTCCAGCGTGGCGAACAGCATATCCGCCTCGGCGGCCTGCACGCTGCCGCACAGGGCGTTCATCAGGCTGGACTTGCCCACGTTGGTGTAGCCCACCAGCGAGATCACCGGCACGCCGCTCTTTTCGCGGGCGCGGCGGTTCTCGCCCCGGCGCTTCTCCATCTCCTTCAGCCGGTCCTCCAGCGCCTCGATGCGCCGATGGACGTAGCGGCGGTCCAGCTCAAGCTGGCTCTCGCCCGCGCCGCGCCGGGCGCCGCCGCCGCCACCGCCGCCGCCGCCCTGACGGCTCAGCGCCTCGCCCAGTCCCTGAAGCCGGGGCAGGCGGTAGCGCAGCAGAGCCAGCTCGGTCTGCAGCTTGCCCTCGTTGGTCACGGCGCGGCTGCGGAAGATCTCCAGAATGAGCATGGTGCGGTCCAGCACCTCGATGCCCAGAATTTCGCTCAGGTTGCGCAGCTGGCTGCCGGTCAGCTCGCCGTCAAAAATGGCGGCCTCGCACTCCAGATTGTGGCAGTACAGCTTGGCTTCCGCCAGCTTGCCCTCACCCAGCACGGTGCCCGCCTCGGGGGCGGCGCGGCGCTGCACGATCTGCGCCACCGGCTCCATGTTGTTGGCCTCGGCCAGTGCGGACAGCTCGTCCATGCTGCGGTCGGGGTCAAATTTGCCCATGTCCAGGCCCAGCAGAAGCACCTTCTTGGGGGGCTGCTGCTCCTGATTGATAAACAGTTCGCTCATATGCGTGGCTCCTCTGTGTGGTTCTATGGTCTGCCCCTGTGCGGGGCGGGTGGATCGTTGGGGTGCGGTTCAGGGCGCGGGGGTCAGCCGCCCGGCCAGCTCGGGGCGCAGGCGCGCAAGGGCGGCCGCCAGCCGCCGCGGGGTCATGCGTCGCCGGATCAGCTCGCACAGGGCGCGGCCCGCCTCCACGCTCAGGGTCAGCAGACCGCCCCGGTGGCTGTCCACAAGGGGCACGTCCTCACCGCCGGTGTAAAACCGTTCGGTCAGCAGGGCGCGCTCTGCCTCGGTCAGCGGCTCCGCGCCCACCTCCGCCAGCCGCAGCAGGGCGTCCAGCGCCGCCTGCTCCTCTGCGGTCAGCAGGGGCAGGGTCGGGTCAAGGGCGGCGGTCAGGGTCAGAAGCTGCTCCGGCTCCATGACCAGCCGCTGGTCGGAGCCGGGGCGGTTGAAGTCCGCAAAAGCGGCGAGCTGACGCGCAAGGCGCTCCCGGGAGGCGCTCACCGCGTTCACCCCCTCCCACAGGGGGTCATCCTCGCCGGGCAGGGGCACCGGGACGTCCGGCCCCAGCGCCGCCTGCAGGGTGCGCTGCAGCAGCCGGTCGGTCTTGCGGTTGCTGGCGTTGAGCAGGGCCAGATGGATGTGGCCCTTGTATTGGATCTGGGCGTCCACCAGATCGGTCAGCTCCACCCCGAACCGCTCGGCCAGCCGGGCGTAGGTGTACTTGGGGGCGGGGCAGTCGGGGCGATCCTCCGGCATCCGATAGTACAGCACATAGCCGCCGAAGGTCTCGTAAAAGGCGGCGTCCCGCTGCTCCTTGGGGGGCAGGGCGTCGTAGTCGATGTGGGTGGGCTTGGTGCGCATGGCGGTACCTCCTGCTGCGGTTCTTACCGCAAAACTCGCGGTTCAGCCTTTGTTGTAGGGCGCGGGGTGTTCAATCTCATGGTACCACAGTGGCGCAAGGAAAACACCTCCTTTTTGCGGGCAGGCCGCTGGGAAATAAGAGTAGTGCGGTAGAGTTTTCCACCTTTTCAACATCCGGGGTGTTGAAAAGTGGAATAAACCCGGTGAAAAACGGTGGAAAGTCGGTTGAAACCGTGGAAAACTTCGATTTTTGTTAAAAGAAACGGCCCGCTCCGCCCACCCCTTCGCAGGGCTGTGTATGTATCATTATAGCGAAAACCCGCCTGCCGCACAATCGCCGGGCAGCGAACTTCTGCCCGATCGGCCATAAGGGGGTTGGCGAAATACATATTTGCGGCCCCTGCAGGGCAGGATAAGGCAGACACACAGACCACCGGTTCTGTGCAAACGCATGATGTATGGAGGTGCCGACCGTGAAACTGACCCCGCAGAGCTACAAGCCCATGGTGGAGGCTGCATCGCCCCCGTCCAACCTGAAGCGGGACTGTCTGTGGGCCTTTGGCGTGGGGGGCGGCATCTGCCTGCTGGGGGAGGTGCTGCGCCAGACCTGGCTGCGCATGGGCTTTACCCTTACCGATGCGGGCACCCTCACCAGCGTGAGCCTGATCGCCCTGTCGGGGGTGTTCACCGGGCTGGGGCTGTATCAGAAGCTGGCCGCCAAGGCGGGGGCGGGCACGCTGGTGCCCATCACCGGCTTTGCCAACGCGGTGGTCAGCCCGGCCATCGAGTTCAAGGAGGAGGGCTTCGTCACCGGCGTGGGGGCGAAGATGTTCCTCATTGCGGGGCCGGTCATCGTGTACGGCATCCTCGCCAGCGCCCTGTGGGGCGTGGTGTGGTATTTTATCCGCCCGTGGGTGGGCTGAGAGGAGGGAGCGCCTATGCCCCGCAGACGGGGAGACACCATTCTGTTCGACCGCCCGCCCACCGTGACGGCGTGGGCGGCGGTGGGCGGCAAGCGGGAGAGCGAGGGGCCGATCGCCGCCGGCTTCGACCTGCTGTTTGAGGACAACCGGCTGGATCAGCCCACCTGGGAAAAGGCCGAGAGCGAGCTGCAGCGCCACTGCGTGGAGCAGCTTCTCCACAAGGGCGGCGTGCCGCTGGAGAAGGTGGATCTGGTGTTCGGCGGCGACCTGCAGTGCCAATGCACCGCCAGCCACTATGTGATGCGCCGCATGGACGTGCCCTACGCGGGGCTGTACGGGGCCTGCAGCACCATGGCCGAGGGGCTGGGGCTGGCAGCCTGCTTTGCGGGCAGCGGGCTGGCCCACCGCACCGTGGCGTTGACCAGCAGCCACTTTTGCACCGCCGAGCGGCAGTACCGCACCCCGCTGGACTACGGAGCCTTCCGCACCCCCACCGCCCAGTGGACGGCCACCGCCGCGGGCGGGGTGATGCTGACCCCGGAGGGCAAGGGGCCAATGGTGCGGGCGGTGTGCTTTGGCCGGGTGCGGGACTACGATGTGACCGACATCAACAACATGGGTGCGGCCATGGCGCCCGCCGCGGCGGCCACCATCCTGCGGTACTTTGCGGACACCGGCGAGCGGCCGGAGCACTTTGACGCGGTGTACACCGGGGATCTGGGGCTGGTGGGCAGCCGGCTGCTGGCGGACATTCTGGAACAGGAGGGCCTTGCCCTGCCCAACCACCGGGACTGCGGGCTGATCCTGTACGACCGCGCCGCCCAGCGGGTGAAGGCCGGCGGCAGCGGGGCGGGATGCAGCGCGGCGGTGCTGGCGGCGCACATCCTGCCCGCGCTGGCAAAGGGTGAACTGCGGCGGGTGCTGTTCATCGCCACCGGGGCGCTGATGAGCCAGACCACCTTTTTACAGGGGGAGAGCATCCCGGGCGTGGCCCATTTGGTGGAGCTGGAAGCAAGCGGAGGTGCGGTGTGATGACCTATGTATGGGCGTTTGTGGTGGGCGGCGGGCTGTGCGTGCTGGGGCAGCTCATCATTGACCTGACCAAGCTGACACCGGCGCGGATCCTGGTCACCTATGTGGTGGCGGGGGTGGTGCTCAGCGCGCTGGGCTGGTATGCCCCGCTGGCGGAGTTCGCCGGGGCGGGTGCCACGGTGCCGCTGCTGGGCTTCGGCCACCTGCTTGCGCAGGGGGTGAAGGACGCGGTGGAGCGCTGCGGCCTGCTGGGGGCGCTGACCGGGGGCTTCGGTGCGGCGGCGGGGGGCATCTGCGCCAGCCTGCTGGCGGGGCTTGCCGCGGCGGTGCTGGCCAAGAGCCGCGACCAAAACTAAAAAAAGCGCCTGACCCGGCGGGTCAGGCGCTTTTGATATGCGGGTCACTGCAGCTTGGTGGCGATGATGCCGCTGGTGATGTCCTGATTGCGGCGGGTGCCCTCCCAATCGCGGCGGCAAAACTCGTGCACCAGCACGTCCACGATGAACAGCATGGCGATGCGGGCGGCCACGCTGCCGGTCTGCAGGGGGCTTTCCCGGCTGCCGCACAGCAGCACCACCTCGGACATGGCGGCGGCGGGGCTGTCGGGGTAGTGGGTGATGAGGATGACCTTCACGCCGCGGCGGCGGGCGGGGGCCAGGATGTCGTTCATCTCCCGGGTGGCACCGGAATAGGATACATACAGGATCACGTCGCCCGGTTCCATCAGACTGGCAGCCATGGACTGCAGGTGGTTGTCCTGTACGGCATAAAACTTGTTGGAGATGCAGGAAAAGCGGTTCCAGGCCTCCATAGCGGTGAGATGGCTGCCGCCCTGACCAAAGCAAAACACCCGCTTTGCGTCGGTGAGCAGGTCAGCGGCGCGGGCGATGGTGGCAGTGTCCATCTGCTCCAGCGTGTTGGACAGAGCCTCCACACTGATGGCGTGCAGCCGCTCCCGCAGGGTCTCGGGGGTGTCGTCCGGCGAAGGCTCCCCATAGGCCAGATGGCTGGAGCTGGGATCAGCGTTGGCGCGGGCCAGCGCGATCTTCAGCTCGTTGTAGCCGCCGAAATCCAGCGCCTTGCAGAAGCGGAAGATGGTGGCCTCCGCCACACCGCACCGCTTGGCAAGGCTGGAGATGGAGAGATACTGCGCCTCGGCCGCGTTGTCGCACAGGTAGTCTGCGATCTTCTGCGAAGAGCGGGTCAGCGAGGCATACCGCTGCTGAATAAGGGTCAACAGGTTGCTGTCTTGCATCGTTTCCTCCCGAGTGGTGCCGTACTGCGCCGCACCCAGGCGGGCGGGCAAACCACTACACCTTTATTATAAAGGCAACCGTCCCCAAAGGCAAGGCGAAGCCCCTGCCCCGCACCGCCCGGAGGGGCACTTTTTTGACGTTCTTCGATAATGGTAAAAAATCGGGCGACACAGGGGACGGGCGGGAGATTTCTTGCAAAAAATGCAAAAAAAGGCTGTACAAACCCGGACTCTTTTTTTAAAATGAAGCATAGAGAACAGCGCACCCCGCGCTGCCGGGAAAGGAGAAAACCGCCATGATCTATGCCGCGCTGACCGATGCCGCCCGCTATCTGGGGCTGGACGCACATCTGGACACCGCCCTGCACTACATTCTGGACAACGACCTGAACGCGCTGCCGCTGGGCCGCACCGAGGTGGACGGGGACGCGGTGTTCATCAATGTGGCGGAATTTGAGGCAAAGCCCCTGCAGGGCGCTACCTTTGAGGGGCACCGCCGCTACACCGACATCCACATCCCGCTGGAGGGCGCCGAGGAGATCGCCGTGGCTCGGCTGGGCACGCTGGAAGAGCTGGGCGGCAGTGAGGAGAGGGACTTCTTCGAGTACGACGGCCGCCCCGAGGCCGCCGTGGCCCTGATGCCCGGATCTATGCTCATCACCTTCCCGGAGGATCTGCACCGCCCGGGCGTGCGCTGCACCGGCGAGACCCATGTAAAAAAGGCCGTGTTCAAGGTGCTGGTGGGCTGATGCCCTCCCGCCCCGACCGCGGAACATCCCGATTTATGTAAAGGAGCAACCGTATTATGCTGAAGATCATCCGCACCGCCGACTACGCGGCCATGAGCCGTCAGGCCGCCAACATCATCTCCGCGCAGGTCATCCAGAAGCCCAACTGCGTGCTGGGCCTGGCCACCGGCTCCTCCCCCATCGGCACCTACAAGCAGCTCATCGACTGGTACAACAAGGGCGACGTGGACTTCTCGCAGGTGCGTACCGTCAATCTGGACGAGTACCTGAATCTGCCCCGTGAGAACGACCAGAGCTACTATTACTTCATGCACGACAACTTCTTTGACCATGTGAACCTGCCTGAGGGCGCCACCAACCTGCCCTGCGGCACCAGCGAGGATCACGCGGCCGAGTGCGCCCGCTACGACGCGCTGATCGAGAGTCTGGGCGGCGTGGATCTGCAGCTTCTGGGCATCGGCCACGACGGCCACATCGGCTTCAACGAGCCTTGCGATGAGTTCCCCAAGGGCACTCATATCGTGGATCTGGCCGAGGAGACCATCGAGGCCAACAAGCGCTTCTTCGCCAGCAAGGACGACGTGCCCCGTCAGGCCATCACCATGGGCATCGGCACCATCATGGCCGCCCGCAAGGTGGTTCTGGTGGCCAGCGGCGCGGACAAGGCCGAGATCGTCAAAAAGGCCTTCTTCGGCCCCGTCACCCCGCAGGTGCCCGCCTCCATCCTGCAGATGCACCCCGACGTGACCGTGGTGGCCGACGAGGCCGCCCTGAGCGCCCTGTAAGCCCTGTATAAATCAGACCGCCCCCGCCGGACGAGAAACCCGGCGGGGGCGGTTTTTGTCGCTGACCCGCAAAAAACGCCGGGCGGCCTGTGGCCGCCCGGCGCTGCTTTTTTTAGAGGAAAGACCCGATGGTCAGATGTTGCCGAACTCGCTCATGCGCAGGGTGTCATTGTGCTGCTCGGCCCAGTTGATGGCCCACTCGCTGGTGAACAGCAGCAGGCGGTTGCCCTTCAGATCCTCGATGCGGCGGGTGTCGCTGGTCAGATCCAGATCCTTGGGATCCAGCTCGTCCGGGTCGTTCTCGATCCAGCGGATGTGCTCGTAGGGCAGCTCCTGCATCCGGATGTCCACCTTGTACTCGGTGTTCAGGCGGTACTCCAGCACCTCGAACTGCAGCACGCCCACGACGCCCACGATCACCTCTTCCATGCCGCCGCCCAGATCGCGGAAGATCTGGATGGCGCCCTCCTGGGCGATCTGCTCCATGCCCTTCACGAACTGCTTGCGCTTCATGGTGTCCACCTGACTCACCCGGGCGAAGTGCTCCGGCGCGAAGGTGGGGATGCCCGCGAACTGCACCGGGGGCTTGCCGGTGCACAGGGTGTCGCCGATGGAGAAGATGCCCGGGTCAAACAGGCCGATGATGTCGCCGGCGTAGGCGGTGTCCACGGTGGCGCGGTCCTGCGCCATGAGCTGGGTGGACTGGGCCAGCTTCACGTTCTTGCCCTGCTGCACATGAAACACGTCCATGCCGCGCTCGAACTTGCCCGAGCAGATGCGCATAAAGGCGATGCGGTCGCGGTGGGCCTTGTTCATGTTGGCCTGAATCTTGAAGATGAAGCCGGACATGGCCTCCCGGGTGGGATCCACGTCCTCCTCGGACAGGATGTCCCGGCGGGGCAGCGGGGTGGGGGTCAGCCGCAGGAAGTCCCGCAGGAACGGCTCCACGCCGAAGTTGGTCAGCGCCGAGCCGAAGAACACGGGGCTGAGCTTGCCGGTCTGCACGGCCTCCAGATCGAAGTCCATGCCGGCGCCGTCCAGCAGATCCACGTCGTCCACAAGCTGGCTGTGGAGCTGCGGGGTGATCAGCTCGTCCAGCTCGGGGCTGCCCAGCTCGGCCTCGATGGTGTCCACCATGCGAACGCCGGCCTTGCCCTCGGTCCGGAACGCCAGAATGCGGCGGCTGTCCCGGTCGAACACGCCCTTGAAGTCACGGCCGCAGCCGATGGGCCAGTTCATGGGATAGGTCTGGATGCCCAGAATGTTCTCGATCTCCTCGCACAGCTCGTAGGGGTCGCGGGCCTCGCGGTCCATCTTGTTGATGAAGGTAAAGATGGGGATGTTGCGCAGGGTGCAGACCTTGAACAGCTTGCGGGTCTGCGCCTCGACGCCCTTGGCGGCGTCGATGACCATGACGGCGCTGTCCGCCGCCATCAGGGTGCGGTAGGTGTCCTCGGAGAAGTCCTGGTGGCCGGGGGTGTCCAGAATGTTGACACACTTGCCGGCGTAGTTGAACTGCAGCACGCTGCTGGTGACCGAGATGCCGCGCTGCTTCTCGATCTCCATCCAGTCGCTGACCGCGTGCCGGGCGTTCTGCTTGCCCTTGACGCTGCCCGCCTGCTGGATCGCGCCGCCGTACAGCAGCAGCTTCTCGGTGAGGGTGGTCTTACCCGCGTCGGGGTGGCTGATGATGGCGAAGGTGCGTCTCGCCTCGATTTCCTGCCTCATGTTCGCCATGAAGGTGGTTCACTCCTCTTGTTTTATGGTGTATCCGGCCGCCCGAAGCCGGCCTTAGGTAAAAATTCGCATACACATTTATTCTAAACGAAAGAGCGGAGATATGCAAGCCTGCGCGGGAAAAAAGCCGCCCATTCGGACACGGTTCTTGGATTCTGTGGCGGAGTTTGGAGATTGGCAAAGGCCGGTGTGTTTTGAACGGGAGATGACTTGCGCAATGCCTTTGTTCAAACGGCTTATGTAGTTCACCGCAAGGGAGGATCAAAGTGAGCGGATCGGCTGAAACGAGTCTTCCAAATGGGTAAATACAGTTCAAAAAGCGACGGATCCGTGATACAATAAGAAAAAATGAACGGAGGAGAAACTCGATGGCATCGTCTTATACAAGGACAGCGCTCTTGCAGAAAATTGATGAGGCGGCAAAAAACATGCCGACTTTTTATCAGCAGGGCTTTGTCAATTATCGCGGGAAGACATCCGATACCGACGAGTACTACACAGAGATCGTCGCGGAGTGGTGCTGCAATCATTTGCAGCTTTTTGACCGGATCCCGGTCATTACGCGCGAACAGTCCTACCGTGTTGCAGGTCGCGATGGTGTCCCGGAACAGGAAGGTTCCAACCGGGTCGAGGAACGGATCGCAATGGCGATGTTCCGGCAGGGCAGACTGCCGCTGGTGGGCGAGATCAAGGACTACCAGACGCCACTCAAAAATAAGCGCAACGACCGTGTGGGGAAAATTGATCTGCTTGCCTATGACGGAAGCATCCTGCGGATCCTTGAGCTGAAAGAGCCGGAAAGCGACGAGACCATGCTGCGATGTGTTTTGGAGGGGTATACCTATTTGCGCACTGTAAATACAAAGAAGCTGGTTTTGGATTTTGCGCTGCCTGAAGACACGCCGGTGGAGGCAAGTCCGTTTGTTTTCAAGGGAAAACGACAGTACAGTGAAGCGAAGGAACACAGGCCGCAGCTTGACCGCCTGATGCAGTTGATGAACAGCAAAGCCTATTACATCAGTGGAGAGATGGGCAATTACTTTGTGGAGGTCTGAGTATGGATAAAATGGATCGCGACGAAAAACTGTGGGGCGGTATTTTGGGGATCATTGCGATCCTCGCTGCTCTGGCAGAGATGTTTTTCAACGGATTCAATGCGGCTTCGGTCATGGGGGCCGTCAAAGACATTTCCGGTACGCTGATCACGGTCGTGCTGTTGGTGGCTTTCATCAAAAGCTTGCCGCGCAAGCCCAAAGATCTTCCGGCGATTTTGGAGCAGGCCGTAGAGGAGTGGGGCGAGGACAACTGTCCGCTGATCTTCAAGACCGAGAACTATGTGCCGGCTCAGAACTCAACGTATACCCAAGGGTTCGTGCTGCTGCAAAACCCTCGTGAGTATGTTTCTCTGGTGAACAAGAAGTTGGACAGGGACAATCCCGAGCGGAAAAAATACGCGCAATACGGAAATGGGAAGCACACCGGTAAATTCTTGGATTTCCCCAGCTACGAGGCGATGACGCTGGATGGCTTCAGTGTTCTTATCGTGATGGAGCAAAGCCACTTTAAAAATATGCCGGAGATCAACTCGATCGTTGAGTCCATTGTTTTGGCCATCGGTTCCCGCGGAGAGGGGAAGATCTCTGCAAAGCGGGTCGGCTCGTCCAACAAAATTCGCTTGGAGTGCAGCAAGATTGAATCGGTTCAGGACGTGGAATCGTTTGTTGACACGCTGGACTTCGTGCTTTCCCTTGTGAAGGTCGTGGCTTAACCGGAGCCGTGGAAAAGAGATGCCGGACGGCAAGGGTGGTGCAATGCGCGTAAAAATCCTTCGTGGACAAAACCAAATAGGCGGGAACATCATTGAAATTTCGACCGAAACCACGAGGATCCTGCTGGACATCGGTTTGGAATTGGGCAATGATGAACAATCGCTTCCGGACATCGACGGCCTGTTTTCAGATGCCGCATTCGATGCTGTTTTCGTCTCGCATTATCACCGCGATCACCTCGGGCTGGCCTACTACATCGACAAGCAGATCCCGCTGTACATGGGTGAGGCCTGCCGGCGAATCGTGAACGCGGGAGATGGCTACAAGGGTTTGCAGACGGTCGAGCCGGTGGGATTTTGCAGACACAATGTTCCCATTCGTATCGGAGACATTACGATCACACCGTTTTTGTGCGATCACTCTGCATTTGATAGCTATATGTTTCTGTGCGAAGCGAATGGCCGACGGGTTCTCTATACCGGAGATTTTCGCGCAAACGGAAGAAAATCCTTTTCGCGGCTGCTGATGCATCTGCCGAAAAAAGTGGACACGCTGATTTGTGAGGGGACGACCCTTTCCCGCGGCAGCAAAAAACTGCCGAAAACCGAAGCGGAACTGGAAGAGGAAGCGGTTTCGCTGTTTCGTAAAACCGACGGCCCGATTTTTGTGCTGCAGGCATCGACGAATATCGACCGCATTGTGACGATGTATCGTGCTGCCAAGCGGAGCGGGCGCATCTTCCTTGAAGAGTTGTATATGGCAGAGATCACCGCTGCGGTCGGCGGCAGCATCCCAAACCCGGCATTCCGCGATGTGTATGCCTTTGTGACGAATTCGGAGCGATATGAAGCTTTGTCAAAGTACCGACGCATGACCAAAGAGCGAATCAGCAAAGCGCGGTTTGTGATGTGTGTGCGCAGTACGATGGGAAGGTATCTCCGGGGGCTGTCCGAAAAGATGTCATTTGAAGAGGGCGTACTGGTCTATTCCATGTGGTCTGGCTACAGGGAACAACCAAAAATGCGGGAATTCCTTGAAGAATGCGAGCGATTGGGTCTAAAGATCGTTTCGCTTCACACCAGCGGTCACGCGGATGCGGCCACGATCCAAAGACTCATCGACACGGTGCATCCGCATGAGGTCATCCCGGTGCATACCGAAGCACCCGACTGGTTTTTGCGTGAAACCCATAAGGATGCAATGGTTTGATTACAAAAGAACCCCGCCGCCGTTTTTTTAAGAACGGCGGCGGGGTTCTTTTGTGTTCGATGCGGTTTGTTTCTACATCCGCGTTCGGCTCTCACAGCTCAACAACCTCCACCGCGCTGCCGTGCTCCCGCAGCAGGCGCACCAGGTCGTCGGTGCGCAGGTAGACGGTGGCGGTGTTTTCGCAGGGGTGCACCGCGATGCGCCCGCCCTCGAAGTACCTGTCCAGAAACACCCGCACGGTGCGGGTCGCGTCGTTCAGGACACCGAAGGGGGTCACCGCGCCGCGGGTCAGCCCCAGAAAGCGCAGCAGATCCTCCTCCGAGGCGAAGGACAGCTTGCCCAGCCCGGCCTTCTCCTCGAAGTCCCGGATGCTCACCGGGCGGTCGTCCTTGGCCACCAGCAGGCAGTAATGGCGCTTTTTCTTGTCCCGCAAAAACAGGTTTTTCGCGCCCAGCTCCGGCTGGGGCAGCCCGTAGGAGAGGATGTCCTCCACCGTGTAGGCGGGCGGATGCTCAAACAGCTCGTATTCCACGCCCTGCGCATCCAGCAGGGCGCACAGCTCCGCCCGGGTCAAGGCTCACTCCGGGGGCGGCCGTACTTGCCGGTCAGCTTGTCGGCAAGCTCCGCCATCTGGGTGCGCGCCGAGGCGGGGCCGAGCACCTCGATCTCGTCCCCGAAGCCGCACACCCAGCCCAAAAACTGGTCGCTGACCACCACCGGAACGGTCAGGTGGAAGCTGTCGTCCTCCTGCGGCACCAGCACCACGCCGCTGCCGAAGCGGTCCAGCATCACGCCCACCAGACTGTTTTTGCACCGCAGGGTCACCCGCTGCTCCACACCGCCGAACATACCGAACCGCCGCCCGGTGTAGGTGGACAGGTCGATGGCGCGGAACTCCTCCTTGCCCGCGCGCGGCTCGTCGGTGATGGCGGGGCCGCGCATCTTGTCCACCCGGTAGTGGCGGATGCCGCCGTCCACAAAGGCGATCAGATAGTACTTCGAGTCCTCCCATGCCAGCGCCCAGGGGCTGACGTGGTAGAGCGCGCCGTTCTTTTTGGGCACCTTCTTTTTGCCCAGCGTCCACTCCATGTACTGGAAGGTCACCTGCCGGTCCTGCGCGATGGCGGTGTGCAGGGTGTCCACCACATAGTAGATGCTCTCGTTCATGGTCTTGACCCGGCCGGACACGAACACCTGCCGCTGCATCTGGCGGGACTGGTGCTCGCTGGCTAGGCTGCCCAGCTTTTTGATGAGCTGTTCGCTCTTTTTGCGGGTGATGAACTGGCTGGCCTGCACCGCGTCCACCAGCAGCTTCAGCTCCGCCAGCTCAAAGGTGCGGCTGGCCAGATAGTAGCCGCCGCCGCGTCCGCGGCTCAGCTCCACCTCCACGCCCGCCTTCTGCAGGGCCTCGATGTCGCTGTAGATGCTCTTGCGCTCGGCGGGGATGCCCTCCCGCTCCAGCTCGCTCAGAAGCTGGGGCACGCTGAGCATATGATCCTCGTCGGTCTTGCGCTCAAAGATGGATTTCAAAACCAGAAGCTTTGCCTTCTGTCCCTCGTTGCGGGGCATATGGGGGCCTCCTTTGCTCTGTGATGGGGGTCACTGCTTCTTGTCGAACACCGCCCGCCGCTGGGTGGACAGGCGGAACATGGCCTCAAGGCCGGCCCGGTCGTCCTCCACCAGATGCTGCCGCAGTTGGTTCAGCGCCCCGGTAAACTGGTCGATCTGCCCGATCAGGTTGCCCTTGTTCCACAGGAACAGCTCGGCCCACATTTTGTCGTTGATGCGGGCGATGCGGGTCAGATCCCGGAAGGAATCGCCGGTGTACTCGGCAAGGCTGCCGTTGTCCTCGGCGCACATCAGGCTCACCGCGATGGCGTGGGTGAGCTGGCTGACGTAGCCGATCATGTGGTCGTGCTGGGCGGGGGTCAGGGTGGTGATGTGCCCGAAGCCCAGCGTCTCAGCCAGCTCCCACGCGAAGTCGATGCCCGCCTGGGTGTTCCGCTCGGTGGGGGTGACGATGAAGTTGGCGGGGGCGAAGTCCACCAGATGGGCGTTCTGCACGCCGCTGACCTCCTTGCCCGCCATGGGATGGCTGCCGATGAACTCCACGCCCTCCGGCAGCAGGGCCTGTACCTCGTCCACCAGCCCGGTCTTTACGCCGGAGACGTCGGTGATGAGGCAGCCGGGCTGAAACAGATGGCCATATTTGGCCACCCAGTCCAGCAGGGTGGTGGGGTACAGGCCGAACACCACATACCCGGCCTCCCGGATCAGCGGCTCAAAGTTCTGCGTGGCGCCCCGCCGGATGTAGCCCTCGTCCAGCGCGTAGCGGATGGGGCCCTCGCTGCGGTTGATGGCGTCCACCTCGAACCCCGCCCGGGTCAGGCCGATGGCGTACCGGCCGCCCAGCAGGCCGAGGCCCACGATGAGCACCCGTTTCGATTTGTCCAGCATTGGATGTGTTCCTCCGAACTTGCGTTGCTGACAGGCTTAGGCGTCCTCATTGGCCGCGCCCAGCCCGTGTTTCATGTCCTCAAAAAAGCTGGGCCAGCTCTTGGCCACCGCGCCCGCGTCCTCCATGAGGGCGAACACGCCCGCCGCCCACGCGGCCACGGAGCAGGCCATGGCCACCCGGTGGTCGTTGTGGCTGTTCAGCGGCTCGACGGGGGCGTGCAGCCGTCCGCCCAGGCCCTGTACCGTGACCGTGTCGCCCTCGGCCGTCACGGTGCCGCCCAGCTTCGCCAGCTCCTCCTGCATGACGGCGATGCGGTCGCTCTCCTTGATGCGCAGCCGCCCGGCGTTGAAAATGCGGGTCTCGCCCTTGCAGAACAGCCCCAGCACCATCAGAATGGGGCCGAGGTCGGGGCAGGCGGCCAGATCGATGTCGGTGGCCGTCAGGGGCGCGGCGCGGAAGGCGGCGCACCCGTTCTCGACGGTGAAGTCCGCGCCGCAGCGGTGCAGGATGTCCAGAATGGCCGCGTCCCCCTGCAGCGAGTCGGGGCGCAGCCCGGTCACGGTCACGCCGCCGGTGATGGCGCCCAGCACGGCGGGGAAGGCCGCCTGGCTGTAGTCCCCCTCCACCATGTAGTCGCAGGGGGAAAAGCGCTGCCCGCCGGGGATGACCAGACGGTTTTCGCCCTCCCATCGGGCGCTGACCCCGAAGTCTGCCAGCGCGGAGAGGGTCAGGTCGATGTAGGGGCGGCTCTCCACCCGGCCGGTGAGGGTGATGACGCTGTCCCCCTCCAGCATGGGCAGGGCGTACAGCAGGCCGGTGACGAACTGGCTGGACACATCGCCCGGGAAGGTGTACTCCCCGGCGGTGAGCGCGCCCATCTGATAGATGTAGCGGTCGGTCTGGCGGAATTGCAGCCCGCGGGCGTGGAACAGGTCGGCGTAGACCTGCTGGGGGCGCTGCATCAGCAGCCCGCCGCCCACAAAGCACACCGGCTGCCCGGTGAGGCTGAATACGGGAATGAAGAACCGCAGGGTGCTGCCGCTCTCGCCGCAGTCCACCGGCTGATGCGGTTCAAAGACCGCCCCGGAGGGCCGCCCCGCGCCGGTGATGGTGACGCAGCCCCGCACGGGGCCGGGCTGCACCTGCGCCCCCAGCCGCGCCACGCCGTTCAGGGTGGCCTGAATGTCCTTGCTGAAGGCCAGATTTCGGATGACCGAGGTGCCCTCGGCCAGCGCCGCCGCCAGCACCGCCCGGTGGGCCATGCTTTTGGAGGGCGGCACGGTGATCTGCCCGCCGATGGGGCAGGGGGTGAGCTGGATGTTCATGGCGCGGCCCTCAGTACATCTCACGGCCCACGGCGGCGGCCACGGTGCGGCACTTCTCGACGACCTGCGCGAACTTCTCGGGCCGCAGGCTCTGGGCGCCGTCGCTCCACGCGTGCTCGGGGTCGGTGTGTACCTCGATGATCAGGCCGTCCGCGCCGGCGGCCACGGCGGCAAGGCTCATGGCCTCCACATAGCGGTAGTTGCCGGTGGCGTGGCTGGGGTCGATGATGATGGGCAGATGGGTCTTTTCCTTGATGATGGGGATGACCGACAGATCCAGCGTGTTGCGGGTGTAAGGCTCAAAGGTGCGGATGCCCCGCTCGCAGAAAATGACGTTGTCGTTGCCGGCGGCCATGATGTACTCGGCGCTCATGATCCACTCCTCGATGGTGTTGGCCAGACCGCGCTTGAGCAGGATGGGCTTGCTCATCTTGCCCACCTCTTTGAGAAGCTGGAAGTTCTGCATATTCCGCGCGCCGATCTGCACCAGATCCACGTTCTCCTCAAATTCGGGGATCTTGTCCGCGCTCATCAGCTCGCTGACGATGGGCAGGCCGGTCTGCTTGCGGGCGTGGACCATGTCCAGCACACCCTCGGTGCCCAGACCCTGAAAGGCGTAGGGGGAGGTGCGGGGCTTGTACGCGCCACCGCGCAGCATCTGGGCGCCGGCGTTCTTCACCGCCTCGGCGATGGTGCAGATCTGGTCGTCGCCCTCCACGCTGCAGGGGCCGCCGATGACCACGATGGGCTGATTGCCGCCGATCTTGACGCCCTGCACGTCCACCACCGTGTCCGCCTCATGGAACAGCCGGTTGGCCCGCTTATAGGGGGCGGACACGCGGGTGACCTGATCCACCCAGGGGTTGGCCGCCACGTCCTTCACGTTGACCTTGGTGGTGTCGCCCACCAGACCGAACACGTTGTAATCGGTGCCGCGGATCAGGGTGACCTGCAGACCCATGCACTCGAAATTCTTAATGATGCGTTCCAGTTCCTGTAAGGGCGTGCCTTTTTTGGTAGAGATGATCATAACAAGAGTTCCCTTTCCTCTTTGTATTGTTTGACTTAAAAATTACCAATAGTTATGCATAAGGCGGGGTCAGCCCTGCCCTTCGATCTGTTCCTTGAGCTGCTTTGCCGCCATCACATAGCCGGCGATGCCCTGCCCGATGACGTGTACCTGACAGGCCATGCCTGCGTAGCTGATCTGGCGGAAGGCCTCCCGCTTGGTCACGTCGCTGATGTGCACCTCGGCGGCGGGCAGCCGCACCGACTTCAGCGCGTCCAGAATGGCGATGCTGGTGTGGGTGTAGGCCCCGGGGTTGATGACGATGCCGTCGAACCGCCCCAGCGCCTGCTGGATCACATCCACCAGATCGCCCTCGTGGTTGGACTGGTAGAACTCCGTTTCGATGCCCAGCTCGGCGCAGCCCGCGCGGGTGTGCTCCACCATGCCGTCGTAGTTGACGGTGCCGTAGATGCCCGGCTCGCGCACGCCCAGCATATTCAGGTTAGGGCCGTTGATCACCAAGAACTTCATAAAATGCCTCCTCGGCCTTATCCACGGCCGCTTCAAAGGTGGTGTCGTTGTCGATGGTCGCATCTGCCGCCGCCTCATACAGGGGGTACCGCTGGGCCTGCATCTGCGCCAGCGCCTCCCGGCTGGAGGACAGGGGCCGGTCGCCCCCCACCGCCAGCGCGTCCAGCGGGCGGCGGATCCACAGCACCGGGCCGTTCTGCCGCAGCAGCCGGGCGTTGCCGGGGGTCTTGATGATGCCGCCGCCGCAGCTCAGGATCTGCCCGCCCTGTTTGGACAGGTCGGCGGTCACCTCGCGCTCCAGCCGGCGGAAGGCCGCCTCGCCCTCCTCGGCGAAGATGGCGGGGATGGGCTTGCCCGCCCGCCGCACGATCTCCTCGTCCAGATCCACAAAGCGCTTGCCCAGCCGTTTGGCCAGCGCCTTGCCCAGACTGCTCTTGCCGCAGGAGGGCATCCCGATGAGGGACAGGTTGCAGAGCTGCGCCTTCAGCGCCCGGTGTACCTCGCCGATGCGGGCGTGGTCGATGGGGGTGTCGTGGAAATATTCCGCCGCGTACACCGCCTGCGCCACCAGCATCTCAAAGCCGCACACCGCCTTTGCGCCCAGCTCCTCGGCGCGCAGCAGCAGCTCGGTGCGGAAGGGGTTGTACACCGCGTCGAACACCGCCTCGAGCCGCGCGAAGCCGCCCAGCTCCAGCAGGCACTCGCCGTTGTTCGGGTACATCCCGGCGGGGGTGGTGTTGATGACGATCTGCACATCGTTGCGCTGTGCGGCCTGCTCATAGGTGAGCAGCCCCTCGCCGCCCCGGCGGCTGACCGTCAGGATCGCGGCCGCACCCTCGTCCCGGCAGACCGCGGCGGTGGTGTTGTGGGTGCCGCCGGTGCCTAAGATCAGCACCGTCTTGCCCGCGAGGCTCACCCCGTGGGCCTTGACCATATACAGAAAACCCATGTAATCGGTGTTGCAGCCGTACAGCCGGCCGTCCCGCACCACCAGCGTGTTCACCGCCCCGATGGCGGCGGCGCGCTCGTCCACCACATCGCAGTAGGGAATGACCAGCTGCTTGTAGGGAATGGTCACGTTGATGGCCTTGAACTGCCGCGCCTGCAGAAAGGCGTGGGCCTCCGCTTCGGTGGGCAGGGGGTGCAGCTCGTAGGGGTATTGGGGCAGCAGCAGCTCATGGATGACCTTGGAGTAGCTGTGGCCCAGCTTCGCGCCGATGAGTCCGTATTCCATGGTTCAGCCCTCCCTCTGCCAGTCGGTGCCGTATTTCACCGTGAGCAGATCCAGCAGGCCCAGCGCCGCGGCGCTGGTCTGCACGATGGCCGCCCGGTGGACGATGCAGGGGTCGTGCCGCCCCTGAATTTGCAGCTCGGCGTCGGTGCAGCTCAGGTAGTCCACCGTCTGCTGCGCCTTGTAAATGCTGGGGGTGGGCTTCACCGCTGTGCGGAACACCACCGGCATCCCGTTGGTGATGCCGCCGTTGACGCCGGCGTTGTGGTTGGTGGCGGTGACCACCCGCTCCCCCGCCATGCGGAAGGGGTCGTTCGCCGCGCTGCCCCGCAGCCCGGCAAAGCCGAAGCCCAGCCCGAACTCCACCCCCTTGACCGCGGGGATGCTGAACAGCAGGTGGCTCAGCACCGACTCCACGCTGTCAAAGAACGGCTCGCCCGCCCCGGCGGGCAGACCCAGCACGGCGGTCTCGAGGATGCCGCCCACGCTGTCCCCCTCCGCCCCGGCGGCCCGGATGGCGGCCCGCATGGTCTCCTCCCGGGTGGGGTCGATGAGGGCGAGGTGCTCCGGATCACAGGCGGCCACAGCCGCGGCCTGCCGCGCCAGCAGCGCTTCGTCGTCCGCCGCAAAGGGCGCGTCCTCCAGCCCCGCCGCCGCCCGGATGTGGGTGGCGATGGTGATGCCCTTTGCCGCCAGCACCTGCCGGCAAAGCTCGCCCGCCGCCACCAGCGGGGCGGTCAGACGGCCGGAAAAGTGCCCGCCGCCCCGGGCGTCCTGAAAGCCCGCGTACTTGGCGTAGGCGGTGTAATCCGCGTGCCCCGGGCGCAGCAGATCCTGGGTCTTGGCGTAGTCGGCGCTGCGCTGGGACTTGTTCTGGATGACCAGCCCGATGGAGGTGCCGGTGGTGCGCCCGTTCAGCACGCCGCTGAGCAGGTGGACGGCGTCCGCCTCGGTGCGGGCGGTGGACATCCCGTCGCCCCGGGCGCGGCGCTTGTCCATGGCGAGGGCGATGGCGGTCTCGTCCACCGGCAGGCCGGCGGCCAGACCGTCCAGCACCGCGCCGATGGCCGGCCCGTGGCTCTCGCCGAAAATGGTAAGGCAGACGCTGCTGCCGAAGGTGTTTTTCATGGTGTGTCCCCCGTTACTTCGCGTCCGGCATGGGCGGGATGGGCTTGCCCAGCACCAGAGTTTCCAGTACGGCCATGTCCACCGTGTCGATGCGCCAGCAGCCGATGCCGGGCACCTTGACCAGCTTCACCTTGCCGCCGCGGGTCTTTTTGTCGTGGCGCATGGCCTCCAGCGCCGCGGCCTTGTCGTAGCCGGCGGTCAGGGGCAGACCCAGCTTGCGGTACACCGCCCGCACCCGCTTTTTCAGCTTGGCGTCCTCGATCATGGGCAGCATCCCCAGCGCCACGCACTCGCCGTGGTAGAAGCCCCGGGTGCGCCGCCCCCGGATGCCCCGCACCGCCTCGATGCCGTGCCCCAGCGTGTGGCCGAAGTTCAGCGCGGCGCGGTCGCCCTTTTCGGTCACGTCCCGCTCCACAATGTTCTTTTTGATGATCAGACTGTGGTAAATGACCTCCTCGATCTTCTCAAAGGGGTCCTCGTTCTCAAAGATGTCGAACAGCTCCGGGTCGGCGATCAGACCCATCTTCAGCGCCTCCGCCAGACCGTTGACGTACTGGCGGCGGGGCAGGGTGGCGAGGGTGTCCGGGTCGATGACCACCAGCTTGGGCTGCCAGAACGCGCCCACGATGTTCTTGGTCTCCCCCAGATCCACCGCCACCTTGCCGCCTATGGAGGAGTCGAACTGGCTCAGGGTGGTGGTGGGGCAGTTGATGAACTGGATGCCCCGCATATAGGTGGCGGCGGCAAAGCCCGCCATGTCCCCCACCACGCCGCCGCCCACGGCCACCACCAGGTCGGCGCGGGTCATGCCGAACTCCAGCATGGCCTGCAGTACGGTGGTGTAGACCTTCAGGCTCTTGCTGGCCTCGCCCTCGGGCACGGTGAAGATGCAGCCGTCGGCGCACTGCGCCTTGACGCACTCTGCATACCGGGCAGGCACGCCGCTGTCGGTGACGATGAACACCTTGCGGTGCGCAAGGTCGGTCAGCTCGCCCAGATGCCCCAGCGCACCGCGGCTGATGATGATGTCGTAACTGTCCGCTCCAAGGCGCATGGTCAATTTCATACAGATCCCCTCTCTGTGTTCGCTCACTTGTTGTACACACCCAGCAGGCGCACCTGCTGGCAGATTTGGTTCATGCGTTCCATCAGGCGGTCGCGGTCGGGGGTGTCCCCGCCCACCAGCTCGATGTAGAAGTAGTATTCAAAGGGTACATGGGGCCGGGGCCGGCTCTTGATGCACTCCATGTTGAAGCCCGCCTCGGCCACCGCCTGCACCACATGGGCCAGCGCGCCGGGCTTGTTGTCCACCGTGAACAGCAGGCTGAACCGGTCGCCGCTGGCGGGCAGCTCCCGCCCGATGACCACGAACCGGGTGGTGTTGTCCCCGTCGGTGTTGATGCCCTCGGCCAACACGGTCAGCCCGTACAGCTCGGCGGTCTCGGCACTGGCCACCGCCGCCTTGGAGGGGTCGCCCTGCTGCGCCACATACTGGGCGGCCTTGGCGGTGTTGGGCCACTCGTGGGTGGCGAAGTCCAGCTTCTTCAAAAAGTCGTCGCTCTGGTGCAGCGCCTGCGGGTGGCTGAACACGTCGGTCACGTCCCGCAGCCTTGCGCCGGGCACCCCCAGCAGGTTGTGCCGCACCGGCAGGTCGTACATCTGTACGATGTGCAGCTCGTGCCGGTACAAAAGATCCAGCACCGAGGACACGTCCCCGGCGGTGCTGTTCTCAAAGGGGATCACGCCGTAGGCGGCACGCCCGTCCGCCACCGCCTCAAACACCTCGTCAAAGGTGGGCAGGCTCAGCGCCCGCCCCCGCGGGAACAGGCGGCGCAGGGCGATGTGGCTGTACGCGCCCTCCACCCCCTGATGGGCCACCACGTCCCGGCTGAGCACCCACGCCTGATACTGGCGGCTCAGAGCCATCTGCGCCCGCAGCAGGTCGGCGTAATAGGGCTTGAGCACCTCGTCCTGAATGAGGGCGGTGTTTTTCTCGATGACCTGCGCCTCCCGGCCGGTGTCCAGAATGGGCATCCCGGTGGCCTGCTTGTACTCGATGACCTGCCGCACCGCGTCCATCCGCTGCTCAAACAGGGCGGCCATCTGCCGATCCACCTCGTCGATGCGGATGCGGGCCTGCTCCAGTTGGTTCATGTGGCGGTTCCTCCTTATCATAAGCACAGCTTATGCTGCGGCTGTGCGGGAATACCTTTGGTTACTTTATCGTGTTACAGTGTGCCTTGAGGTTCAGTATACCATAACACGGCCTTTGACACAAGAAAAAAGCCCCTCTTTTGAGGCGCAAATTGCGGAAAAAAAGAACGGACGGAGCGGGTGTTTTTGGCGTGCGGACAGAATTCGGGAAACCGCAAAAGGCGCACCGAACCGATTGGTTCAGGTGCGCCTTTTGTCGGGTATTATTTGTAGCCGATGACCTCGCGGGAAACGGCGTCCATCGTCTCTTGGGGAATGGTGGCGATGTCCACCGTGTACGCAGTGTTCAGGCGGGGGTTAAAGATGCCCAGCTTCTTTACACCGTTGAATTCCGGGTGGACGGAGTGGAGACCCATGATGTAATAGACAAGGAGCTGAAGGGTATGCTCCTTGAGCGGTTCGCGGCTGGACACCTTCAGGTCCCACAGGGCGTCCGCCGTGAGGTAATCGCCATCACCGGAAGAGATGATGTCGGTGTATCCGCCCTCAAGGGTAAACCCGACCTTTACAATGGGGCCGTGAGCATTAAAAAAGCTCAGATTCCGCTCCACCATGATCCGCACGTTGTCGATGTCAGCTTGATTCGGCTGGATGTCCTGAACCGGTTTGTACTCGCTGAACGGATTTCGATAACATACATCGTATCCGGCCAGCTTGCAGGCATTGATGATGGAACGGTCGTCCAAGCCGGTCATTTCTTTCAGCAGTTCGTTCGCGTATTCCTTCTCGCGGTCCGGTTCATCCGAGCAAAGGTTCATGCGCAGGTCGCGGCTGGCGGCGCCCAGCAGGGAGATCCGGAAAGCTTCGGTGAGTTCGGCGCCTGCCTGCCAGCGGGTCAAGTAATCCACGGCGGAGCCGATCAGCGAAGGGGCGGTGACTCCGTTGGTGCGGATCTCCCGGCCGTCCTCAAAGGTCAGGACCTCAAACTGGTTTTTGCGCAGGTAGCCTCCGCGGGGCTGCTTGACGTTTTTGACCCGCTTGGTGACGGTGGTGTTGGTGATCATAGTGCTTCCTCCTTAAATAATGAAATGAAGGGTGTGTACGGGCGGTATGTTTGGGCGGCTTTTGAGGTTTCCTCCTTTCGCGGACGCAGTAAGCGTATTTGGCACCGGCTTTGAACCGTCTTTCAGCAGACGCGTTCATGGCGTCAAGAACGGTACAGATGCTGCTTTTTGGAGACGGGCGGCAAAAAGCGGTTTTAAAGCTGTGTGTATAGATGAATGTTGCATATAGACTTAATAATCACACGAAAACAGGGGTTGTTAAGGCTTTGAACTGGGTGCTTGTTAAGCGGTTTTGAAGGTGACTTATTAAGCGTTGTAAAAGCCTATAAATAAACATAACATCGAATGTTTATGCTTTGATTTGATGGGTGCTGCGCCCGCCGCATGACCATAATAACATGGGGCTTTGAGCCTGTCAAGGGACTGTGGATAAAAAATGTAATTTTGTTTCAAAAAATAGGAGAGGCACCCCCACCCTTGACTACCCGCCCCCTTCCGGGCTATAATATACGATACTGGATATGTGAAATGCGCCTGTACCGGGCAGAGTAGCAGGCACCAGCGCCGCCCAGAGAGGGGGAGCCACCGGCTGTAAGCTCCCCTGCCGCGCCGCCTGTGAAGTGCGCCCGGGAGCACGCCCGCCGCGAACCCCCCAAGGGGCAGTAGCCGGGCGCGGAAGCCCCCGTTACCGGGCACCAAAGTGACAAACAGAAGTGGAACCGCGAATCGTTTTTCGCCTTCGGTGCGGGCTGTGACAGGCCCTGCCGGGGGCGTTTTGTGTTTTGCACAGGGCGCGGTCTTTGGCTTTGTCAGAAACGGAGAGTATAGAATATGCAGATCTTCAACACCCTGACCCGCAAAAAAGAGGAGTTCATCCCTCAGGTGCCCGGCGAGTACCGCATTTACGTCTGCGGCCCCACCGTGTACAACTACATCCACATGGGCAACGCCCGCCCGCTGGTGGTCTTTGACACCCTGCGCCGCTACCTGACCTACAAGGGTAACAAGGTCATTTATGTGTCCAACATCACCGACATCGACGACAAGCTCATCAAGCGCGGCCAGGAGGAGGGCACCACCATGCAGGCGGTGGCCCAGCGCTTCGAGGCCGAGTACCTGACCGACGCCAAGGGTCTGAACTGCCTGGCCCCCACCGTCCAGCCCCGCGCCACCGAGCACATCGACGAGATCCTGTCCATCGTGGCGGACATCATCGAGAAGGGCTACGGCTATGTGGCCAAGAACGGCGACGTGTACTTCCGCGCCCGCAAGTTTGCCGAGTACGGCAAGCTGAGTCACCTGAATCTGGAGGATCTGGAGAGCGGCAACCGTGAGCTGCGCAGCCAGATGGCCGACGACCTGAAGGAGGATCCCGCCGACTTCGCCGTCTGGAAGGCTGCCAAGCCCGGCGAGCCTGCCTGGGACAGCCCCTACGGCCCCGGCCGCCCCGGCTGGCACATCGAGTGCAGCGCCATGGCCCGCAAGCATCTGGGCCTGACCATCGACCTGCACTGCGGCGGTCAGGATCTGGTGTTCCCCCACCATGAGAACGAGATCGCCCAGTCCGAGTGCGCCAACGGCTGCACCTTCAGCCGCTACTGGATGCACAACGGCTTCCTGAACATCGACAACCGCAAGATGTCCAAGAGCCTGAACAACTTCTTCACCGTGCGCGAGGTGGCCGACAAGTACGGCTACGAGCCGATCCGCTACTTCCTGCTGACCGCCGGCTACCGGATGCCCCTGAACTACACCGTGGAGCTGCTGGACGCCTGCAAGAACAGTCTGGAGCGCCTGTACACCTGCCGCGAGAATCTGGACTTCGCCATCAGCAAGGCTCCCGCCGAGGGCAGCGACGCCCTGCTGGCCAAGGCCGCCGAGGCCAAGGCCAAGTTCGACAAGGCCATGGACGACGACCTGAACACCCCCGATGCGCTGGCCGCCATCTTCGATCTGGTCAAGGAGATCAACACCCTGAGCGCCGCCGCCGACAAGGCCACGCTGGAGAAGGTCGCCGCCGCCTTTGACGAGCTGACCGGCGTGCTGGGCATCCTGTACAACCGCAAGAAGGACGAGATCCCCGCCGAGGTGACCGAGCTGGTGGCCCAGCGCGCCGCCGCCAAGAAGGCCAAGGACTGGGGCACTGCCGACGCCATCCGCGCCAAGCTCACCGAGATGGGCTGGGCGGTGACCGACACCGCGCAGGGCCCCAAGATCTCCAAGCTGTGAGCCGGATGCAGCCGAAGAACGACCCCGCCGCCGAGCAGGCCGAGGGCATCGCGGCGCGGCTTGCCGCCCACGAGCCGGTGACCTGGTGGCTGGAGAGGCCCCGCCGGGTGGCGGTGCTGCTGCCCCTTGTGTGGCAGGACGGCGGCTGGCAGGTGCTGTTCGAGGTGCGGGCTGCCCGCATCGCCCAGCCGGGGGAGGTGTGCTTCCCGGGCGGGCATCTGGAGCCGGGCGAGACCCCCGCCGAGGCCGCGCTGCGGGAGGCCTGTGAGGAGCTGTGCCTTGAGGCCGGGCAGCTTCGCCTGCTGGGCGAGGGCGACCGGGTGCTGACCCCTGCCGGGGTGGAGGTCTACCCCTTTGTGGCGGTGCTGAGCGGCTACGCGGGCACCTTTGCCGAGGCGGAGGTGGCCGGGACCTTCACCGTGCCGCTGGACTGGCTGAAGGCGAACCCGCCCCTGCAGGCCGAGGTGCGCACCCAGACCGTGCCGGGAGAGGACTTCCCCTA
Organism: Oscillospiraceae bacterium; assembly: GCA_045118955.1. Lineage (GTDB taxonomy): Bacteria > Bacillota > Clostridia > Oscillospirales > Ruminococcaceae > SFJ001. The sequence goes on along the minus strand of JBGVKB010000065.1, from coordinate 21,506 downwards.
CCACCTCATTCCCGGCGGGCGGGACTACCCGTGGGGCCGCGCCAAGTATGGGGTGCTGTTCTGGCAGTACGGCGGGCAGGTCATCTGGGGCCTGACCGCGAAGGTGCTGCACCGGATGCTGCCCCTGCTGTAAAAAAATCCTGAAACCCCGCGCCGCGGAGCCGTTTTTGGCTCTGCGGCGTTTCTTTTGCGGCGGGTTTGTGGTACAATGGCTTCGAATCCGCGGGCGGCGAGCGGCCGCCCGCCCGAACGAACGAGGAACCAACGGATGCAAAACGACCTGAAACGCCCCGACCGACGCCCGCTGGCGGCTTTGATCCTGGCCGCCGTCCTGCTGCGGGCGGTGCTGGCGGTGGTGACCGAACCCTATGAATACGACATGAACTGCTTCTTCGCGTGGGCGCTGCGCATGGCCGAGGTCGGCCCGCGGGCGTTCTACGCCCCCGACTACTTCGCCGACTATCCCCCGGGCTATATGCTGGTGCTGGGGCTGGTGGGCAAGCTGCTGGGTCTGCTGAAGCTGAGCTTCACCGAGCCGGCCGCGTGGCTGGTGATGAGCCTGCCGCCCATCCTGAGCGCGGGCGGCATCGTGTGGGTGCTGTGGCGCATCGGCCTGCCCCGCATCGGGGAGAAGGCCGCCCTGCGGGTGGCCGCCTTCGCCGCCTTCGGCCCCTCGCTGGTGTACTGCACCGGCGTGTGGATGCAGATCGACGAGGTGTTCTGCCTGCTCATCCTGCTGGCCTTCCGGTGCATTGCGGAGGGGCGCTTCTTCGCCGGCTGCGTCTGGTACGGGGTGGCCCTGACGGTGAAGCCGCAGGCTTTGCTGGCCGGCCCGGTGCTGGCGGTGTGCGCCCTCGCCCCCCTGCTGGAGCGGGGCCTTGCCCCGGACGCCCTTGTGAAGGCGGCGAAGCGGGGCTTTGGCGGCGCAGCCTGCGCCCTTGCGCCGGTGGCGCTGCTCATGCCGGTGTACGGCGTCGGCCCCGGCTGGATGCTGGAAAAATACGCCGGCACCACCCAGAGCTACCCCTATGCCACCATCAACGCCTTCAACTGGATGGAGTTTCTGGGCGGCAACTGGAAAAATCAGGACGAGACCCTTCTGCTGCTGAGCTGGGCGGACTGGGGCACCCTTGCCATCCTGCTGCTGACCGTCTGCATGGCGGTGCTGGCGGTGCGGGGGCTGAAAAACGGCCGCTTCGACCCGCTGCTGCTGGCGGCCTTTTACGGGGTGGGCGTGTTCACCTTCAGCCACCGGATGCACGAGCGGTATCTGCTGTTCGGTCTGGTGTTCACGCTGGCCGCGGCCGCCCGCTGGGGCAGCCGCCGGCTGCTGGGCGCGGCGGCGGGCCTGTCCCTGACCAGCCTTGTGAATCTGGCGGTGGTCTACTCCAGTCAGGGCACCGAGGACGAGTTTTTGACCAGCACCATGGCGCAGCTCACCGGCCGTCTGGCGGGCCTCGCCGCGGCGGTGTGCTTTTTGGCGCTGGCGTGGGCGGCATGGGAGCTGACCGCCCGGGACGAGCCGGAGCCGCTGGCGGCAAAGCCCGCGGAGGACTGGAACGCCCTGCGTCCCCAGCCCGCGTGGAGCCGCCGGGAGGCGCTGGCACTGGCGGGTTTGACCCTGTTTACCGCGGTGCTGAGCTTCACCTATCTGGGCGAGATGAACGGCCCCGAGACCTTTGTGGACCCGGACGGCTCCTCCTACGCGGTGGAGGAGGTGACCCTCACCGGCGCGGCCCACAGCGCGTGGGTGTACGGCGGCATCACCAAGGGCGGTACCCTGACCCTCACCGACGCCGCCGGCACCACCGTGAGCCACGAGCTGCGGCCGGGCGCCTGCTTCCAGTGGCAGCAGATCGGGTTTGACGCGCCCATGACCGGCACGGTCACCGCCACGGTGAACGGCGGGCAGGTGTTTGAGCTGAGCTTCCGGGATGGGGCGGGCGCGGCGCTGGCGGTGAGCGGCGGCGGCGCGCTGGCGGATGAGCAGGACGCGGTGCCCGCGGCCATCAGCCAGCTCAACAGTATGTATTTTGATGAGATCTACCACGGCCGCACCGGCTACGAGCAGGCCCACGGCCTTTCCATCTACGAGACCACCCATCCCCCGCTGGGCAAGGTGTTCATTCAGCTCGGCATCCTGCTGTTCGGCATGAACGGCTTCGGCTGGCGGTGCGCGGGTGCCTTCTTTGGGGTGCTGATGGTGCCGGTGATGTACGCCCTGTGCCGCCGGCTCACCCGCAAGCCGTGGCTGGCCTTCACCGGGGCAGCACTTCTGGCACTGGACTTCATGCGCTTTGCCCAGAGCCGCATCGCCACCATCGACGTGTACGGCACCTTCTTCATCCTGCTGGGGGCGCTGTGCATGGTCTGGTACTGCCAGAGCGCGCTGGAAAAGGGCATCGACCGGTCGCTGCTGCCCATGGCGCTGGGCGGCCTCGCCTTCGGGCTGGGCTGTGCCAGCAAGTGGACGGGCATCTACTCGGGCGCGGGTCTGGCGGTGCTGTTCTTCGGGGTGCTGTGGGCGCGCTGGCGGCAGAACAAGCCGGAGTTCGGGCGGGAGTTCGCCTGCGCCATCGCCGGCGGCGTGCTGTTCTTTGTGGTGGTGCCGCTGACGGTGTACGTCCTCAGCTACTTCCCCTACCGGGTGTACGACCCCACCTACGACCTGAGCGACTGGTGGCGCGCGCAGCTCCATATGCTCAACTACCACAGCGGGCTGGAGGCCACCCACTCGTTTGAGTCCCGCTGGTACACCTGGCCGCTGATGCTGCGCCCGGTGTGGTACTTCATGTCCCGCACCGCGCCCGCGGGCACCTACGCCAGCATCGCGGGCTTCGGCAGTCCGGTGGTCTGGTGGGGCGGCACCCTCGCGCTGGGGGCGCTGGCATGGCGGCAGGCCAGCGGCAAAGGCTCCCGCAGCGGCGGCGCGGTGCTGGTGATGTTCGCGGCGCAGGTACTGCCCTGGGTGCTGGTCACCCGCTGCACCTTCCTGTACCACTACTTCCCCGGGGCCATGTTCGGGCTGGCAGCCATCGTGCTGTGGTTGGCCCGCATGGAGGACGAGCGCAGCGCCAAGCGCCTCGCCTGCGGGCTGGTGGCGGCGGCGGCGGTGCTGTTCGTCTGGTTCTACCCCGCCCTGTCCGGCCTGCCGGTGGGCAGGCTCTGGGCGGCGAGCCTGAAATGGCTGCCGAGCTGGGGCTTCTATATCTTGTAATGAAAAACGACCGACCTACGTTAAAAACGGAGGGCGGTCGTTTTGCTTTTGTGGGTGGCGTCTCACAGCAGCCGCTCCAGCGCCACCGCCTGCCTGCCCAGCTCCTCGTAGCGGGCCTGCACCAGCTCCCGCGGGTACCGCACGGTGGCCCCGGCGCGGGGGTCGTTCAGCAGGTAGTCCTCTCCGTCTGCCCCCACCAGCAGCAGACAGTGCTCCCCTGCCGGCCAGACGAACCGCTCGCCGGTGTCCCCGATGACCCACGCGGTGCCCTCGGCCACCGGGCGCATCTCCATGGTGGCCCAGATCATCACCGGGATGCCCCGCTGCAGATAGAGCTGCTCCAGCTCGGCCAGCCCGGTGCCGGTCAGGTCCAGCGCGGCATAGCCCTCGGGGGCGGCCTGCTCCATGGCTTTGGCGATCACCGGCGCAAAGCAGCCGTAGCTGCCCCGCGCCCTGTATGGGCTGCCGATGAAGCAGGCGGCGGGGTCGGGGCCGGTGTAGCCATAGCCGTCCCATACCAGCTCGCCGCAGGGCAGGTGCCATTGAATGAACTCATCCACCGTGATGTCCGCCCCGGCGTGGCGCAGGGCCATCACCGCACTGACGCTCTCACAGCCGGTGGGCCAGTCGGCCTGGCTCAGCGGCTCCACCTCCACCCATGCCGCCGACTCCGCGCCGTTTGGGGCGAGGGCCGGCCGCGCGCCGGGGCGCAGCACCGCAAGGGCGCACCACACCAGCACCGCGGCAAGCAGCGGCAGAGGGCAGCGCCGCCGGCGTTTTCTGCGGCGGCGGATGGGGCGATTCGTTGATTTGTACATGGCAGGTACCTCCCGGAACAGCTTCTGCTCCAAGCATACGCGCCGACCGCCGCAGAGTGCCGTCCGAGCTGCATCCGAACGGCATCACCTCGAACCATGAAAAAACCGTGAACAGAACTTTGTGCAGTGTCCATGAAAGTGTGCCGGCCCCGTCCGCAGGTTTTGTTCAGGGGGGAGAATCGCAAATCGTTATGCAAGTTTCACAACACAAACGGGGAATTATGTGATATAATTCACAACAAGCAGGAAGTGCAAAGGCTGAAAGTGCAAAGCCAATGCCCTGCGGGCCGGGCGCCCGAACCCCGGCGCGGCCCGGCGGAGAACACCGTGTTTCACAAGCAAACAAGGAGGGAACCACCATGATCAAGACGGTCAAGATTTCCAACTTCCGCGAGGTGAAAGAGATCGTGGCAGCCGCGAGCGACTGCATGAGCGACATTGGGGTACACGACGCGCGCGGCGGCATCGCCGACGCAAAGAGTCTTCTGGGCCTGATGAGCCTGGACTTCAGCGAGCCGGTGCAGCTGGTGAGCGAAGACCTCCACGACCTGACCCGCGTGTATCGCGCGCTGGCGGGCTGAACCAACGACATTCCCGAAAACAAGGCTGGATAAAAAGGAAGCGGCGTACCCGTCAGGCGGGACGCCGCTTTGCTGTTTTTCTTCGGTTTTAAAGGCCGCTTGCCATGGCGTTGCCGGTGCCCAGTACGTGGATGCGCTCCATAGGCCGCCCTCCGTCAGTGGTGGTCGTGGGGCACGCGGCCCTGCACCTTGGGTCGGGCGAACCGCTGCACCGCGTACAGGCTGCACTGGCCGCTGCCCACAAAGCTCACCGCCACCGCCAGCGCGAACAGCACCGCGCCCTTGTAGCTGAACAGCTCGATGGCCAGCAGGATGCTGGCGATGGGGCAGTTGACCACGCTGCAGAACACCGACACCATGCCCACCGCCGCCGCAAAGCCCGGCTCCAGCCCCAAAATGGGGGCAAGGGTGCAGCCGAGGGTGGCACCGATGAAGAAGCTGGGCACGATCTCGCCGCCCTTGAAGCCGGCGGCGAGGGTCAGCGCGGTGAGCAGGATCTTAAACAGGAAGGCGAAGGGGCTGGGGCACACGCCCTGCTCCACCGCACCCACGATCACGTCCATGCCCGCGCCGTTGTAGGCCCAGCCCTGCCCCGCCAGATGCAGCAGGCCGCTGAGCGCCAGCACCAGCAGGCTGGCCACGGTGATGCGCCGGTAGGGGTGGGTCAGGAAGCGGGCGTACAGGTGCTCGGCGGTGTGCATGGCCCAGCAGAACAGCTCCGCCGCCAGCGCGCAGGCCAGCGCCAGCAGCAGCACCCTGACCGGGTTCATCAGGGCGGTGCCCGGGTCGGCGATGGTCAGCCGGGTGGGGGCGACCCCAAGGCGACCCGCCGTCCAGAAGGCCGCCAGTGCGCTGAACAGGCAGGGCAGCAGGGCGGAATCCACCAGAATGCCCACGTCGGTCACCTCGATGCAGAACACCGCCGCGGTCAGCGGGGTGCCGAACAGGGCGCTGAACACCGCGCTCATGCCGCAGCGGGTCATGGTCTGCACGTCCTCGTCCCCGAAGCCCAGCGCCCGCCCCAGTCGGCTGGCCATGCTGCCGCCGAGCTGCAGCGCCGCGCCCTCGCGCCCGGAGGAGCCGCCGCACAGGTGGGTCAGGGTGGTGCTGATGAAGATGAGGGGCGCAAGGCGCAGGGGCACGGGCTTTGCGTCCCGGCCGCCCTCCAGCACCAGATTGGTGCCTGGGTGCTGCTCGTGGAAGCCCGCCGCCTCGTACAGCTTCACGATGATGAGGCCGGCCACCGGCAGCAGCAGCATCAGCCAGGGGTGTTCGGTGCGCCAGTGGGTGGCGTGATCCACGCAGTGGTGGAAGGCCGCGCCGATGGCGCCGAAGCTCACGCCGATGACCCCGGCCCAGAAGCCCCATTTCAAAAGGCTGGCCGCGTAGGGGCGGGATCGGTCAAAGGCCCGGCGGGGCAGGCCGGAAAAATCGCTGCGGGGATCCATGCTCTCATCACACTCCGTTGTTGTTCTAAAGGTGAAACAGCGGCGCTTGACCGCAATATCTCACACCTGAAAGTATACCATCCGGCGGCAGGCCGCGCAACCTCCGCCGGGGCCGCTGCGCCTGACCCGGGGCAAGGTGCAAAAGGCACAAAGAGCCGCCGGATTTTGCCCTCGGATTTCGGGCAAAGGCGACAAACTTTGCCCGGCGGGTTTGTATATTCTTGACAAGGCTTTTGGCTTGACGTACTATAGAGGACGGTGAAAGCGAACACTTATAGTATTTGTATAAATGGGCCGCGGGCAAACGCCCCGCGCCCGATCAAGAGGAATCGAGGTTTAACTATGGAACGGAAAGATTTGCGCAACATTGCGATCATCGCCCACGTTGACCACGGCAAGACCACTCTGGTGGACCAGCTCCTGCGCCAGAGCGGCTCCTTCCGCGAGAACCAGCAGGTGGCCGAGCGCGTGATGGACTCCGGTGACATCGAGCGCGAGCGCGGCATCACCATTCTGGCCAAGAACTGCAGCTGTGAGTACGAGGGTGTGAAGATCAACATCGTCGACACCCCGGGCCACGCCGACTTCGGCGGCGAGGTGGAGCGCGTGCTGAAGATGGTCAACGGCGTGCTGCTGCTGGTGGACGCCGCCGAGGGCTGCATGCCCCAGACCCGCTTCGTGCTGCAGAAGGCTCTGCAGCAGAACCTGAGCCTGGTCATCGCCGTGAACAAGATCGACCGCCCCGACGCCCGCGTCAAGGAGGTCATCGACGAGATCCTGCTTCTGCTGATGGATCTGGGCGCCACCGACGAGCAGCTGGACAGCCCCATGGTGTTCTGCTCCGGCCGCGCCGGCATCGCCGGCTACGACTGGGAGAACCCCGGCAAGGACATGAAGCCCCTGTTCGACACCATCCTGAAGTACGTCAAGTGCCCCGAGGGCGACCCCGAGGCCCCCTTCCAGATGCTGTGCAGCAGCGTGGACTACAATGAGTTCGTGGGCCGCATCGGCATCGGCCGCATCCAGAACGGCAAGCTGAAGGTGGGTCAGGACGTGCAGGTGTGCGACTGGCACAACCCCGACGTGATGATGAAGGGCCGCATCACCAAGCTGTTCGACTTCAAGGCCAACGGCCGCAGCCCCGTGGACGAGGCCGCCGCCGGCGACATCGTGGCCTTTGCCGGCCTGACCGATGTGACCATCGGCAACACCCTGTGCGACCCCGCCAGCGTGGAGGCGCTGCCCTTCCTGAAGATCAACGACCCCACCGTGGAGATGACCTTCAGCGTCAACGACAGCCCCTTTGCCGGCCGCGAGGGCAAGTACGTCACCAGCCGCCAGATCCGCGACCGCCTGCAGCGCGAGCTGCTGAAGGACGTGGCCCTGCGGGTGGAGGACTCCCCCACGACCGACTCCTTCCGCGTGATGGGCCGCGGTGAGATGCACCTGTCCATCCTGATCGAGAATATGCGCCGCGAGGGCTACGAGCTGCAGGTCAGCCCCCCGCGCGTTCTGACCCATGTGGAGGACGGCAAGACCATGGAGCCTATGGAGCGCGTGGTCATCGACGTGCCCACCGAGTATCAGGGCGCTGTGATGACCGCTCTGGGCGCCCGCAAGGGTCTGCTGATGGCCATGGAGCCGGTGGGCACCCGTGTGCGTCTGGAGTTCCGTATGCCGTCCCGCGGTCTGTTTGGCTACCGCAACCAGTTCCTCACCGACACCCACGGCGAGGGCATCCTGAACACCATCTTCGACGGCTACGAGGAGTGGTGCGGCGAGATCATCTGCCGCAGCACCGGCAGTCTGGTCAGCTTTGAGACCGGCGACGCCGTGACCTACGGTCTGTTCAACGCCCAGGGCCGCGGCACCCTGATCGTCAACCCCGGCGAGAAGGTGTACGAGGGCATGGTGGTGGGCTACACCCCCACCGGCGACGACATCACCGTCAACGTCTGCAAGACCAAGCACCTGACCAACACCCGCGCCTCCGGCAGCGACGACGCCCTGCGTCTGGTGCCGGTGAGCAAGTTCAGCCTGGAGGGCTGCCTGGAGTTTCTGGCCCCCGATGAGCTGCTGGAGGTCACCCCCAAGAACCTGCGCATCCGCAAGCGCATCCTGAGCCACGACCTGCGCATGAAGGCCGCCCACAAGGCCAAGAACTGAGCGCAGGCGGCACAATGACCGCATAACAGGCGACCCGCTCCCTTTGCCGGAGCGGGTCGCTTTTTTGCTTGTGACCGAATTGTTGCCAAAAAATCCCGGAGGTTTTGCAATATCCGGGCGGTTTTTTCCGTGTTTATAGGCAAAGAGGAAAAACCGGCGGCGCTGCCCGCCGTTCAAAAAGGAGGCTGACCCCATGAAACGAACCCTGAAGCGTGTCCCGGCCCTGCTGCTGGCCCTCGCCCTGTGCGCCTGCCTGCTGGCGGGCTGCGGCGGTGCGGCGGGCGGCACCGCGTCCTCCAGTGCCGTGGCCTACGATTCCATGGCCATGACCGAGTCTGCGCCCATGGCCATGGAGCCGGGCGACGCCGGTCTGGGCTGGGGCGAGAGCGAGGACACCGCCCTTGCCGCCGACCCCAGCCGCAAGATCATCTACACCGCCGATCTGGAGCTGGAGAGCACTGACTTTGAGAACGCCCGTGAGGACGTGATGGCGGCGCTGGCGCAGGCGGGCGGCTATGTGCAGAGCAGCGAGAGCGGCGGCAGCGCCGAGCGGGGCAGCCGCTGGGTGTACATGAGCCTGCGGGTGCCCTCGGACAAGTACGCCGCCTTCCTGACCGCCGCCGAGAGCGCCGCCAGCCTGAACTGGAAGAGCGAGGGCACCGAGGACGTGACCGCCGAGTATGTGGACGTGGAGGCCCGCCTTGCCAGCCTGGAGGCCCAGCGCGCCCGCCTGCAGGAGCTGCGGGACAAGGCCGAGACGCTGGAGGAGCTGCTGACCATCGAGGAGCATCTCACCGACGTGCAGTACCGCATCGAGAGCTACACCGGCCAGATGCGGGTGCTGGATGACCGCATCGACTACTCCACCGTCAACCTGCGTCTGGACGAGGTGCAGGTGCTGACCCCCAAGTCCGACCGCTTCGGCGACCGGTTGGGCGAGGCCTTCACCGGCGGCTGGCGTGAGTTCGGCGAGGATGTGCAGGACCTGATCGTGGGTCTGGTGGGCGGTCTGCCCTGGCTGCTGGTGCTGGCACTGGCGGTGGGCGTGGGCACGGCCATCTGGCGCAAGCGCCCCCGCCGCGCCAAGACCCCGCCCCGATACGACTACCCCCTGAAGCACACCGACGACAAGCCCGAGCCGCCCAAGGCGTAATGGGCTGAAACGCCGCACCGCAGGCCCCCTCCCCCCGGAGGGGGCCTGTTTTTGTGGGGCGGCCGGATGCAAAACCGTAACAAACCGGTGCTAAACTGGGACGTATAGAATGGACGAAATCTGCTGAAAAGGAGGGTGTGCCCCTTGTACGAGATCCTGATCGTGGAGGACGAGGCCCCCATCGCCAACCTCATCCGCCTGAGCCTGACCCGGGCAGGCTACCGCTGTACCTGCGCCGCCGACGGGGACGAGGGCGCCGACTGGGTGGAGCGCAGGCGCTTTGACCTGATCCTGCTGGACGTGATGCTGCCCCACACCGACGGCTTTGAGCTGATGGAGTTCATCCGCCAGTACGACACCCCGGTGATCTTCCTCACCGCCCGCACCGACGTGCGCGACCGGGTGCGGGGGCTGCGCTTGGGGGCGGACGACTACATCCTCAAGCCCTTTGACGTGGCCGAGCTGCAGGCGCGGGTGGAGGCGGTGCTGCGCCGCTACAACAAGGGCGGCGGCCCGGTGACCGTGGGGGACGTGACCGTGGACCCGGACAGCCGCATCGTGACCCGCGCCGGGCAGCCGGTGGATCTGACCCCCAAGGAGTTCGACGTGCTCAAGCTGTTTTTGAGCAACCGCAACATCGCCCTCTACCGGGAGACCATCTACGAGCGGGTGTGGGGCGAGAGCTTTATGGGGGACACCCGCACGGTGGATCTGCACGTGCAGCGGCTGCGGCACAAGCTGGGCTGGCAGCAGCGCATCACGGCGGTGTACAAGGTGGGCTACCGCTTCCGGGACGAGTGAGCCGTGAGGGGAGGACGAGCGTATGCGGTTTGCCATGAAGATCTTCGCGGTGAGCTATCTGGCGGTGGTGATCACCTTCGGTCTGGGAGGCTTCGCCATGCTGGAGGTGAGCTTCCGGCAGGGGCTGGACAGCCGCCGGGAGACGGTGCTGGCGGGCAACGAGGCCCTGTGCGTGGCCTGGCACACCGTCGCCCAGAGCGCCGGTGAGGGCGACCTGACCGCGGTGTTCCGTCATCAGGTCAGCGGGCGCAGCGCCGGCGGGGAGCGCACCGCCATCGGCGGCGTGTCCGAGCTGACCAGCCCCACCCTGCCCGGCGGGGATGCGCTTTTGCAGGGGCTGGAGGTCGGGCAGCGGGCCAGCGGCCTGCTGCGGAACGGCGAGGGCTGGTGCCTTGCGGTGGTCAGCCGCCTGAGCGACGGGGCGGACGGCCCCATGTATGTGGAAACGGTGGCGGACTTCACCGACCTGTACGCCAACCGGCAGGCCAACTACCGGGTCTACCGGGCGGCGCTGGTGGCGGTGGCGCTGGCCGCCAGCGGGACGCTGGCCCTCATCAGCGCCCGGCTCACCCGTCCGCTGGGCAGCGTGGGCACGGCGGCGCGGCGCATCGCCGGGGGCGAGCTGGCCGAGCGGGTGCCCGACCCGGGCGGCGGGGACGAGGTGGGCCTGCTGGCCCGGGACTTCAACCGTATGGCGGACGCGGTGCAGGAGAAGGTGGCTCAGTTGGAGGATGCCAACCGCCGCCAGCAGGAGTTCGTGGCCAACTTTACCCACGAGCTGAAGACCCCGCTCACCTCCATCATCGGGTACGCAGATATGCTGCGTAGCTACGACCTGACCGCCGCCGAGCGCCGGGAGGCCGCCGAGTACATCTACCGGGAGGGGCGGCGGCTGGAGGGGCTGAGCCTGCACCTGCTGGATCTGCTGGTGCTGGAGCGCAGCGCCCCGGAGCTGACCCCCACCGACGCCCAGACCCTCTGCGCCGAGGTGGAGCAGGCCACCCGCTTTCTGGCGCGGAAGTACGGGGTGGCGGTGCAGGTGCGCTGCCAGCCCGCCCGCATTCTGGTGCAGCCGGTGCTGGTCAAGACCCTGCTGTACAATCTGATCGACAACGCCTGCAAGGCCAGCACCACCGGGCAGAGGGTGGTGCTGCGGGGCCGCCCCAAGGAGGGGCGTTTTGAGCTGAGCGTGCGGGACTACGGGCGGGGGATGCCCGCCGGGGAGCTGGCCCGCATCACCGAGCCGTTCTACATGGTGGACAAATCCCGGGCGCGCAGTCAGGGCGGCGCGGGGCTGGGGCTGGCGCTGTGCAAGCGCATCGCGGCGCTGCACGGCTCTCCCCTCGCCTTTGCCAGCCGCCCCGGCGAGGGTACGCTGGCGGGCTTTGCGGCGGCACTGGCCCCGGAGGAGGTGACCGAGCCGTGAAACAAAATCAAGCCCTCCGTGCCGCCGGCCTGCTGCTGGCACTGGCGCTGGTGACCGTGGTCATCCTGCTGCTGCCGGTCTGGTACGAGCAGCTTCAGGAGCCGCGGCTGACCCGTGTCCGCACCGAGACGCTGGGGCTGGAGTCCCTGCAGTCCGCCGCCGCCACCACCGCCCAGACGCTGGCGCTGCTGGCCGACCCGGACACGGTGTGGACCGACCTGAGCGAACAGACCGGCGAGGCACGGGTGCAGGAGGTGGGGCAGCAGTTTGCCGAGCTATGGGTACAGCGCGCCCGCCGGCGGGAGCTGGGCTGGGAGACCGCGTGGCAGCCGCCCGACCCGCTGGAGATCCTGCTCTACGGCGGCGACCCCGACCTGGTGAGCGCCCTGACCTTCACCGGGGCGGATTGGGCGCTGGTCAGCCTGCGGGGCACGGTGGAGGGGCGTGCCTGCAGCGCCCTGCTCTGGTGCCTTGCGTATGAGCTGCGGTGCGAGTGGTACGGCATGGGCATGGACGCGGCGCGGGTGTCGGTGCTGGCCGACCCCGCCGCCGGGGTGGTCTACCGGGCGAGCCTTGTGCGGCGGACGGAGTCCCTTAAAGAAGTCTGGGGCAAGGAGATTGCCGAGGCGGATTGGTGGCTGCTGTACGACCCGGACGCGCTGGCGCAGGACAAAACCATGCAGACGGAGGCGCTGCGGGTGGCGGCGGACTACTGGGGCTGCGAGCCGCCCGAGGGGCTGTGGCCCGTTCTGACCTGCGGCAGGACGGAGGACGCAGTGTGGCTGGACTTCGGCGGCGCGGCGGATCTGGAGCGGCTGAGCCGCGGCTTCTGAGCCTGAATACGCAAAAAACGAGCCGTACCCACGCCGGGTACGGCTCGTTTGTGCTGTTCGGGATCCGGTTTGGCGGCTTTACAGGTCGCGGGGGCCGCGGTCTGCACCGGTGAAGGCGATGGCGATGGCGTCGGGGCCGGTGTTGGCGCTCACCACGCTGCCCAGCAGGAAGGTGTTCACCGGGGGATGGCCGAAGGCCTTCTTGCACTGCTTGATCAGCTCGTCCTTCATGGGGTGGTCGGTGTAGCCGATCTGGTACTCCATCTCCTTCACGTCCGCCACGCGGGAGGTGACGTACTTGATCATGGCGGGCACCACGGCAGCGTCGCCGCGCACCTTGCTCTGCACCACGCTCACGCCGTCGTTCAGGCTGATGATGGGGCGCAGGCCCAGCAGCTCGCCGGCAAAGGCGGCGGCGGCACTGACCCGGCCGCTCTTCTTCATCTGCTTCAGGCTGAAGGCGGCCAGGCAGATCTCGTTGCTGGCCATCTGCTTCTCCAGCTCGGCCTTGACGTGCGCCACCTCGGCGCCGTTGCGGATCTTGCGGGCGGCCTCGCACACATACCAGCCGAACACCATGCTGTAGGTGCGGGCGTCCACCAGATGGATCTTCATCTGGTGACCGGGGCGCTCCTCCTTCAGCTCCTCCGCCGCCATCACGGCGTTGTTGAAGGTGGCGCTGCCGGTGCCGTTGATGAGGACGGCCAGCACCTCGGTGCAGCCCTCGTCCACGTATTCGCAGAACTTCTCCAGGAAGCGCAGGCTGGTGACCGCGGCGGTGGTGGGCACGCCATTGGCCTGCCGCATCATGTCGTAAAACTCCTCCGGGGTGAAGTCCTTGCGCTCGGTGTAGCTCACGCCGTCCAGAGTGATGGGGAAGCACAGGATGTCAATGCCGTACTTCTGTTCCAGTTCGACGGGGATATCACAGCTGGAGTCGGTGAGGATGGCAATCTTGCTCATAGTCAGGTCTCCTTTAAATCATTCTATCGTCAGGCCCGCAGGAAGGGGCCGGAACGCAGGGTCTTAAGGCTCGTCCCACCGGAACTGGCGGGGCTGGCCGTAGTCCAGCAGGTCAGGGAAATCCCACTGGCGCAGCGCCTCGTACACCCCCACCGCCACCGTGTTGGACAGGTTCAGGCTGCGGGCGGCGTCCCGCATGGGCAGGCGCACGCAGGTGTCGGGGTTCTGCTGCAAAAGGGCTTCCGGCAGGCCCGCGTCCTCCCGGCCGAACACCAGATAGCACCCGTCCGGGTACTGCACCTCGGTGTGGCGGTGGGGGGCCTTGGTGCTGAAGAAGTATTTGGGGCCGGGGTTCTTCGCGGCGAAGTCCGCCCAGTCCTTGTAATAAGTAATGTCCAGCAGGTGCCAGTAATCCAGCCCGGCGCGCTTGAGCTTCTTGTCGTCCACCGTGAAGCCCATCGGCTCGATCAAATGCAGCCGCGCGCCGGTGGCGGCGCAGGTGCGGGCGATGTTGCCGGTGTTCTGGGGGATCTGCGGCTCCAGCAGCACGATGTTCAGGGTGTGGGGCACAGGGGTCACGTCCTTTTTATGGAATGGTTCACCGGGGGATGAGCCGCCCCAGCAGCGGCTCGAACCACACGCCCGCCCGCTCGTCCGCGTCGGCGGGGGTGGCGGCGATGGCGTCGGCCACAAAGTCGGCGGCCTGATCCGCCGCGGCGGACAGGGCCTTGTCGTTCATCAGCGCACCCACCGTCACCGCGCCGAACAGATCGCCGGTGCCGTGGAAGCTGCGGCCCACCTTGATGCGCCGCACGGTAAAGGGCTGGCGGCCTGCTTCGGCGCCAAGATTCAGCAAAAAGTCCCCCGAGGGCACGCCGGTGACCAGCACCGAGGGATAGCGGGCGGCCAGCTCGGCGGCCATGGCGCGGGCGGCGTCGGCGTCCGGCAGGTCGGCGGGGTCGCGGCCCAGCAGAAAGGCGGCCTCGGTCAGATTGGGGATGACCAGATCGGCCCGGTCGCACAGCGCCCGGATGCGGCCGCGCAGCCCATCGGGCAGGCCGGCGTACAGGCGGCCGTGGTCGCCCAGCACCGGGTCGGTGACCTTCAGGGCCTTCGGCCACAGGTCAAAGGCGCGCAGGGCGATGTCCACCTGCGCCTCGGTGGCCAGATAGCCGGTGTAGATGCAGTCGAAGTCCAGCTCCAGCGCCTTGTAGTGCTCCAGCGCGGCGGCGCACCAGCCCTCGGTGGCAAGGCGCGCCGGCTCGCCGTAGCCGCCGGTGTGGGTGGACAGGACCGCGGTGGGAAGCATCACAGGCTGACAGCCCATGGCGGCCAGTGTGGGGGCGATCACCGCCAGACTGGGCCGGCCCTCGCAGGCCAGACTGTGGATGCAGAGAATTCGTTTGGGTGCTTTGCTGTGCAAAATGGGATCCTCCGTTGGGGTGTGCGGCGCGCAGCGGCGCTGCCGCGGGGTGGGGCTTCTGCGGCGTGACGATGCATCGCGGAAAAACACAGAGCCTCGGAATGTCCGCCCATAAAAGACAGGACACAAAGGTACAGCCTAGATTATACCACACAAACGCTCTGAAAAGAAAGCGTATGGCACAAGTTTTTGCGGGAAAGCTAGTCATACAGGCCCCGGCCGGGGCTGAAAGCAACACACCGGGAAGGAGAATGACCCATGCAGATGCAGAAGATGGACGCAGGCAAGATGGCGATGGCCGGCCTTGCCATGGCCACCGCCGCGGGCGCGGTGGGGCTGTGGGCCGCCGGCTCCAACAGCCGCCGCCCCGCCAAAAAGATGGCGAAGAAGGCCGCCCACACCGCCGAGAAGGCCGTGATGGGCCTGGATCGGCTGATGCGGGACATGAAGATGTGACCCAGACGCGAAGCGCCCCGGGGCCGCCTGCCGTGTGCAGGGCCTCGGGGCGCTTTGTCTTGGTCGGTGCGGGCTTGGGCGCTCAGCTCAGCCAGGGGTTGGCGGGGTCGGGGTCGGTGGGATCCCAGCCCGCGTTGGGGCTGCTCAGGTCGATCGGCTCAAAGCCGGGGTTGCCCAGCGGGTCGGTGGAGGCGTCGCCGTCGTAGATCACGGTGGGGGTGCCGCTGGGGCACTCCTCGTAGATCCACTTGCAGTCCTCCACCTTCAGCCGCACGCAGCCCAGGCTGGCGGGGGTGCCCAGCTTGTTGAACTCCTCGCTCTCAAGCTGCCCCTTGTCCTGCGCGTAGTAGGGCACCGAGTGGAACAGGATGCCGTCGGTGGGGGAGATGCGGGTGGCGTACTGGCCGTACACGCCGCCCACCAGCAGCCGCCAGGTGTACTGGTCGCTGGTGTGGAAGAAGCCCACCGGGGTGTCCCGGCCGGTGGAGCAGATGAAGGCCTTCAGGGGCACGGTGTAATTGCCCTCGTCGTCCTTCTCATAGACGGTCACGGTCTGGGTGGCGCGGTTCACCGCCAGCAGATAGGGGAAGCCCTCCTCGCCGGTGGTGTCCCACAGAAAGACCAGCGGTTCGGGGGTCGGCTCGGGGGTGGGCTCCGGCGTGGGTTCGGGGGTCGGCTCGGGGGTCGGCTCGGCGGTGGGCGCGGGCGTGGGGGTGGCGGAAGCCGCGCCGCCGCCGGCGCAGCCGGTCAGCAGGGCGGTCAGCAGCACCAGCGCCGCCAGCAGGGCGGCGAGGGCGCGGGGCTTGCCAAAGCGGTTCATGGACATGGGGCGTCCTCCTTTCAGGGGTAGGGGAAAAAGCATCGCGGCCGCATCCAGCCGGGTGCAGCCGCGATGCAGCGGACGTTCGGTTTTTTGGCGGCGGGCTTACAGGATGCGCACCCGCACGACCTTGGGCAGGGCGGCCAGCTTCTCGGCCAGCTCGGGCTTGAAGCTGCCGGTGGCGTCCAGCATGGTGTAGGCCATGTCCTTCTTGCCCTTGTTGACCATGTTCTCGATGTTCAGGCCGGCCTCGGTGGTCACGCTGGTGATGGCGCTGATCAGACCCGGCTCGTTGCGGTGCAGCACGCAGATGCGGCGGCCGCCGGCGCGCTCCTGGCTCACGTTGGGCATATTCACGCTGTTGCGGATGTTGCCGTTCAGCAGGTAGTCGCGGATCTCATCCGCGGCCATCACGGCGCAGTTGTCCTCGCTCTCGGGGGTGGAAGCGCCCAGATGGGGGGTGCACATCACGTCGGAGCGGCCGATCAGCTCCTCGGTGGGGAAGTCGGTGAAGTAGCCGGCCACCTTGCCGCTGTCCAGCGCCTCGATCAGGGCGGGCTGATCCACCAGCTCACCGCGGGCGTAGTTCAGCAGACGCACGCCCTCCTTCATGCTGGCGAAGGCGGAGGCGTTCATAAAGCCCTTGGTCTGGGCGGTGGCGGGCAGGTGCAGGGTGATGTAGTCGCACTTGGTCAGCACCTCGCTCAGGTTCACGCAGTGGATGACCGAGCGGGACAGGTTCCACGCCGCGTCCACGCTGATGTAGGGGTCGTAGCCGTAGACCTCCATGCCCAGATGCAGCGCGTCGTTGGCCACCTTGACGCCGATGGCACCCAGACCGATGACGCCCAGCTTCTTGCCGTGCAGCTCGGGGCCGATGAACTGCTTCTTGCCCTTCTCCACCTCTTTGGAGATGTCCAGCCCCTTGCCCTTCAGGCCCTCCACCCAGTTGGCGGCGGCGGTCAGGTTGCGGCTGCCCATGATAAGGGCGCCGATGGTCAGCTCGGCCACCGCGCCGGAGTTGGCGCCGGGGGTGTTGAACACCACGATGCCCTGCTCGGAGCAGCGGTCCAGAGGGATGTTGTTCACGCCGGCGCCTGCGCGGGCGATGGCCAGCAGGCTCTCGGGCAGCTCCATCTCGTGCATACTGGCGCTGCGCACCAGAATGGCGTCGGGGTTGGCGCAGTCGTTCTCCACCTCAAAGTGCTTCTGGGACAGGCGGCCCAGACCCACCGGGGCGATCTGATTCAGGGTCTTGATGTAATACATGGTCGAAACTCCTTCGTATCCGTAAAAAGAAAGAGGGCCGGCGGCGGGGATGCGCGGCCGGTCCCCCTTGGGTCAGCGAAAAAACGGTTTAGCCGTGGGTGCGGACGAACTCCTTCATGAAGTCCACCAGAGCGTCCACGCCGGCGGCGGGCATGGCGTTGTAGATGGAGGCGCGCATACCGCCCACCATACGGTGGCCCTTCAGGTTCACGAAGCCGGCCTTGGCGGCCTCCTCGCAGAACAGCTTGTCCATCTCCTTGCTGGGGCTGGTGAAGGTGACGTTCATCAGGCTGCGGTAGGGCTTCTCCACCGGGTTGTGGAAGAAGTCCTGGCTGTCCAGATAGTCATACAGCACCTTGGCCTTGGCCTCGTTGCGCTTCTGCATATTCTCCAGACCGCCGATGTCCTGCTCCAGCCACTTCATCACCAGGCCGGTCATGTAGATGCACCAGCAGTTGGGGGTGTTCAGCATGCTGTCCTTGGCCAGCAGCTTGGTGTAGTCCATCATGATGGGGGTCTTGGGGTCGGCGTGGCCCAGCAGATCCTCGCGGACGATGGCGATGGCCATGCCGGCGGGGGCGATGTTCTTCTGCACGCCGAAGTAGATCACGCCATACTTGTCCACGTCCACGGGGCGGCTCATGATGTTGCTGGACATATCCGCGATCAGGGGCACGCCGTCCACCTGAGGCACCTCGTTGAACACGCTGCCGAAGATGGTGTTGTTGTGGCAGATGTGGATGTAGCTGGCGTCGGGTCGGAAGTCGATGGACGCGATGTCGGGGATGTAGGTGAAGTTGCGGTCCTCGCTGGACGCGGCGATGCGCACGTCGCCGTACTTGGCGGCCTCCTTGGCGGCCACGCCGGAGAAGTTGCCGGTGACCATGTAGTCGGCCTTGCCGGTGGTCATGAAGTTCAGGGGCACCATAGAGAACTGCTGATGGGCGCCGCCCTGGAAAAAGCCGATCTTATAGTTGGCGGGCACGTTCAGCACCCGGCGAATGGAGGCCTCGGTCTCCTGAATGATGGCTTCAAAGACAGGGGTGCGGTGACTCATCTCCATCACGGACTGACCGGATGAACCGTACTCCATCAGTTCCGCCTGTGCAGTGCGCAGCACTGCCTCGGGCAGCATGGACGGACCCGCGCTGAAATTGTACACTCTTGCCATTGTTGTTTTCCTCCTGTCAGACGGGGCCGCAAGCGATGGCCCCTGCCGTGCTTCAAGGGCCGCTGCCGGTGTGGTTTTTGGCGGCGGCCGGGCGCGCCCTCGTGGAAAAGGGTGCGCTCTAACATTATAAACGAAAGGGCGGGACGGTGACAATGGTGCCTTCCACAAAAATCACCCTCTTTGGGCCGCCCAGCGGCGCAAATCTCACAAATGTTTGCCATTCGCGGACAATCTGCCGCGGTGACAAACCGCCCGAAACGTGGTACACTGTTTGGCAGACCATTATGAAAGCGAGAGACCCCCATGCGGCATCTACAGGCATTTTTCTACAACGGTGAATATTACGCCCTGCCCGAGGGTGCGGAGTGGGCGCCTTTTTGTCGGGCGTTCGAGCAAAAGGGCGAGACCCGGCACCTGCTGCGGATGAACCTGGTGCATTGTATGCCCCCTTGGTTCGTGGAGGAGGAGTGCGAGCCGGTGGAGCTGCGCATCGAGGAGCCGGAGCATATGTTCCCGGTGGCGGCCGAGCTGATGAGCCGCGCCGAGTACGACGACCGCCTGCACGAGCTGGTCAAGGCGAAGTGCCCCGGCTGCAAGCGGTTCGGCGGCAACGCGGACGACCTGACCGGCCATCACGAGGAGATGCCGCTGGACGGCGCGTGCCTGCTGCGGGAGGACGAGCCGAGCTACTGCTTCCGCGCCGGGGTACACAGCGCGTGGCTCAAGCTGGTAAAGGTGGAGGAGAACCTGCGCCGCATGATCGATCTGGGCGGCTACGAGGCCGCCGAGGACTGTGTGCGGGAGGCGGTGAAGCCCCACTTCGGCCCGCTGGCCGGCTGCATGATCGCGGTGGAAAAGGTGGGCGAGCGGTACGCGCTGATGTTCAGCGGGCAGGGCAGCAGCGTGCTGCGGCTGTACATGGACTTCATCGCCCGCATGGCCCCCGAGGAGTTCACCGCCCGCTGGGATGTGTACAGCTTTCTGCCCCGGGGGGTGTACCGCTACCGCCCGACCTTTTACGACATCCGGCAGGCTCTGCCGCAGGTGAAGGTGGAGCGCGACCTGTACGACCGCCCCCGGCTGGAGGTGACCCTGCTGGTGCAGAAGCCCGAGGGGGAGGACGCGCCGCCCCACGCCGAGGCCTACCGCTGGGCCTGCCACCTCATCGGCGAGGACCGGATGCTGGCGGCGGTGGTGAGCCTGAATTATCAGGACAAGCGCACCGAGGGCTTCGCACCCATGCAGCTTCTGGTGGACGAGGTGGACGCGCTGCTCAGCGAGCAGGGCATCGACGGCGACCCGGAGGAGAGCTATCAGGTGAAATATATGCCCCGGGTGCGCAAGGGACGGCTGATCCGGGGCGGGGCCGGCCAGACGGTGGTGACCCGCAGCCTTGAGATCAGCAACCTGCTGGTGATGAACAAGCCCAACGAGCTGCTGGAGCATCTGACCGAGGATATGAACACCCCCCTGCTCACCATCGCGCTGGACCTGCCCGCCGAGGCGGAGGACTTCGGCGCGGAGTGCAGCTGGCTGCTGAACACGCTGGCCGCGCCCCTCACCGAGACCGACTGCGGCAAGCTGGCGGGCTACGCCATCGGCGGCGAGCGGATGTATCTGGATCTGATCCTGACCCACCGCAAGCAGGGGCTGATGTACCTGCGGGAGCTGGCGCCCATCCTGATGACGTACAACGCGCAGGTGGGCATCCGTGCCCCCGGCGGGCGCTATAGCTGGCACCGGGGCGACTGGGCCATGACCCCCATGGACGGCCCCATGGAGGCCGACCGCCCCCGGTAAAACAAACTGCACGCACAGCCGTCCGGGCGTTGACCGCCGGGGCGGCTTTTGTTATAGTTATAGAAGCAGAAACAGCGGCCGCACGCCCCCCGCGCGGCCCGGCGGGCCGCCCTGCCCGCCCCAAAAGTAAAGGAGACTGAACGCCATGAAGATCGCACGCATCCGTGAAGCATACTGGAGCGCCACCGACACCACCAAGACCGTGGTGCATACCATCGCCGACCACATCGCCCAGGCGCTGGGCCTGCCTCTGGTCACCGACGACTGGACCCTGCCCGCCGCCCGCACCGAGACCCTGACCTTTGCCCCCGATGAGCTGGTCATCTTCGGCACCCCGGTGTACGCCGGCCGCGTGCCCAACGTGCTGATGCCCTATGTGAGGGATAAGGTGGTGGGCAACGGCGCGCTGGCGGTGCCCGTGGTGCTGTACGGCAACCGCAACTTTGACGACGGCCTGATCGAGCTGCGCAACCTGCTGGAGGCCAACGGCCTGCACACCATCGCCGCCGGTGCCTTCATCGGCGAGCATTCCTTCTCCTACATTCTGGGCAAGGGCCGTCCCGACGCGGACGATCTGGCCAAGGCCCACGAGCTGGCCGAGCTGACCCTGAGCCGTCTGGAGAAGCTGGACGCCGCCCCCACCACCCCCGTTGCGGTGAAGGGCTGCGACCCCATCCGCCCCTACTACACCCCCCGCGACCGCGCCGGCAACCCGGTGAACATCCTGAAGGTGAAGCCCAAGTTCGACATGGACAAGTGCACCAACTGCGGCCTGTGCGCGCAGGTGTGCCCCATGGGCTCCATCGTGCCCGGCAAGGTGGGCGAGTTCAGCGGCATCTGCATCAAGTGCTGTGCCTGCTACAAGAAGTGCCCCACCCAGGCGGTGTACTTTGACGACGCCGGCTACCTGTACCACCAGCATGAGCTGGAGGAGGGCTACGCCCGCCGCGCCGAGCCGGAGATCTTCTGAGCCGTCCTGAGAGAGCTTACATAAAAACGCCCCCGCCGCCGAAGTACGTTCGGCGGAGGGGGCGTTCTGTTTTTCTCGGTGGGCGCGCTCAGCGCACCAGCTCAGCGATCGCTTCGGCCAGCGCGCCGTGGGCCTCGGCGGTCAGGTGCATCCCGTCGATGGGGGTGTACGCCACGCCGGGGACGGTGTTC
>JBGVKB010000064.1:0-57834 GCA_045118955.1 Oscillospiraceae bacterium | reverse complement strand
CTCGCTGATGTTCTTCAGGTTGTGCTTGCCGGCCTCGGTCATGGGGAAGTTGTCCTCGGCGCTGAACAGGATGGGGTTCATGCCCATGACCTCTTTCAGGATGTACACCTGAAAATGGCTGTCCTTGCCGCCGGACACCGCCACCGCGCAGTCGTAGCCGCCGGGGCCGTTCATGCCGCGGTACTTGTCGCACAGGGCCTTGAACTCCTCCCAGCGGGCGTTCCAGTCCACCTGACTGCGGTGCTCGTAGTGGCGGCAGGCGCTGCAGACGCCCTCCGCGTCAAAGCTGATGCCGGGGCGGGTGTCGGGCATGGTGCATTTCTTGCAGTATTTCATGGCAAATGCCTCCTTGTTGCGTTCAGTGCCGCGGGCGGCCGCCCGGGCAGATTCCATACATTCACAGTATAACACGAAACCGGCGGCAAAACCACCACCCGGCGGACTTGTTCACAAAAAAAGCACGCCGTTTTTGGGGAAACGGCGTGCGTTGAAGCTTTATTTTGCAAACTGCTTTTTGCAGTGCCGCAGCAGGAAGGCCATCAGGCACACCGCCTGTGTGCCGATGCCCGCCATGGTGGCGAAGGCGGTGCCCCACAGCCCGAAGGCGGCGGTCAGCGGGCTGCTGACCAGCAGCGCCGCGGCGAGACCCGCCAGATTGCCCAGGATCAGCCCGGCCATTCCCCGGGCAATGGTCAGCAGGTTGCACAGCACGGTGACCAGCACGGTGAGCACGGTGCAGACCACCAGCGGCTGCAGCAGGCCGGTGTATTCCAGGATCTCCGGGGTGCCCGGGTACAAAAAGCCCAGACCCCAGCGCCCCAGCAGCGCCACACCGATGGCGCCGCACACCCACAGGGCGGCCAGACAGACCAGCAGCACCCGCATGGCCTTGAAGTAGCCCACCTTGTCCCGGTCGTTCCACAGCCGGGCGAAGGTGGTGATGAAGGGCACGAACAGGTACACCGCCGCCACCTGCAGCAGCATCACCGGCAGGAACACGTTGGCGAAGTAGTTCAGCGCGACGCTGCCCAGAATGCGCTCGCAGAAGTAGCGGGGCACCGAGCCGATGGAGGTGTTCAGGCTGGCGTACACCGCCAGCGGCAGGCACTCCCACAGCAGGGCGAGGGCGCTGCCGCCGCCGGTGCGGGCGAGGTCGGCGGTGCGCCGGGCGAGGGGGATGTCCGCCAGCGCCACATACAGGAGGTTCAGCGCCAGCAGCAGACCCAGCGTGAACACAAGGCTGCGGGTGGCCAGCAGGCCGCCCACGATGGAGCCGGCGGTCAAAAGGCCCCGCGCGCCGAAGCTGATGCCCACGATGTCCATGCGCTCAGCCTTCTGCAGGAAGCCGTGCCACACGTCCGAGGCGCTCTCCACCAGACGGTAGCCGGTGTACAGGAAGATGACCCACCGCTGCTCGGCGGTGTAGGCGTTCACAAAGGCGAAGCCCATGCACACCAGCCACGCCGCCGACACGGTCAGCAGGCGGCTGAGCAGGTAGGTGCGGTCGGCGTACTTGCCCTCCAGGTCGGACACCTGAAAGGTGCGCATCCCATAGCTGGCAAAGCTCAGCCCCACGTTGGCGATGGTCATGGCGGTGGCCAGCAGGCCGTTGGCCTCCACGCCGGCGATGGCGGTGACCAGCAGGTTCATGGCGGCCTGACAGATGTAGAACAGCAGACTGCCCGCGGTGTTGAACAGAACGTTGCGGCGAAGCTGATTATTCATGGCTCACACCCTCGCGGTACACATAGGGGCGAATGCGCTCCTCCATGCGGTGCACCTGTTCCTTGGAAACGTGCGCCTTTTCCACATAGCCGTAGATGCGCTGTGCAAAATCCGCCAGCCCCTTGTGGAAGAAGAACACTTTTTTGGGCGGCAGCCGGAAGAAGAACAAAACGTGTACACCCAGCAGGGCGAAGTATTTCAGCCAGTTGAAATGGGGGGTGTAGCCCTCGCCCATGGGGTTGTCCCGGGGCGGGTTTTGGTAAACCTCCTCCAGCAGGTCGGCCATGCGCATATAGGCGGGGCGCTCGTGGGGGTCGAAGTATCCCTCGATGACCTCCCGCGGGATGGGGAATTCGGGGTGGGGATCCTCCATGGCGGCGGCGAACTCGTCGTAGCCAGTGACGTACTTGGCACCGGCGTAGATGACCGGGTCGTACTCATGCTCGATGGGCACCGGGCGCAGGATGTGGCAGCTCTTGCCGGCCATGTACACCTCGGCGATGGCGGTGCTCATCCAGATGGAGATGGAATCCGCCGCCACGATCCAGTCCTTCACGCTGCCCGCGAAGATGACGTGGAAGTTGGGGCGCTTTTTGGCCAGCGCGTCCAGATGGGGGCTGTTCCACTCGCTGGGGTGGCGGCGGTAGACCAGCTCCACCTCCGGGTGCTGCCCCAGATATTCGTCGAACCAGCGCAGGGTCTCGGCCATGCTCACCCGGTTGGTGCGGGCAAAGCCGGTGAAGTCGGTGCCGGCCATCTCGCTCAGCTCCCTGACCTCCTGCTCGTTCATGCTGGCGTAGCCGAAGCTGGAGATGTACAGATGGAGCTGCTTTTCGGGGTCAAGGCCGAACTCGGCGCACAGGGCCTGCTTGTCCTTGAAGTAGCCCTTGAACTCGGGGCGCAGGAAGTCCATCATCACCGCGCCGGTCACGGGGCAGTTCTTCTCCTCCATGCCGTGGGCGATGAGCCGGTCGGCGGTGCGGCGGCCCCAGCAGGTCTGCACGCACTTTTTGGCGTTGCCGCCCATGTTGAACCACTCGCCCTCCTCCTGTGTGTCCGAGAGCATCTGCTCCCAGTGCAGGTTGACGATGCGGTCGCAGCGGCCGATGTTGTTGTAGACGTGGCTGTTGATGCCCTCGTTGTCGTACATACAGCTCGCCACCAGCACCTTGGGCTTTTTCCAGGTGAAATAGCCCAGCTTTTTGCGGTCGAGAAGCTGGCGGATCTCGGCGGTGTAGCCCCGGCGCTCCAGCTCCAGCTTCAGCAGCAGGTCGCTCTCGTATTCGCGCACGGTGTGTTCGTACAGGATCAGAAAATCAAGGGCCATGACGGCGCCTCCTTTTGTTGTGGTTTATCCAAGGTCGGTGAAGAGCTGCTCGGTCCAGACCGGCAGGCCGTAGCGGGTGTCCAGATGGAAGCCGTCGAAGAACTGGGTGTCCTCCTCCAGCGCGGGGCGGTCGGCCCACTCGTAGTCCAGCAGGGCAAAGCCGTGCCGGGCGGCGGCTTCGTTTAGGGCGGGCAGGACGTCCTGCTCCATCTTCTGCGCGATGCCGAAGGGGACGCACACCTTGTTCAGCACCGTGTCCGCCATGGGGGCCAGCACCACGGTCAGCTTCACGCCGCGGGCGCGGCACTCCTCCGCCAGCGCGTAGAAGGCCTCCAGCTCGGGGCGGTTGACCTCCCAGTTCTCGCACCGGGGGGTGATGGCGGCGGGGTACACCGCCAGCACGGTGTGCACCGGGTACACCTCGCCGGTGGCGGGGTCGGTGTAGTCCTCGGGGTAGACCCAGTCGCCGGTCTCGCCCTCGCCGCCGCTCTGGATGCCCCGCAAACGCTCGCTGATGGCGGTGAGGGTGTTCACGTTGTACTCCAGATTGAAGAAGTAGGCGAAGGGGTTGTGGAGGGTGTCCTCCAGCGTGCCCATGCGGTCGGCGTTGTAGCTGTTGTTCAGGGTGTAGAAGGACAGGCCGTAGACCACTTCCTTCAGGCCGGGGTTCTCGTCCAGCACCCACGCCAGCAGGTCGTTGTTCTCCTTCAGGGATGCGCCGCCGAAGGAGAGGTTCATCCACGCCTTGCCGGAGACCTGCTCCACCAGCGCCATGTCGAAGTGGGCATAGCGGGAGTCGCCGATGATCACCCGGTCGCCGCCGGTGCGCTCGTAGGCCTTCAGCCGGCTGATGGAGGACTCGGTGGGGGTCACATCCCGCAGGCCGAAGTAGTTGTTGGGTTCAAAGCAGACAAAGACGCACAGCCATGCCAGCACGGGGACGAGCAGCAGGGCGCATTTGGTGAGAATGTTTTTCATGGCGCGCCCTCCTTAAAATCCGCCGTAGGCAAAGCTGCCGCCGCCGAAGCCGCCGTTCTGAATGACCAGACCGGCGAAGCAGCACAGCACGAGAATGTAGTACAGCGCCCAGCGCAGGGCGGGCTTCTGAGCCTTGAGGATCAGCTCCTCGCTCTTGTTTTTGAAGTGGAAGTTCCGCTGCCAGTCCAGCCAGAAGGCCAGCGCCAGCGTAAAGAGGATGAACGCGCCGTAGGCCAGCATCATGCGGGCGTCGGCGTAGAAGCCGGTGCGCACCGCCCGCAGGGTCTCCTCGGCGAAGCGGGCCGGCGCCCAGCCGCTGAAGTAGCCCTGCAGGATGGCGAAGGCTTGGCTCAAACCGTAGCTCTCGCCGGCGGGCTGACCCACCGCGCTGCCCATGGCGAAGAACACCATGCTGAGGTTCCACAAAAGGAACACCACCCCGCGCTTGGCCCACTGGGTGCGGGTGGGGGCCTTCTTTTTGGGCTTGCCGAACCGCTGATGCAGCAGCTCCTCGCCCACCCGGTAGGCGGCCTGCAGCAGACCCCACACCACAAAGGGCAGGGTGCTGCCGTGCCAGAAGCCGGACACGAAGAACACACAGAACACGCAGAACAGGGGCGAGAAGCGGCTCAACCGGCGGCCGATGAGGGGCAGGCGGGAGGCGTCGAACCACACAAGGGTGGTGAAGATATAGTCCTGCAGCCAGGAGGACAGGCTGATGTGCCAGCGGGTCCAGAAGCCGGAGAAGTTGGTGGCGAAGAAGGGGGTCTTGAAGTTCTCAGGCACCTCCAGCCCCAGCACCATGGCGCCGGCGCGGGCCATTTCGGAATAGCCCACAAAGTCGAAGTACAGGTAGAAGGTGTAGGCGAGGGTGGCCAACAGCAGGCTGGGGCCGCCGTGGCCGGGGATGTCCCCGAACACCTGCCCCACATACAGCATCAGGATGTCGGCCACCGCGACCTTTTTGAACAGACCCAGCGCGAAGAGCTGCAGGGCACTGACCGTGCGGGCGGCGTCAAAGCGATGCTCGGCCTTGAGCTGGGGCAGCAGCTTGCCCGCCCGGCAGATGGGGCCGGCGGTGATGCTGCCGAAGAAGGTGAGGAAGGCGGCCAGATCCACAAAGCTCTCCTCGGCCTCCAGATCGCCCCGGCCCACGTCCACCAGATAGCTGATGGCGGCAAAGCTGTAGAAGCTGATGCCCAGCGGGAAGGGCAGCCGGTGCAGGAAGGAGGGGGCAAGCCCCGCGGCCAGCGCCAGATTGAAGTACTTGAACACCGCCAGCACCGCCAGAAGGCTCACCACGCCCGCCGCCACAAGGCGGCCCCGGCGGGGGGCTTCGGCCCTGGCGATGGCGCGGCCCAGCGCCCACACCACAAGGCAGGATGCCAGCAGCACCGCCATGGGCAGTGCCTGCCACAGGCCGGCAAAGTCCTCCCCGGTGGGACGGTTGAGCCAGTAGAACACAAGGCTCGCCGCCAGCAAAAGCGGGTTTTGGGCGCGTTTTGGGGCCTTTAGATACAGCACCGCCACGGCGGGCAGGAAGGCAAAATAGGAAAGGTTCTGGAAACTCAAGACGAGATCCTCCTCTGATTTATAGTCCGGGCGGCAAAAATGGGGGTTTTCGCCGCGAAATGCCGATAACTTAACATCTTATTATAATAAGAATACGGCAGAATGTAAAGAATCCGTGACGTTTGTACACCGAAAAGGGCGTTTCGGTTGAAATCTGACCGCATTTATATTATACTGATGACAATTTAGTAACGCAAACGCTGCCCCGGCGGCCCTGAGCCGCAAACGGCGACAGATAAGGAGATAACATCATGGCGAATACCGTACTGGTCACCGGCGCCGACGGCTTCATCGGCAGCCACCTCACCGAAGAACTGGTCCGCAAGGGCGAGAAGGTCAAGGCCTTCTGCTACTACAACTCCTTCGGCACGCTGGGCTGGATCGACACCCTGCCCCCCGAGATCCGCAACGAGATCGAGGTGTTCACCGGCGACATCCGTGACCCCAACGGCGTGCGTCACGCCATGGAGGGGCAGGACATCGTCTACCATCTGGCGGCGCTGATCGCCATCCCCTTCAGCTACCACAGCCCCGACAGCTATGTGGACACCAACATCAAGGGCACCCTGAACGTGCTGAACGCCGCCCGTCAGGTGGGCACCAAGCGTCTGCTGGTCACCTCCACCAGCGAGGTGTACGGCACCGCTCTGTATGTGCCCATCGACGAGAAGCACCCCTATCAGGGTCAAAGCCCCTACTCCGCCACCAAGATCGGCGCGGATCGTCTGGCCGAGAGCTTCTACCGCAGCTTTGATCTGCCTGTGACCATCGTGCGCCCCTTCAACACCTACGGCCCCCGCCAGAGCGCCCGCGCGGTCATCCCCACCATCATCACCCAGCTTCTCAGCGGCAAGACCGAGATCAAGCTGGGCAGCCTGACCCCCACCCGCGACTTCAACTATGTCAAGGACACCGCCGCCGGCTTCATGGCCATCGCGGGCTGTGACGCGGCCATCGGTCAGGAGATCAACATCGCCACCGGCGAGGAGCACTCCATCGGGGATCTGGCCGCCGAGCTGATCGCCCAGATCAACCCCGAGGCCCGCATCATCTGTGATGAGGTGCGTCTGCGCCCCGAGAAGAGCGAGGTCAACCGTCTGCTGGGCGACTCCACCAAGCTGCGCGGCATGACCGGCTGGGCGCCTGCCTACACCTTCGAGCAGGGCCTTGCCGCCACCATCGAGTTCCTGCGCCAGAATCTGGACCGCTACAAGCCCGACCAGTACAACATCTGAACACACATCGACGCAAGGCTGTCCGGCCCGGCCACACCAAGGCCGATGCCGGGCGGCTTCTTGTGTTTGTTTGAGGCCGTCTTATGAGCGAAAAGCTTGCGAAATTCAAGTTCACCCCCGCCCTGGGCTGGGGTCTGGGTCTTGCCGCCGCCCTGTGCTGCGGCGTGGGTCTGGGCTACTACTGGCGGGTGTTCTACTACTTTGACCGGCTCAGCCCGGTGACCCTCACCCTGGCTCTGTGCGCCCTGTTCACGGGCGTGTGGGCCGGGGCGCTGGCGCTGTCCCGGGTGCGGGACTTCGACACAAAGTGTGCGCTGGCCATCCTGCTGTGCGGCGCGCTGTTCTGCTTTGCCAACCCGCCCATGCAGACCCCCGACGAGGTGAACCACTACCTGCGCAGCTACAGCATCAGTCAGGGGCACTTCGACTTTGACGCCGACCGGCAGTACCCCGAGGACGTGGCGCGGCTGGTGCAGGCTTTCCCCGGCGCGTGGGTCAGCGCCCACACCAGCCAGACCATGGGCACCGACGACGACGGCAACCCCCGGGTCTACTCCAGCGCGGGCTACGGCCTGAAGCAGTGGGGCGAGGGCGGCGCGGTGCAGAGCGCGGCGGACGGCTTTGCCGCCTATTTTGCCGCGGACGCCGAGGTGCAGCCGCTGGGCGAGCCGATCTTCTTCATGCTCCTGCCCATGCTGCCCCAGGCGGCGGCCATGGCGCTGGCGCGGCTGCCGGGCGGCGGGGCGCTGGCCTGCCTGTACGCGGCGCGGCTGGCCAATCTGGCGGGGTATGCCTTCTGGTGCTGGCTGGCGCTGAAAAATTGCAGGCGCTACAAGCCGGTGTTTCTGGCCTTTATGCTGCTGCCGCTGAGCCTGTTCATGGCGGCGAGCTGCAGCTACGACGCCATGCTGCTGGGCTGCTACTATCTGGTGGCCAGCTTCTACTGCAAGGACGAGATCACCGACCGGGACGTGGGGCTGTTCCTCGCGGCCTTCACCCTGATGAACGTGGCCAAGCCCTACATCAACCTGCTGTGGCTGGCGCTGCCGCTGATCCTGCCCCGCGCCGCGTGGAAGACCCGCTGGAAGAAGTGGCAGCTGGCGCTGGCGGCCATCGCCGCGGCGGTGGCGGTCACCCGCTTCTTTGAGTGGTACGGGGTGGCCTTCCGGTACAATTACCCCGACTTCGGCCGGGTGTCCGAGGGCGCGGATCAGATCCCGCAGCTCCTGTTCGTGCTGTCCAACCCGCTGCGTTACATCGCGGTGATGCTGGGCACCCTGTATGAGAACGGCTTTTTCATCGGGCAGCTCGGCGTGTTCGGCGCGCTGGATATGCCCATCGAGTTCCTGAATCTGGTCTGTCCGGCGGTGCTGGTGTTCGCGGCGGCGCTGTCCGTTCACGAGCGCAGCAGCCTGCGGCCGCTGCCGGCCTTCGGGCTGGGGGCGCTGTCGGTGGTCTACATCGCCGGCGCCATGACCGCCCTGTACATCACATGGACACCGGTGGGCATGGTGCGCATCATCGGGCTGCAGGCGCGGTACTTCCTGCCCAGCTTTCTGATGCTGCTGGTACTGCTGGCGGCGCTGCTCAGCCATGTGCTGGAGCCGCGGCTCAAGGGGGACGAGGCCAAGCCGGTCAAGCTGGCGCTGGCGGTGTGTGCCGCCGTGGCGGTGGTCGGCGCGGTGCTGCTGGCGCAGCACTACTTTGTCGGCCCGGTGTACCTGCTGCCCGCGGCGTAAGGCTCGTCCCAAAACATCCCAACCGAGAGAGGAGGTCTGCACATGGCCTTTACGGATCTGGAAGGTCTGCTTGTTCTGACCCTTGTGGGGCTGGTCTGCACCGCCCTCGCTGCCCGCACCCGGCTGAACGCGGGCCTGCTGCCCCTGCCGGTGCTGGCCGGGTCGGTGGTGTGGCTGACCGTGTGCGGTATGCTGGGCGTGCTGCGCCCGGGCGGCTATGCCCTGTTTGCTGCGGGCGTGGTCTATGTGGCCTTTGAGCTGCTGGCCGCCCGCCACCCGGACGCCCTGCCCGACGCAGGGCAGAGCCGGTTCGATATGAATTGCCGCCGCATGGCCCGCGCCCTTCTGGACGCGCCGGCCCTGTGGCTGTTTTTGCTGTGCGGGGCGGGCATCTGGCTGCTGATGATGGCCCAGAAGCCCATGTTCCTGCGGTGGGACGAGTTCAGCTTCTGGGGCACCGCCTGCCGCATGACCAAGGAAAACCATATGCTGCACCCGGGCGCGCCGGGCAACCTGACCGCCCGCAGCTATCCCCCCGCCATGATGGTGCTGGCCTATCTGTTCCAGTTCTTCAGCGAGGGCTTCTCCGAGTGGAAGTGCCTTGCCGCCTACGACCTTCTGGCGCTGGCGGCCTTCGCGGCCTTCGCGGCCTTCCCGGCAAAGCGGTGGCATCTGGCCGTGCTGGGGATGCTGGGCGCGGGGCTGCTGCCCTACTTTTTCCTCGCCCCCGGCGACAGTCAGGCGTCCACCGTCTATCTGAACGCCATGGGCGACATCTATCTGGGGCTTGTGTTCGGCGGTGCGCTGTGCCTGTACTTCCGGGCGTGGGGCAGTAAGGCGGGTTTTGTCTGCACCGCCCTCACCTTGCTGTGCCTGACCTTTGTCAAGGACATGGGCTTCGCCTATGCCCTCATCGCGGCGGCGCTGATGGCGCTGGATCTGTTTTTGGCGGCGGAGCGCCCCGGTCTGCGCAGCTTCGGCGGCGCGGCGGCGGCCGGCCTTGGGCTGGCAGTGCCGGTGCTGGCGGGCTTTGTGGCGTGGAGCCGCTATGTGCTGGCGGCCTCGGGCATCGACAAGGGCGCGGGCGTGGGCGCACAGGGCAGTCAGGTGGGCTACGGTTATATGCTCACCGACGGCGTGCTGCAGTTCCTCGGCCGGGGCGGCGAGACCCATGCCGAGAAGTTCGCGCAGGTGAAGGCCTCCATGTTTGCGGCCCTCACCGGCACCCCTCTGTGCCTTGTGGGCGGCACGCTGGCGGCGGCAGCGCTGTGCCTCGGCGTGCTGGCGCTGGCCTTCGGCCTTGCGTGGCCGGGCGCGGCGCGGCGGCGGGCGGTCTGCCTTGCGGCGGGCGGCCTGGGGGCCTTTGCCGTGTTCTGGCTGTTCCATCTGCTGCTGTATGTGTACAGCTTTTCCGCCAAGGAAGCCGCCCTGCTGAAGGACTACGACCGCTACATCGGCCCCTATCTGATGGGCTGGCTGCTGGCGGCGCTGTGCGTGCTGGGGCTTTGCGGGCAGAGCGGCCGCCGCTGGAAGGCGGCACAGGCCGCCTCGGGTCTGGGCGTTTTGGCGCTGGCGGCGGTGGTGGCTCTGCGGGGCCTGCCCGCGCAGGGCTTCTGGAACGTGAACCGGAGCAACTACGCCATCCGTCAGGACGTGGCCGCCCGGGCGCAGCTCGTGGCGGGCGATCTGGACTGGGAGGACACGGTGCTGCTCATCAGTCAGGGCGACGACGCCACCCGCTGGTACTACTACTGCTATGAGCTGAACGCCGTCATGGGCTACGGCTGGGGCGGCGACGGCTATAAGGAAGGGGACAACCACTGGGTGTCCACCTTTATGAATCTGGTCTACCCCGGCGAGGATCAGGAAGGGCGGGCGTTCTATGCGTTCCAGGAGCAGTACCCCGATCAGGCCAGGTGCGGCCCCATCGACCTGACTCTGTTCCTGCGGGAGAAGCAGTACGACTACATCCTGCTGGATCAGAGCGACAAATACATCCGCTATGGTCTGGTGGATCTGTTCACCGAGCAAGCGCCGCTGGAGTGCAGCGACGCGGCTTATCTGTACCGCATTGTGGACGACGGCGGCGAGTATGTGCGGCTTGAGCCGGCAGGGGAGGTGCGCTATGTTCCGCAAACTGACTGACCGCCCGGCGGCGCGCACCGGCCTGCTGTATCTGGCCATGGCCGCGCTGTACCTGCTGGCCTGCCTTGTCGGGCTGGTGCAGGGCGCGTTTTATACCTTTAAGGGGCTGGCCCCCCGGCGCACCCTCACGGTGGAGGAGCTGACCTGCGAGAGCGTCGTGGTGCGGGATCATTCCTACGACGAGAGCATCCCGGAGGGGCAGACCCGCATCGTCTCCACCGACACCGACCCCCATCTGGTCTGGGAGGGCGAGGCATGGGTGGGCCGCGTGGTGCTGCACGTGCAGCCGCTGCGCCCCGCCACCGGTGCCGAGTTGTACTACCGTGTGCCGGGCAAGGCCGAGTTTGACACGAAAAATGTGGTCTTTGGCGTGCCGGACGGGCAGGGCGGCTATGTGTTCGACCTGCGCGGCAGGCACGTCACCGGCCTGCGCATCGACCCGGACAGCATCGGCGGCGTGGCTGCCGTTTTCGAAGGGGTGGAGCTGAACGCCCCGCGCCCCTGGTACAGCGCCTTTTGCCCCACCGGGCGGGAGCTGCTCTGGCTGGCCGGCGGGCCGCTGGTGGTCAGCGCCGCGTGGGAGCTGCTGAGCGTCCTGCGGAAAAAGCCTTCCCCCTGAGCGGGGGAGGGCGTCCGCGCCCAAACAAAACCTCAAAAGGGAGGGACTCTGCCTATGATGTGGCAGTTCGCATATTTTGATGTGGCCCTGGCACTGCTGTGCCTGATGGGCCTCTGTGTGTTTTTCGGTCTTGTGTGCCGGGTACACAGCGCCCTGTCGCCGCTGGTCAGCCTGTGCACGGTCAGCCTGGTGCTGGCGGGCGCGGGCGTGGCCGATCTGCTGCGGCCCGCGGTGTTCGCGGTGTACGGGGCGGGCTTCGCGCTGGGCATCTATGCCCTGTGGAAGCACCGCGCCGGCTGGCGCAGTTTGATCACCCCCGGGGCGGTGCTGTTCTGGGCGATGGCGCTGGCCTTCGCGGTCTACTTCGGGGTGCGCCGGCCCATGTTCACCGACTTTGACGAGATGAGCTTCTGGGGTACCGCCGCCAAGCTCACCCATCAGACCCACGGCCTGTACACCGTGGCCCCCGTATCCTGGCCGTGGCAGGCCACCCAGTCGCCCTGCCTGATCACGCTGGGCTACTTTGTGCAGGCGCTGGGGCAGTACGCCGACTGGAAGGTCTATCTGGCCTACGACCTGCTGGCCTTTGCCTGCTTCGCGGCCATTCTGGGTCTGTGCGGCTGGAAGCAGTACCGCCTTGCGGTGCCGCTGGCGGCCATCTGCTGGTGCGTGCCTTGGTTCTTCACCACCTACAACCACACCATCTTCCTCAGCACCGTCTACCTGACCGCCTACGGCGACATCCCCTCCGGCCTTGTGCTGGGCGGCACGGTGGCGCTGTGGCTGGCACTGCGGGAGTCGGATGGCCCCAAGTGGGCCATTCTGCCGGTGCTGGCCTTCTCCGCCCTCATCAAGAGCAACACCTTTGTGCTGGCGCTGGCCGGCGCGGGGCTTGTGGCGGCCGACTGGCTGCTGGTGCCCGCCGACGACCAGCTCACCGGGGTGCGGGCGTGGGTGCGGGGCCTGCCCAAGCGGCTGGGCTTCACCGCCGCCTGCTTCGCCGCGCCGCTGCTGGCCTACCGGGGCTGGGGCGGCTACACGCTGGCCCTCGCCCTGCAAAATGCGGAGCAGGGCGGCATGGGTGAGACCAGCCCGGATGTGATCACCGTGGCCATCAACGGCATTCTGATGCTGCTGGGTCAGCCGGTGGGGGACTACTACGAGGCCCGGCGGGCGCAGTTCTACACCGCCATGGACGATATGTGGCACCAGTACATCACCAGCGACGGCACCCTGTCCATGCTGGGGCAGGGCGTGGTGCTCACCGCCTTCATTCTGGCGCTGTTCTTCGCCGCGTGGCTGGTGGCGGGGCAGCGGGCGCTGCGGGTGCGCATCGCCCTCACCGCCTTCTTCAGCACCGTCTGCTTCGGCGGGTACAATCTGATGCTGGCGCTGAGCTACGGCTTTATCTTCAAGCCCTTCCAGGCCGAGCGGCTGGAGGACTACAACCGCTACGTCTACACCTACTACATCGGCTGGTTCCTCATCGCGCTGGCGCTGGTGAGCCTCGCCATGCAGAAAAAGCCCCGGCTGGATCTGCTGGGGCACGCGGGCGTTCTGTGCCTTGCGGCGCTGATGCTCTTCCGGGTGAACCAGATGGTGCTGCCCCAGCTCAGCGTGCTGGGCTTCTCGGACGCAGAGTTTGCCGACCGGAAGATCCAGCAGACCCGCGCTGCAGCGGTGTCCGCGGTCACCGGGGACGAACGGCTGTTCTATGTGTATCAGGGGGACAACGGTCTGCACTGGTTCACCGCCTGCTACGACTTCTACCCCCAGATCGTGGACTACTCCGGCGATGGCGGCGGTACCTTCGGCGTGGAGGAGCTGCGCCCCTCGGCGGAGAGCGTGGAGGGCTACTACTACCACCCCTATACGGCGGAGGAGTTCGCCGCGCTGGTGGAGGAGACCGGCTGCGGGTACCTGTACCTTGACCGGGTGGACGAGCTGTTCACCCAGAGCTACGCCGGGCTGTTCACCGACGGGCTGGCCGCCGCCGAGACCGGCGGGACGCTGGTCTACCGGGTGGACGGCGAGGGCGTGTACAGCCCTGTGGAGATGGAGGTGCCCCGATGAAGCGTTTTCTTGAAAAATTGGGGCGCATGAAGGCCCCCATTCCCAAGCTGTGCTATGGGGTGTGCATCCTGGGCTGGCTGGTGGTGTGCCTGTACCAGTTCACGGCGGACGGCCTCACCCGCGCGGGCGGAGGGCTGGCCCCGGAGGGGATGCAGCCGGAGCAGTTCGTGCTGGCGGGCCTGCAGCAGCAGGAGGACGGCCGCTGGCTGACGCTGGACGGCGACCCCCAGATGATCTGGTACAACGAGGAGAACAAGGCGGTGCGCACCCTGCGGGTGGACGCGGCCTACTCCACCGAGCCGCGGGAGACCTGCCTGTACTACACCACCCGCGCCGGGGAGGATTTCAGTCAGGACAAGCGGGTGTTCCCCGAGAAGCTGCCCGACGGCAGCAGCCGATACACCCTGCCCTACGGCACCATCACCGCCCTGCGGCTGGACCCCTGCAGCCCCGACCCGGGCAAGCCGGTGCTCATCGACTTCGCCGCCATCACCATGAATGAGCCGGCGGGCGCGCTGAGCACCTTCGTGCCCAGCTGGTACGAGGTGTTCTGCCTGATCCTGTACCCGGGTATGCTGGCGGCGGCGGTCTCGCTGGCGCGGCAGGCGTGGCTGAAAGTGCAAACTTTGCGTAAAAACAAGCGTTAATTTTACCATTTGTATATTTAGGCGGGTGGCAGCCGGTCGGCTCTTGGCTTTGAATTGCGGTCAAACTGCACGGAATGTCCACCGCATGGAGACGATTTTATCAAAAAACGACAAAATCCCGGCTCTGCGGGCTGAAAGTTGCACAAAACAGCCCCACGCACCGCCAAAATGCGGTACAATAGAGGCGAGAGAAAAACGTTAGAAAACCACGAACACAGAAAGAAGGTCACGTTTATGGCGAATTTTATTCCTCTGTCCGTCCCCAACTTTTCGGGCAATGAAGCAAAATACGTGAACGAAGCGGTCGTCAGCGAGTGGGTCTCCACCGGTGGCAGCAAGGTGGGCGAGTTCGAGCAGGCCATCGCCGACTATGTGGGGATGCCCCGCGCCGTTGCCTGCAACAGCGGCTCCTCCGGCCTGCATCTGGCGGCCATGATCTCCGGCATTCAGCAGGGGGACGAGGTGATCGTGCCCACGCTGACCTTCATCGCGGCGGTCAACCCCATGACCCGCTACATGAAGGCCGAGCCGGTCTTTATCGGCTGTGACGACCGCCTGTGTCTGGACCCCGCCGCGGTGGAGGAGTTCTGCGCCACCAAGTGCGAGCTGCAGGGGGATAAGCTGATCGACAAGGCCACCGGCGCCCATGTGCGCGCTATGGTGGTGGTCCATGTGTTCGGCAACATGGCGGATATGCCCGCCCTGATGGCCATCGCCGAGAAGTACCGGCTGGTGCTGATCGAGGACGCCACTGAGGCGCTGGGCACCCACTACACCGACGGCCCCCTGAAGGGCAAGTTCGCCGGCACCATCGGCGACGTGGGCGTGTACAGCTTCAACGGCAACAAGATCATGACCACCGGTGCGGGCGGCATGGTGGTGTCCAACCACCCCGACTGGGCCGAGCACGCCAAGCACCTGTCCACCCAGGCCAAGGCGGACGAGCTGCAGTTCCTGCATGACGAGGTGGGCTACAACTACCGCCTGACCAACCTGCAGGCCGCGCTGGGTCTGGCCCAGATCGAGCAGCTCGAGGGCTTCATCGCCCACAAGCACCTGCTGTGGGATCTGTACAAGAAGGAGCTGCACGGCAAGAACGGCTACCGCATTCTGGACTTTGTGGAGGACGGGGTGCGCCCCAACAAGTGGTTCTTCAGCCTGTATCTGGAGGACGACCGCCACGACCGGGACGCCATCATCGACGCGCTGAAGGCAGAGAAGATCCAGGTGCGCCCTGTGTGGGCGCTCATCCACGAGCAGGCCGACTACCCCGGCAGCCAGGCCTACGGGCTGGAAAAGGCGCTGGATTACCGCGCGAGGATCATCAACCTGCCCTGCTCCACCAACCTGAGCGTGGAGGACGCCCGGCGGGTCATCGAGGTGCTGCTGAAGCTGTGAGCCGCCGCACCCCACCGAAAAACACCTGTGAGGAAGTGACCCCATGCTGAAACTGGAAGAGCTGTGCATCAGCGAGGAGATGTCCGTACTGGACACCATGAAAAAGCTGGACGAGACCGGTCAGCGCATTCTGTTCGTGGCCCCCGAGGGGGTGCTGAAGGGCGTGGTGACTGACGGCGACCTGCGCAAATTCATCCTGCGGGGCGGCGCGCTGGAGGATCCGGTGCGCCTTGCGGTGAACTATGCCCCCAAGACCCTGCCGCTGGGCCGCCGCGGCGAGGCCAAGGCCCTGATGGAAGCCCACACCATCGACGCCATCCCCCTGCTGGACAAGCAGGGCCGGCTGGCGGACATCGTGTTTGCCAAGGGCATGGACGTGGACAACCGCCGCCGCGCCGGCATCCCGGTGGTCATCATGGCGGGCGGGCTGGGCACCCGGCTGTATCCCTACACCAAGATCCTGCCCAAGCCCCTCATCCCGGTGGGCGAGAAGCCCATTCTGGAGCACATCATCGGGCGCTTCCGGGATTTCGGCTGCGACGATTTCCGCCTGATCGTGAACTACAAGCGGGGCATGATCAAGGCCTACTTCAACGAGCTGGAGAAGGACTACTCGGTGAGCTATGTGGACGAGGAGGTGCCGCTGGGCACCGGCGGCGGTCTGTGCCTGCTGAAGGGGCAGATGGATTCCACCTTCTTCCTGTCCAACTGCGACATCCTCATCGACGCGGACTTCGGCGACATCTACAACTACCATAAAAAACAGGGCAACGTCATCACCATGGTCTGCGCCTTCAAGCACTTCACCGTCCCCTACGGCGTGGTGGAGCTGGCCGAGGGCGGCGAGATCGGCGCCATGCGCGAGAAGCCCGAGATGAACTTCCTCACCAACACCGGCGTCTATGTGGTGGAGCCGGAGGTGGTGCGGGATCTGGAGGACGGCGTGAAGCAGGGCTTCCCCACCATTATGGAGAAGTACCGCGCCGCCGGCCGCCGTGTGGGCGTGTACCCCATCAGCGAGAGCAGCTGGATGGACATGGGCCAGATGGAAGAGCTGGACGCCATGCGCCGCCGCATGGAGGAGGGCACCTGACCCGTTTGCCTTTGACCGAACCCATCAACTTTGACCCCCCAGTGAGGTGGAATTATGTCCGTATACATCATCGCGGAGGCCGGTGTGAACCACAACGGCAGCCTTGAGATGGCCAAGGAGATGGCCCGCGTGGCCAAGGAGTGCGGCGCGTCCGCGGTCAAGTACCAGACCGCCGTGCCCGAGCTGGTCATCAGCAAATTTGCCCAGAAGGCCGACTACCAGAAGCAGACCACCGGCGAGGGCGAGAGCCAGCTCGAAATGGTGCGCAAGCTGCACTTCGGCTTCGAGGCCCATAAGGAGCTGAAGGAGTACTGCGACTCCATCGGCATCCAATACCTGTCCGCGCCCTTTGACCTGCCCAGCGTGGAGTTCCTCGCGGGGCTGGGTCTGCCCTACATGAAGGTGCCCAGCGGCGAGATCACCAACCTGCCCCTGCTGGAGGCGGTGGGCCGCGCCAAGATGCCGGTCATCCTGTCCACCGGCATGAGCGTGATGAGCGAGATCGAGGACGCCCTGTCCATTCTGGAGGAGAGCGGCTGCCCCGAGGTGGTGCTGCTGCACTGCAACACCGAGTACCCCACCCCCTACGAGGACGCCAACCTGATGGCCATGCTGGATCTGAACGAGCAGTTCGGCCTGCCGGTGGGTCTGTCCGACCACACCAACGGCTGGGAGTGCGACGTGGCGGCGGCAGCGCTGGGCGCGGTGGTCATCGAGAAGCACTTCACGCTGGACAAGAGCCTGCCCGGCCCCGACCAGCAGGCCAGCCTTGACCCGGCAGAGCTGACCGCCATGGTCACCGCCGTGCGCAACATCGAAAAGGCCATGGGCGGCACCGGCAAGGTGGTCAGTCCCAGCGAGGCCAAGAACAAGCCCATTGCCCGCAAGAGCATCGTGGCGGCAAAGCCCATCCGGCAGGGCGAGGTGTTCACCGCCGAAAACCTGACCACCAAGCGCCCCGGTGACGGCATCAGCCCCATGCGCTGGTACGAGGTGCTGGGCAAGGCGGCTCCCTGCGATTTTGAGGAGGACGAGCCGATCCGGCTGTGAGCCTCCCCGATCTGAAGCTTGAAAGGACGGAAAAGTGACCATGATGGTGCTGTTTCAGTGGTGTGTGTGGCTGGTCATCGCCTTTGCGCTGGCCGCGCTGCTGCGCCGCAAACCGGTGGAGACCGCCGCCCCGGCGGCCTTCGCCATCATTCTGCTGCTGTATCTGGGCGGCCTGCTGGGCGACCTGCGCATCGGCCTTGGGCTGGTGTGGGCGGGCGCGCTGGCGGCGGCGGTCTGGCTGGTGCGTCTCTGGGTGAAGCCGGAGGGGCTTGCCGGGCTGGGCGGCCGTGCCCGGGTGGCCAGGCAGTGGGGCGTGAGCCTTGCGGCCATGGCGCTGCTGGCGGTGTGGGTGGTCTGCCTGACCGCGGGCCGCCGTGCCGTGGTCTGGGACGACCTGAGCCACTGGGCGCTGGCGGTGCGGAACATGATCGCGCTGGATCAGCACCACTGCGTCCCTCTGTCCAGCACCACCTTCCGGGGGTATCCCCCGGCATCCAGCCTGTTTGAGTATTTCTTTGCCCGGTTTGCGGGGGAACACTGGCTGGAGGCGGCCTACTTCGGCTTGGATATGCTGATGCTGAGCTGCATCCTGCCCGCCTTCCGCTGTGCCAGCCGCAAGCAGTGGTGGAAGACCCTGCTCATGGGCGCGGCCCTGATGGTGCTGCCCCATGTGTTCTACGAAAACGCGTTTGTTTCCATGTATGTGGACGCCCTGCTGGGCCTGGTCATGGCGTGGGTGGTGTTCACCGCCCTGCGCACCGACCGCATCGACACGGCGGATCTGGTCTGCCTGTGCGGCGGCGCGGCGGTGCTGGCCCTCACCAAGGAGACCGGCATGGTGCTGGTGCTGCTGGCGGCCCTCATCATCTTCGCATCCCGCCTTGCCCGCAGCGGCCGCCCCGCCGACCGGGCCGGGTGGATCCGTCTGCTGATCGTCCCGGTGGCCATCCTGCTGTTCGCGCTGCTGTTCCGGCAGAGCTGGAGCCTGTACCGGGGCATGAACGGCGTGGAGGCCGCGTGGAACGTGAGCACCCCGTGGAGCGACGACGCCATCGAGTCGGTGTCGGGCGTGTCCGAGAACGCCTTTGGCGTCATCGAGGAGAACGACCTGTCCCAGCTCACTGCCGCCGAGATGGAGGCAATGCGCGCCGCCCGGGTGAAGTATTTCTTCAACCTGCTGTTCACCTCCAAGCGGTACTACATTCTGGTGGGCGGCGTGTGTGCCGCGTACCTGTACTGGGGTCTGCGCAGTCAGCAGAAAAAACAGGGCGCGGTGACCCTTGCGGCGGTGCTGGCGGGTTTTGCCGCCTACGCGCTGGGTCTGCTCTACCTGTATCTGTACAGTGAGTTCGAGGCCACCCCCACCTGCCCCAGTCAGGAGCGGTACCTCTTCACCTACCTGATCTTCGCGGTGTGCAGCGGCCTGATGCTGCTGGCCAACTTCAGCCTGTCGGTGCCCGACAGCCGCCGCCCCAAGCGCAACCTTATCATCCCGGCGGCGCTGGCGGTATATGTGCTGCTGGCGGGTCTGATGATCCGCAAGAGCGCCATGCTGTGGGTGCTGCCGCCCTTCTCCATGCAGCGCACCCAGGCGGTGCTGTCCGACGCGCAGGCCACCATCGATGCGGAGCAGTGGCTGGACGAGGTGACCCTTGACCCCGCCGCCGACCGCATCGGCCTGCTGATCGGGGACGCCGGGCAGTGGGGCTGGGAGTACGATGTGAAGGCGCTGGCGCTGGCCTTTGCGCCCACCAAGACCTGGTCCACCACCGAGGGCTGGGAGGATCCCGCCCGGTGGGAGCAGGCGCTGGAAAACAGCACCTATGTGTACGTCTACCGGCTCAGCGACGCGCTGACCGAGCAGACCGCGCACCTGTTTGCGCAGCCCGCCGAGGAGGCGACCCTCTACCGGGTGAGCGACGGGATGCTGACCCCGGTGAAATGACAGAAAGGGGAGAACGCCCCATGAAAAAGAAAACTCTGGCGGTGGTCACCGGCACCCGGGCCGAATACGGTCTGCTGCGCCCGGTGCTGCGCCGCCTGCAAGCCAGTGAAACGCTGGCCACCGCCCTGCTGGTCACCGGCGCGCATCTGGCCGAGGAGTACGGCCTGACCGTGCGGGAGATCGAGGCGGACGGGCTGCCCATCGCGGCCCGCATCCCCATTCTGGAGGGGGAGACCGGCCCGCTGGCCACCGCCGGCGCGGTGTGCCGCACCATCGACCGATTTGCCCGCTGGTTTGAGGAGAACCGCCCCGCGGCTCTGCTGCTGCTGGGCGACCGGTATGAGATCTTCGCCGCGGCACAGGCGGCGGCGCTGCAGCGGGTGCCGGTGGTGCACATCAGCGGCGGCGATGTGACGCTGGGCGCGGCGGACGAGTACTACCGCCACTGCATCACCAAGATCGCCCATCTGCATTTCCCGAGCTGCGGCGAGTACGCCGCCCGGGTCATCCGCATGGGTGAGGCACCCGAGACGGTGTATCAGCTTGGCGGGCTGGGGGACGAGAACCTGCGCACCATCCCGCCCATGAGCCGCGCCGACCTGCTGGCGAGCCTGGGGCTGGAGCACTGGGGGGAGAAGCCCTTTGGTCTGGTGACCTTCCACCCGGAGACCGCCGGCGATGCCGACCCCATGGCTCAGATG
This sequence comes from Oscillospiraceae bacterium, assembly GCA_045118955.1. Lineage (GTDB taxonomy): Bacteria > Bacillota > Clostridia > Oscillospirales > Ruminococcaceae > SFJ001. The sequence goes on along the minus strand of JBGVKB010000064.1, from coordinate 37,587 downwards.
CAGGCGCTGCTGGCGGCCATGGACCGGGAGCCGACCCTGAACTGGCTCATCACCAAGTCCAACGCGGACGCGGGCGGCGCGGCCATCAACCAAATGTGGGACGAGTGGGCGGCGGCCCGGCCCGAGCGGGCGGCGGCCTTCACCAGCCTGGGCGTGGTGCGGTATGTGGCCGCTCTGCGCTGTGCGGCGCTGGTGGCGGGCAATTCCTCCAGCGGTGTGGTGGAGACGCCCACCTTCGGGGTGCCTACCCTCAACATCGGCGACCGTCAGGCGGGGCGCATCGTCTGCGCCAACGTGCTGTGCTGCCCCGCAGAGGAGGCGGCCATCACCGCCGCCCTGAACACCGCGAAAAGCCCCGCCTTCATCGCGCGGGCGAAGCAAACGGTCAGCCCCTACAACGGCGGCGACACCAGCGCGCGCATGGTGCGGGTGCTGGAGCAGGAGCTTGCCCGCCCGGGGTTCGGCGCGCCCAAGGCCTTCTACGACGGCCCGGTGCCCGCGGACTGGCACAACCCGGCAGAGCCGGTATCATAAAAGACAAGGGGGAGTTATCCCATGAAACTGTTGATCGTTGGTCTGGGCAGCATGGGCAAGCGCCGCGCGCGCCTTGCCAAGGGCATGGACGCGGGCATCCAGCTCTGCGGCGTGGACATGACCGAGAGCCGCCGTGCAGAGGCGGAGGGGCTGGGCATCGCCGCCTATCCCTCCATCTGTGAGGCGGTCAAGGCTGAGACCCCGGACGCGGCGCTGGTCTGCACCGCGCCCATCACCCACAGCGGCATCATCGGCGAGCTGCTGGACGCGGGGCTGCCGGTGTTCACCGAGCTGAATCTGGTGGACGACGGCTACGCCGAAAACATCGCCAAGGCGAAGGAAAAGGGCCTGCCCCTGTTCCTGTCCAGCACCATGCTGTACCGGGGCGAGACCCAGTACATCAAGCGCCGGGTGGCCGAGTTCGGCAAGCCCGTGAACTACATCTACCACATCGGCCAGTACCTGCCCGACTGGCACCCCTGGGAGAGCTACAAGAACTTCTTCATGAGCGACGCCCGTACCGGCGGCGTGCGGGAGATCTTCGGCATCGACCTGCCCTGGCTGCTGGACGCCTTCGGCCCGGTGACCTCGGTGCAGGTGATGCGGGACAAGCTGAGCGAGCTGGAGGTGCCCTACGCGGACACCTGGTTCGTCACCCTGCGGCATGAGAACGGCACCAAGGGCTTTTTGGCGGCGGACGTGGTCAGCCCCAAGGCGGTGCGCAACTTTGAGTGCTTCGGCGAGGGTCTGCACCTGTTCTGGGAGGGCAACCCCACCAGCCTGTACGACTACGACCACGCCGCCAAGGAGAAGCGCCCGGTGGTCACCTACGAGACCTTCGAGCATGACAGCCGCTACAGCGACAACGTGGTGGAGAACGCCTATGTGGACGAGCTGGCCAACTTCTTTGCGGTGCTGAAGGGGGAGGAAGCCCCCCGCTACAGCTTTGAGCAGGATCAGCAGACCATCGACCTGATCGAGCGCATCGAGCAGGCGTGATATGACCCATTTTTTGAGGATGTGATACCCATGAAAGCACTCTTCATCGGGCTGGGTTCCATCGGAACCCGGCACCTGAAAAACCTTGTGGCCCTGTGCGACAGCCGGGGCATCGAGCTGCAGGCGGACGCCCTGCGCAGCGGCCACGGGCCTCTGCGGGAGGGCGTGGCCGAGCTGCTGCACGCCCAGTACACCGACTGGAACGAGCTGGGTGAGTATGATCTGGCCTTCATCACCAACCCCACCCACCTGCACGCGGACGTGATCCGCAAGCTGGCGGGGCGGGCGAAGGCCCTCTTCATTGAAAAACCCATCTTCGAGGCCACCGGCTATGATCTGGCGGCGCTGGGGCTGGACGAGCATCAGAAGGCCTATGTGGCTGCGCCCATGCGCTGGTGCGGCGCCATGGTGGCACTGCGGCAGCTTCTGCCCATGCTGCGCCCCTATTCGGCGCGGGTCATCTGTTCCTCCTATCTGCCCGACTGGCGGCCCGGGGTGGACTACCGCACCGTTTATTCCGCCCACAAGGACATGGGCGGCGGCGTGACCATCGACCTGATCCACGAGTGGGATTATCTGGTGGATCTGTTCGGCGTACCCGAGCAGGTGTACAACTTCAAGGGCACCTACAGCCATCTGGAGATCGACTCGGACGACCTGTCGGTGTACATCGCCCGGTACCCCAAGCTGCTGGCGGAGGTGCATCTGGACTACTTCGGCCGGGGCTACCGCCGCAGCATCGAGCTGCTGTGCGAGCATGGCACGGTCACGGCGGACTTCGGCGCGGGCACCCTGACGCTGGAGGACGGCACCGTGCAGCACCACGACGAGCCGGTGAACCGCCGCTACGAGCGGGAGATGGAATACTTTGTGGACTACGCCCTCACCGGCAGCGGCGAGAGCATCAACCCGCCCCGTCTGGCGCTGGAGGTGCTGAAGCTGACGCTGGGCGAGACCGCGCAGGACGTCCCCACAACGATGTGAAACGAGGGAAAAGGATCATGAAAAAACTGCTTATCACGGTTTGCGGCCGCGCAGGCAGCAAGGGCTTTAAAAATAAGAACCTCAAGACCTTCTGCGATAAGCCGCTGGTCTACTACAGTCTGGCCGCCGCGAACCTGTTTCTTGCCGCCCACCCCGAGGTGCAGGCGGACATCGCTCTGAACACCGACAGTCAGGAGCTGGCGGAGCTGGTGGCGGCCAAGTACCCCGAGGTGGTGTTCCTGCCCCGCTGTGAGGCGCTGGGCGGCGACACCGTGCCCAAGATGGAGGTCATTCAGGACAGCCTGACCCGTATGGAGCAGGCCCGGGGCTTTGTCTACGACTATGTGATGGATCTGGACATCACCAGCCCGCTGCGCACCGCGCAGGATCTGGCCAACGCCTACGAGATGAAGGCCGCCCGCGACGACCTGCAGCTCGTGTACAGCGCCACTGAGAGCCGCCGCAATCCCTGCTTCAACATGGTCAAGGACTGCGGCGACCACATCGAGCGGGGCATCGGCGATGTGTGGTTCGCCACCCGCCAGCAGGCCCCCAGCTTCTTTGACGTAAACGCCAGCATCTATGTGTATGAGCGTGATTTTCTCGCCGGGAACGCCACCCACAACATCTGGGAGGCCCGCACCTACGTCACCCTGATGATGGACACCGGCATTCTGGACATCGACAGCGAGGAGGACTTCCTGCTGATGGAGGTCATCGCCCGCCATTTGTACAGCCATTATGAGGCGTTCGGTCAGGTTCGGGAGGCCATCCGTGGATAAGAGGGACCGGGAGATCCTGCAGTTTACGGTGGACGCGGGCATCCTGCTGCTGGCCAACGGTGCGGAGACCTTCCGCGCCCAGCAGACCATGGTGTACATCGCGAAAAATCTGGGCGCGGAAGGCTTTGAGGCCTACGTGCTTACCAACGGCATCATTGCCAGCCTGAAGGGGGACAGCGCCCACGCGCAGGTGCGCCACAGCCCCCGCAACGGGATGCACATGGGTCGGGTGGAAGCCATCAACGAGATGTCCCGCGAGATCGCCAACGGCGTGCTGGATCTGGACGGCGCGAAAGTTCGGCTGGAGCAGGTGCGTGCCATGCCGGACATGACCGTGCGGGATCAGGTGCTGGCCTGCGCCGCCGGCAGCGTCTGCTTCGGCTACATCTTCGGCGGCAATGTGCTGGAGTGTCTGATCGCCGGCGCGGTAGGCGGCATGGTGCAGTATGCCATGGTGATGCTGGCCCGCACCGGCATGAACCGCATCTTTGCCCGGCTGGCCAGCGCGGCCATGCTGGTGTGCGCTGTTTCGCTGGTGCAGGTGATCTGCCCGTGGCTGGATGTGGAGACCACCGCCATTGGCGCGCTGATGCCTCTGACCCCCGGCGTGGCCGTGACCATGGGCATCCGCGACTATGTGAGCGGTGATTATCTGGCGGGCACCATCCGTCTCATCGATGCTCTTTTTGCCGCCGGCTCGGTGGCCATCGGTGTGGGTGCCGCGCTGGGTCTTGTAAATCTGCTGGGAGGGGGGCTTGTGTTGTGGAATTGACCACCCTTTTGCTGGAGACCCTCTGTTCCGGTCTTGCCAGTGTGGCCTATGCGGCGCTGTTTCAGGTGGACAAGCGCCACTACGTCCCATGCGCCATCACCGGTGCCATAGGCTGGCTGGCCTACCGCCTGAGTCAGCAGCTTGGCATGAGCGTGCCTATGGCCCGCTTCTTTGCCACCTTGCCCATGGCGGCGCTGGCCCGCTGGTTTGCCATTACCCGCCGTGCGCCGGTGATCGTGTTCCTGCTGGGCGGCATCTTCCCGCTGGTGCCCGGCTCGGGCATCTACTACACGGCCTACTACTTCATTCAGGGCAACAGCGCCATGACCGCAATGAAGGGCGTGGAGACCTTCAAGGTGGCGGTGGGCATCGCGCTGGGCATCGCGCTGGTGCTGAGCATCCCGCTGAAGGGGCACACATCCTCCTTTATGCTGCCCAAGGGGGCGGCTCCGTTGCCGCCGCCCTCGCCGCCGGCTGAGACCGAGCCTGACCCTGAGCAAACGGCGGAAGCCGTGAAATAAAATGCAAACGCGCCCCTTCCCACGGCGGGAGGGGGCGCGTTTTTGCTGTTTTGGCGGGTCAGCGGATGACCACGGCGGTGCCGCTGGCGGTGACCATGAGCATCCCGTTGTCGCTGCCCAGCACCTCGTAGTCGATGTCCACGCCCACGATGGCGTTGGCGCCCACGTCCCGGGCACGCTGCTCCATTTCGCGCATGGCCTGGCTGCGGGCCTGCACCAGCTCCTCCTCATAGGTGCCGGAGCGGCCGCCGAAGAAGTTGGACAGCCCCGCAGCGAAGTCCTTCACGAAGTCCACGCCGGAGATGACCTCGCCAAAGACCACCTGACGGTACTCCAAAATCTCATGTCCCTCGATGCTGGGGGTGGTGGTGATGATCATAGTGTCCCATCCTTTCTGTGTAGGGTCTGATGCCTTTGTTCTAAATACGAAACAGCCGGCGCAAATCTTTCAAAACCCGGGGCGCGGGGCGTGAATATTCCCGCCCGGGGTGCTGCAAACTATGGGTGTCGATACGATACACAAACTGCGGCGCACCACAGCCCCACGGCAGGGCGCCGGGAACGGAGCGTACAAATGAACCGATTTACATCCTTTTTGCGGGATAAAGGCTTCTATCTGGCGCTGGTGGCCTGCATTCTGGCGGCGGCAGCCTCCAGCGCGTGGGCCATCCGCACGGTGGTGGAACGCCTGAACAACGACCCCGTGGTCAGCGACCCGGGCTATGAGACGGAGGAGGAATTCACATGGGATTGGCCCGATGCGCCGGTGGAACAGAAGACCGAGGATGTGCCCGTGGAGCCCGCGCCCTTGCAGCCGTCCTCCCCGCCGCAGCCGCAGGAGTCTACCTCCTCCGCGCCGCCTGCCGCGCCCGCACCCTCTACGCCGCCTGCCGATGCGGCTGTGTCGCCCTCTGCCTGGCCTGTGAGTGGGCAGATCGCCGCCGCCTACAGCGGCGATGAGCTGGTGTATAATGCCACGCTGGGCGACTGGCGCACCCACAACGGCATCGACATCGCCTGCGATGCCGACGCGTCGGTGCAGGCCGCCGCACCGGGCGAGGTGACTGCGGTCTTTCAGGACGCGGTGTGGGGCTGGACGGCCGAGGTGTCGGACGGCGACCGCATCTACCGGTATCAGGGGCTTGCCAAGCCTGAGGTGAAGGCCGGCGACCGGGTGCGGGTGGGTGACCGTCTGGGCACCATCGGCACGGTGCCTGCCGAGTCCGCCATGGGTGCTCACCTGCACCTTGAGGTGCTGGAGGGCGGCCGCTACACCGACCCGGCCAAGCTGCTGGGCTGAGCGATACTCCAAAAAAAAGAAGCCCGCAAATGGGGGAGAGACCCCCGTTTGCGGGCTGTTTTTGTGCGGTTTATGCCAGCGGAACGCTGCCGTCCGGGAATTTGGGCAGCTCGCTCTCGGCGGCGGGGACGGCCTCATAGGTGCCGTTCAGATCGTCCCAGTACCGGCCCAGATCACCATCGCTGGTGAACAGCGGGACGTGGTCCGGGGCGAGGGACACCCGTCCGCCGCCCTCGCCATAGCCGGCGTAGACCACCTCAAGGGTGCCGCCGTCCTGCATGGTGAAGCGCAGGCTGAACATCCCGGCGGGCACGGTCTGCTCCACGGAAGAGACGTCCAGCGGAAGCTGCTCCAGCATCCCGATGAGGAGGCGGATGTCCTCCTCGGCGGTGACCGTCTTTTTCTCCGCGCCGTCGGCGGTGCCGGCGTAGCGGAACATCTCCGCCTGCGCCACGTCGGCAGGCTCAAAGTTGAAGTAGATGTGGGTGTCCAGCGAGTCGGAGCCGCAGCCGGCCGCAAACAGGGCCAGCAGCAGCGCGAGGAGCAGGGCGGTGAGTTTTTTCATGGGGCATACCTCCGTTGCGGGGCAGATGTTCTGCGGGATGGCTCTATTATACGCCCTGCCCGGCGGCGGTTCAAGAAGCGGAGCGGAATGCCCCGCTCTCCGTTGCGCTTTGTGCCGTAATTTTGTATAATGATATCTGTATAACTGTGCGTGCGGCGGGCGGCGCCTGACTGCCCCCGCATCCGCTGAAAAACAGGAGGGACCACACATGGCAGACACCGTATTGGTGGGCAGCACCGGCTTCGTGGGCGGCAACCTGATGGCCGCGCACGCCTTTGATGCGGCGTACCATTCCACCGACATCGCCGAGGGCTTCGGCAAAGACAACGGCCTTGTGGTCTACGCGGGTGTGCCCGCCGCCATGTTTTTGGCCAATCAGGACCCCGCTGCCGATCTGGCGGTGATGGCCGCCGCCCGGGAGAACCTGCGCCGCCTTGCCCCGAAGCAGGTGGTGCTCATCTCCTCCATCGCGGTCTACGCCGACAGCCGCGGCAAATACGAGGACAGCCCCATGTCCGCCGAGGGCCTCGCCCCCTATGGGGCCAACCGCCTGCGGCTGGAGCAGTGGGTGCGGGAGGACTGGCCCGACGCGCTGATCCTGCGCCTGCCCGCCTTGTACGGCATCGGGCTGAAAAAGAACTTTTTGTATGACCTGCACACTCTGACCCCTGCCATGCTGCGCCCTGCCAAGTATGAGGAGCTGGCGGCAAAGAGCGCACTGGTGCGGGCGGGCTACAGCGACGCGGGCAACGGCTTTTACAAGCTGAACGGGCAGGTGGATGCCGCCGCCCTGCGGGCCTTCTTTGAGGGCAATGACTGGAACGCGCTGGCCTTCACCGACAGCCGCTCGGTGTACCAGTTCTATGACCTGCGCCGGCTGTGGAGCGACATTGAGAAGTGTCTGGCCGCCGGGCTGCGCACCGTCAACCTGACCCCGCCCCCGGTGAGCGCGGCGCGGGTGTATGAGCATCTGACCGGGCGGACGTTCGAGAACCATCTTGCCGCCGCCCCCTTTGACTACGACCTGCGCAGCCGCCACGCCGAGCTGCTGGGCGGCGCGGAGGGCTACCTCTGCACCGAGGAAGAAGAACTGGCGGACATCGCCGCCTTTATGAAAGGATGGGTGTGAGATGAAGCTGGCAGCGTCCAATCTGGGCTGGGCCGCCGAGCACGACGAGCTTGCCTGGGAGCTGATGAAGGAGCTGGGCTACACCGGCCTTGAGATCGCCCCCACCCGCATCTTCCCGGAAGCTCCCTATGAGTGCCTGAACGGCGCGGCGCTGTTCGCAGGGGTGATGTACCAGAAGTACGGCTTCGTCATCCCCAGTATGCAGAGCATCTGGTTTGGGCAGTCCGGCAGCATCTTTGACGCACAGGACGCCGTGCGGCTGGAGGAGTACACCGCCATGGCCTATGAGTTCGCCCGCGCCTGCCGCTGCGACAGCCTTGTGTTCGGCTGCCCCCGCCAGCGGAATGTGCCCGAGGGCCGCAGCCCTGAGGAGGCCGAAGCCTTCTTTGCCCGGCTGGGTCTGGCCGCCGCCAAGGCCGGCGTGCGCCTTGCCATGGAGGCCAACCCGCCCATCTACAACACCAACTACCTGAACACCACCCGCGAGGCCTTCGCGCTGGTGAAAAAGCTGGGTCTGCCCGGCCTGTCGGTGAATCTGGATGTGGGCACCATGATCGCCAACGGCGAGAACCCCGCCGACTTCGCCCTTGATATGAAGTATGTGAGCCACATCCACATCAGCGAGCCGGGGCTGAACGCCATTCAGGAGCGCCCCATCCACCGGCAGCTCGCCCTGCTGCTGGGCGCGGTGGGGTACAAGGGCTTCGTCTCGGTGGAGATGAAGGCGCAGGAGCCGGAGGAGCTGCGCCGCTGCCTGACCTATGTGAAGGAGGTATTCGCAAGCGTATGAGCGACTACATCACCCGGGGCATCACCGGTCTTGACGGTGTGCCCGACTATGAGAGCACCGAATTTCTCCCCCGCACCAGCGACTACTGCCTGCTGATCCCCATCATAAACGAGGGGCAGCGCATCCTCACCGAGCTGGACCGGGCATACGCGGCCAGGATCCACGGGGTGTGCGACATCATCCTGTGCGACGGCGGCAGCACCGACGGCAGCATGGCCCACCGCGGTCTCGCTGACCGGGGGGTGAACACCCTGCTGGTCAAGACTGGCCCCGGCAAGCAGGGCGCGCAGCTCCGCATGGGGCTGTGGTTCGCGCTGCAGCGGGGCTACAAGGGCGTTCTGACCATCGACGGAAACAACAAGGACTCCATTGAGAGCGTGCCCCTGTTCATCCGCAAGCTGAAGCTGGGCTACGATCTGGTGCAGGGCAGCCGCTTCATCCGGGGCGGTCAGGCCGTCAACACCCCGCTCAGCCGCTATCTGGCGGTGCGCTTCATCCACGCCCCGGTCATCAGCCTGGCGGCGGGGCAGTGGTTCACCGACACCACCAACGCCTACCGAGCCTACAGCCGGGAGTACCTGACCCACCCGGCGGTGCAGCCCTTCCGGGATGTGTTCGCCGGGTACGAGCTGCTGGCCTACCTGAGCGTGCGCGCCACCCAGCTCGGCCTGAAGGCCTGCGAGGTGCCGGTGGTGCGCGCCTATCCCAAAAACGAGCCGGCCCCCACCAAGATCAAGGGCTTCAAGGGCAATTCCAACCTGCTGAAGATCCTGTTCGCGGCGCTGGCGGGCAAGTACAACCCCTAAAAGCGGCGCTCGGCCGCGATCCACACACGAAAGCGGTGTTACCATGACCTACGACAAGATCATCCTCGGCGCGGGCCTGTACGGCCTGTATGCCGCCGCCCGGTGCGGCGAAAAGGGCCAGCGGGTGCTGGTGCTGGAGCGGGACCCCGGCCCCTTTATGCGGGCCACCTACATCAATCAGGCCCGGGTGCATCAGGGGTACCACTACCCCCGCAGCTACTCCACCGCCATCAAGAGCGCCAAGTACTTTGACCGCTTCTGTGAGGACTACGGCTTCTGCATCCTCACCGAGTTCGAGCAGGTGTACGCCACCAGCGCCCACTTCTCCTGGACCACCGGCCCGGAATTCCAGAAGTTCTGTGACGCCGCCCGCATCCGGTGCGACGGTGTGGACCCCGCCCGCTACTTCAACCCGGGGATGTGCGATGGGGCGTTCCTGACCAAGGAGTACACCTACGACGCGCAGATCCTGAAGGACCACTTCCTGCAGAAGCTGGCCGCCCTGCCCACCGTGGAGGTGCGGTACAGCGCCGCCCCCACCGCCATCCGGCGGGCGGGCAGCGTGTGGCAGGTGGAGACCGCGGGCGGGCGATGCGAGACCCCTTATCTGCTGAACGCCACCTACGCGGGGGTCAACGACGTACACGCCATGCTGGGCTTTGAGCCGTTCAAGATCAAATACGAGCTGTGCGAGATCATCCTGTGTACGGTCAACGACCGCCTGCGGGACATCGGCCTCACCGTGATGGACGGGCCCTTCTTCTCCATCATGCCCTTTGGTCGCACCGGGCTGCACAGCCTGACCAGCGTCACCTTCACCCCCCACGTCACCAGCTACGACGCCCTGCCCACCTTTGAGTGCCAGAGCCGCAGCGAGGGGCGGTGCCGCCCGGGCAGCCTGTACAACTGCGACGCCTGCCCCGCCAAGCCCGCCAGTGCGTGGCCCTACATGAGCCAGCTTGCCCGCAAGTATATGCGGGACGAGCTGGGGTTCGAGTATCACTCCAGCCTGTTCAGCATGAAGCCCATCCTGAAGGCCAGTGAGATCGACGATTCCCGCCCCACCGTGGTGCGGAAGTATTCCGACGAGCCGGTGTTCGTGAGCGTGCTTTCCGGCAAGATCAACACCGTATACGATTTGGACGAGGTGCTGTAACATGACCCAGGCAAAAGAGAGCAATTTTGTATCCGCGGTGGTGTACCTGCGCAACGACGCCGCCCGTGTGGGGGCGTTCCTGCAGGCGGTGTGCGAGCAGCTTGGGCGGCACTTTGCCCAGTTTGAGGTGGTCGCGGTGGACGACTGCAGCACCGACGGCACCGCCGACGCGGTGCGCGCCTTCGCCGCCGAGCATCTGGACAAGCCACTGACCCTGCTGCACATGAGCCTTGCGCAGGGGGTGGAGCCTTGCATGAACGCCGGGCAGGACTGTGCCATCGGCGACTTTGTCTATGAGTTCGACGCAGCCGACCTGTGCTACGACCCGGAGCTGATCTGGCAGGCCTATCAGACCGCCCTCAAGGGCAACGACGTGGTCACGGTAGGCCCCAGCCGTCAGGCGGCCGCCAGCAAGCTGTTTTATGGGGTGTTCAACCGGTTCAGCCGCTCGGCCTACGCCATCGGCACCGACGCGTTCCGCCTGCTGAGCCGCCGCGCCATCAACCGGGTACACGCCATCAGCCCCAATCTGCCCTACCGCAAGGCGGCCTACGCGGCCAGCGGTCTGGCGCAGGCCAGCCTGACCTTTGAGGGCGGCATGAGCCGCCGCACCGGCGACAGCGCGCTGGCGGTGGACAGTCTGGTGCTGTACACCGACGCGGGCTTCAAGTTCAGCCTCGGCGTGGCGGGGGGCATGATGCTCATCGCCCTGCTGGAGCTGCTGTACACCCTCGCGGTGTTCTTTACCCGGGACTTTGTGGAGGGCTGGGTCACCACCATGTTCGTGCTGACAGTGGGCTTTGCCGGGGTGTTCGCGGTGCTGGCCATTGTCATCAAGTACCTGAGCCTGATCCTGCAGATGGTCTTCCGCCGCCAGAGCTATCTGGTGGAGAGCATCGAGAAGATCCAGAGCTGACCACGGGTGTGACGGGATGAAATTTTACGAACGAATGAAACATACGCTGGAACAGCACCCCTTGACCCCGGCGGGCTTCTGGCTGGCCGCGGCGGCGGTGTTTCTGGCGAAGGCACTGCTGGCGAGCCGGCAGATGTTCTATACATGGATCGGCGGCGCGCCGCTGGACGATGAACTGTATTTCGCGCTGGCGCAGAGCGTCTCAGCAGGTCAGTGGCTGGGCGAGTACGGCTATCTGACCCTGTCCAAGCACCCGCTGTTTGCCCTGTGGCTGGCTCTTCTGGACAAGCTGGAGCTGCCCTATCTCATCATGGGGCAGATGCTCTGGTGCGCCGCCGCGCTGGCCTGCGCCCGGGCACTGGCTCCGGTGCTGGCCTGCCGCTGGCGGCAGCTTGCGGTGTTCGCGGCCATGGCGTTCCTGCCCTCGGCCAGCGCCGCCCCCACCCTGCGGGTCTACCGGGACAACATTTTCCCTGCGCTGTGTATGTTCTTTTTCGCGGGGCTGGTGGGCTACGCCCTCCGCGCCGCAAAGCCCCTCGCCCGCACCCTGCCGTGGCTGGTCATGGCGGGCTGCGGTCTTGCCGCCGCGTGGCTCTGCCGTGAGGACGGCATCTGGCTGCTGCCCTTCCTGCTGGCGGGCGGCGTGGTGCTGTGCGTGCTGCTGGCGCGGCGGTATGGGGCGGGGCATCGGCTGACCCTGACTCGCACCCTTGCTCTGGTGCTGCCCGCGGTGATCCTGTGGGGCAGCCTTGCGGGGGTGAAGGCCAAAAACGAACAGATGTACGGCGTTTCTGTGGTGAGTGACTTCTCCGGCGGCAGCTTTGCCGACGCCATCGGCGCGATGGTGCGGGTCAAGGAATCCCGGCCGGTGGAGCTGGTCAGCATCCCTGCTGAGGTACGGCAGCTGCTCTACGCCCATGTGGAGGCCCTGCAGCCGCTGGAGTACTGGCTGGAGGAAGACCCCCAGATGCGCAACGATTTCGTGAATCCGGCGCTGGGGGACTACCAGAGCGGCAGCTTCTACTGGGCCATCCGCCGCGCCGCCGGCTATGAGGGGATCTATGACTCCGCCGAGACCGCCGAGGCCTACTGGGCCGGTGTGGCCGCCGAGATCAACGCCCTGTGCGACAGCGGCGTGCTGCCCGCCGAGGGCGGCGTGCGCAGCGGCACCGCGCCCCCCATCCGGCCGGAGAACGTGCTGCCCACCCTTGCGGAATTTGCGCGCAGCATCGTGTACTGTGTCACCTTCCGGGGCTGCGCGCCCTATGAGAGCGGCATCTCCATCGGCACCGCCGAGGACATCGCCGTCTGGGAGGACTACCTGAACACCAAGTGCAATCTCGCCGCGCAGGCGGGCACCGCGCTGGCCTACTACGGCCCGGTGCAGAAGCTGGCCTTCTTCGCCTTTGGGGTGCTGCAGGGGCTGTACTCGGTGGCGCTGCCCGTGGCCTTTGTCTGCGCGCTGTGGGTGTTCCTGCGGCGGGGGCTGGCCCTGCGCCGCACCGGCGGGGCGCTGCTCTGGTGGCTGCAGCTGGGTCTGCTGGGCATGGCGCTGCTGCGGGCGGCCATGATCTCCTTCATGGAGGTGGTCAGCTTCAACATCGGTACCTATGTGATGTACCTCGCCACCGTGCATCCGCTGCTGCTGCTGTTCACGCTGGCGGTGCTGCTGGCAAAAAATGAGACGGGAGAAAACGCCGAATGGGACATTTGATCGTAGTGGGCGCGGGCGCCGCCGGCATGATGGCCGCGGGCGCCGCGCTGGAGCGGGGGCACACCGTGACCCTGCTGGAGCATGAGGAAAAGCCGGGTAAGAAGATCCTTGTGACCGGCAAGGGCCGCTGCAACGTGACCAACGACTGCACGCAGGAGGAGTTCCTTGCCAACGTGCGCACCAACCCTCGCTTTTTGTACTCGGCGTTCTCCGCCTTCGACACCCGCGCCGCCATGGAGCTGTTCGAGCGGCTGGGCGTGCCCCTGAAGGTGGAGCGCGGCCGCCGGGTGTTCCCGGTGAGCGACAAGGCCGAGGACATCCGCAGGGCGCTGGCCCGCTACGCCAAGGGGGCCGACCTGCGCACCGAGGAGGTGGACCGCCTTCTCCTTGAGGACGGCTGCTGCGTGGGCGTGGGCTGCGCGTTGGGTCGGGAATACCGGGGCGACTGGGTGCTGGTGGCCACCGGCGGCGTGTCCTACCCGGGCACCGGCAGCCGGGGCGCGGGCTACGCGCTGGCAAGGCAGGCGGGCCACACCGTCCGCGAGCCGGTGCCCAGCCTGGTCAGCCTTGTGGAGAACGGGCGGGACTGCAAGCGCATGATGGGTCTCGCCCTGAAAAACGTGGGTCTGACCCTGTATCAGGACAAGAAGGCCGTGTTCAAGGAGCAGGGCGAGGCGCTGTTCACCCACTTCGGGCTGTCCGGCCCGCTGGTGCTGTCCGCCTCGGCCCACATCAAGGACCTGAAAAAATACAGCTACACCGTCAGCTTTGACCTGAAGCCCGCCCTCGCGCCGGAGCAGCTCTACGCCCGCATCACCCGGGACTTCACCGAGCTGGCCAACAAGGACGCGGCCAACTGCCTCGTGAAGCTGCTGCCCGCCAGTATGCAGCCGGTGATGCTGGAGCGCTGGGGCGTGCCGGCGGACACCAAGGTGAACCAGATCACCCGGGAGCAGAAGCAGAAGCTTGTGGAGCTGATCAAGGACTTCCGGGTGGCCATCCGGGATCGGGGCGATCTGGAGCACGCGGTCATCACCAGCGGCGGCGTGACGGTCAAGGAGATCGACCCCAAGACCATGCAGTCCAAGCTGTGCCCGGGGCTGTTCTTCGCCGGCGAGGTGCTGGATGTGGACGCCTACACCGGCGGCTACAACCTGCAGATCGCATGGAGCACCGCACAGGCCGCCGCCCGCGCCCTGTAAAAAAAGCAAGTACGCTTGTATAAACAAGCGATAAGAGGGGGATAATCTATGAGCATCACCGTTGCCATCGACGGCCCGTCCGGGGCCGGCAAATCCAGTCTGGCCAAGCGCCTTGCCGCCGAGCTGGGCTATCTGTATGTGGACACCGGGGCCATGTTCCGGGCGGTGGGCCTGTACGCCCTGCGCGCCGGCCACAGCCCCGCCGACCAGCAGGCGGTCGCCGCCCTGCTGCCCCAGATCACCCTGACGCTGGCCCATGTGGACGGCGCGCAGCACATCTACCTGAACGGCGAGGACGTGAGCGAGGCCATCCGTCAGGAGCAGGTGGGCATGGCGGCCTCGGACGTGGGCAAGAACCCTGCGGTGCGCGCCTTCCTGCTGGAGCAGCAGCGGGCCATCGCCGAGACCCACGACCTGCTGATGGACGGCCGCGACATCGGCACCGTGGTGCTGCCCAACGCCACCGTCAAGATCTTCCTCACCGCCAGCCCCGAAGCCCGGGCCGAGCGCCGCTACAAGGAGCTGGTGGCCAAGGGCGAGAACGTGACCTACGAGGCGGTTCTGGAGAAGATCCGCCAGCGGGACTGGCAGGACACCCACCGGGAGGCCGCGCCCCTGCGTCAGGCGGAGGACGCCGTTCTCGCGGACACCAGCGAGCTGGACATCGAGCAGAGCTACGCCCTGCTGAAGTCCATCATCGCCGAAAAGGCGGGGGTGTGAGCCATGCTTCAGACGCTGTTTTACGGCTTCATCGTGCCCGCCGCGTGGCTGGTGTGGCACATCGGTTTCCGCATCAAGGTCGTGGGACGGGAGAACATCCCCAAGGAGGGCGGCTTTGTGCTGGCCTCCAATCACCTGTCCGCCGTTGACCCGGTGTTTCTGGTCATCGCCCGGTTCTGGGGCAAAAAGATGATCGTGCTGGGCAAGGATGAGATCATGCACCTGAATCCCTTCCTCACCTGGATGTTCCGCGCCGTGGGCGTGCGGGGCGTTGAGCGGGGCAAGGGCGACACCGACCTGATCGACGGCATCATCCGGGATATGCGGGAGGAGGGGCGCGGCCTGCTCATCTTCCCCGAGGGAACCCGTTCCAAGACCGGCGAGCCGGGCAAGGTAAAGAGCGGCGCTTTTGTCATCGCCAGCGCCGCGGGCGTGCCCATGGTGCCCGCCCGCATCATCTACAGCACCGGCCTTTTGAAGGTCTTCTGCCGGGCGCGGATCTGCTTCGGCGAGCCGATCCCCGCGGAGGAGCTGTTCCTGGGCGAGACCAAGAGCGCGGCCAAGCTGCGCGCCTGCAAGAACCGCCTAAACGCGGCGTGGGAGGCCCTGTACGAGGCCAACAAATTCGAGTAAACCACCGGTTTTTAGGAGACAAAAGTACATGGAGATCCTGCTTGCAAAAACCGCCGGCTTCTGCTTCGGCGTGGACCGGGCGGTGAAGCTCACCTACCGGCTGGTGGAGGAGGGCAGAAAGGTGGCCACCCTCGGCCCCCTCATCCACAATCCCCAGTGCGTGGCGGACCTGGCCGAAAAGGGCGTGGTCACCGCCGACGGGGTGGACGAGCTGCCCCCCGGCTACGAGGTGGTCATCCGCAGCCACGGCGTGCCCGCCACGGTGTACGACCGGCTGGCACAGATGGGCGCGGCGGTGCATGATGCCACCTGCCCCTTCGTGGCGAAGATCCACCGCATCGCCAAAGAGGCCAGCGAGGCAGGGGCCACCCTGCTGATCGCCGGCGACCGCACCCACCCTGAGGTGCAGGGCATCGCCGGGCATACCACCGGAGAGGTGTTTATTTTCGCGGATCTGGCCGAGCTGAAAGCCTGGAACGGCCTCGCGAATGAGCAAAATGCACTGTTTGTTGTGGCTCAAACCACCTTTCAGGTGACAAAATGGTTAGAATGTTCTGAATTTCTGAAAAAAGCATATACAAACGCCCGAGTTTTTGATACAATATGTAGTGCGACGTGGGCGAGGCAACAGGAAGCGGAAGGCCTCAGCCAGAGATGCGGCCTTATGGTCGTCATTGGTGGTCATCATTCTTCCAACACCCAAAAGCTTGCCAAGGTCGCCGCGAAACACACCAGAGCCGTTACCGTGGAAACGGCCGACGAACTGGATCCCGCGTGGTTTCAGGGTGTGCGAACGGTGGGCGTAACAGCCGGGGCTTCCACGCCGTCGTCTATAATTGAGGAGGTACTTAACAAGATGAATGAAGAAATTCGTGACGACATGAGCTTCGAGGAAATGATCGAAGCTTCCATGAGAACCGTTTATGTGGGTAAGGTTGTTAAGGGCATCGTTACCAGCGTGCAGCCCAACGAGATCCAGGTGGATATCGGTACCAAGCACACCGGCATTGTGCGCCTGAGTGAGCTGACCGACGACCCCTCTGCCAAGGCTGAGGATCTGGTCAAGGTGGGCGATGAGCTGGACCTCGTCGTCGAGAAGGTCAACGACCAGGAAGGCGTTGATTATCTGTCCAAGAAGAAGCTGGAGTCCCGCAAGGGCATGGAAGAGGTCGCCAAGGCCTGCGAGGAGGGCACCGTCATGGAGGGTGTCGTGTCCGAGGCCAACAAGGGCGGCGTCGTCGTTCTGGTCAAGGGCGTGAAGGTCTTCGTGCCCCGCAGCCAGGCCACCATGCGCCGTGACGAGGATTACACCCAGCTGGTGAAGAAGGAAGTCAAGCTGGTCATCACCGAGTGCGCTGGCCGCAAGATCGTTGGCTCCATCAACAAGGTCACTGCCGAGGAGAACGCTGCCAAGCGTGAGGCCTTCTGGCAGGAGGTCGAGGTCGGCAAGACCTACACCGGCGTTGTCAAGAGCCTGACCAGCTACGGCGCCTTCGTTGACATCGGCGGCGTGGACGGCCTGTGCCACATCAGCGAGCTGAGCTGGAACCGCATCAAGCATCCCAGCGAGGTCGTGGCCGTGGGCGACACCATCGAGGTGTATGTGCGCGATCTGGACACCGAGGCTCAGAAGGTGAGCCTGGGCTTCAAGAAGGCCGAGGACAACCCCTGGGAGAAGCTGAAGAACGAGTACCCCATCGGCAGCACCTTCACCGCTCCCGTGGTCAGCATCACCAAGTTCGGCGCCTTTGTGCGCATCCTGCCCGGTGTGGACGGTCTGGTTCACATCAGCGAGATCAGCACCGAGCGTGTTGAGAAGGTCGGTGACGTGCTGAAGGTCGGCGACGAGGTCAGCGTTAAGCTGCTGGATGTGGACTTCGACAAGAAGCGCATCAGCCTGTCCATGAAGGCTCTGAACGACGCCGAGTAAGCGTTGTCTGAGACCTTAAAACCATAACAGTCAGAAGCGCCCCGGCGTGCGAAAGCACCCGGGGCGTTTTTGTTGTGTATGGGCGGCGAAGGGGTTGTCAAAAATGTGTATGGCCGGTTAATTTTCCACCCGACCGACCGGTTTTGGTGGAAAAGCCGCCGCGCCTGTGGTATACTGAACACACGAGGGCGGGGCGCACCCGCCGTCAGTCTATCCGTGAAATGAGGATGCAGCTCCATGATGGAAACACTTCGCAAGCTGTGGGCCCGCTACCGCGAGCCGATCACCTATCTGTTCTTCGGCGGCCTTGCCACCCTGCTGAACATCGTTCTGTACGCGCTGTTCAACGCGCTGTTCGGCTACGAGGCGGCCAATAGCTGGGGCAACGTGCTGAACAACCTTATCTGCATCCTGTTTGCCTACACCACCAACCGCACCTGGGTGTTCCAAAGCCGCGCCACCGGCCGCGCCGCCTGGCAGGAGTTCGCCAAGTTCGTCACCTGCCGGCTGGGCACGCTGGTGGTGGACGCGGTCATCATGTTCGTGGGCGGCAATCTGATCGGCCCCGCGCTGGTGCCGGCGCAGTATCTGGCCCTGTGGGGCTTCGGCGTGAAGGTGCTGGCCAATGTGGTGGTGGTGGTGCTGAACTATGTGTTCAGCAAGCTGCTCATCTTTAATAAGAAGTAAGCGCCTGCAAAAGCGCACAAGAACAAACTCGCCGCAAGGAGGTCTTTTCTATGAAAAACAGAGTTGATGGCTTCGCCTTCCGCCTGACCGGGCTGATCCTGGGCATCGTGGGCGCTGTGGTGTCGGTCACCGGCATCGTGTTCAGCGTGATCGGTCTGTACCGCGCCCGGGTGTGCAAGCACTGCAAGATGGAGGGGATGTACCAGTGACCCGCGCCGAGCTTCTCGCCCGGGTGGACCACACCCTGCTCAAGCCGGAGGCCACCTGGCCGCAGGTGCAGGCCCTGTGTGACGAGGCCATGCGCTGGCACACCGCCTCGGTGTGCGTCAACACCTGCCATGTGAAGCGCGCCGCCGGGTATCTGGCAGGCAGCGGGGTGGCAGTGTGCTGTGTGGTGGGCTTCCCTCTGGGCGCCATGGACACCGCCTCCAAGTGCTTTGAAGCGGCCACCGCCGTGTCGAACGGCGCGGACGAGGTGGACATGGTCATCAACATCGGCTGGCTGAAAGAGGGCCGGTACGATGAGGTGCGCGCCGACATCGCCGCCGTCAAGCGGGCGGTGGGGGATAAGATCCTGAAGGTCATCGTGGAGACCTGCCTGCTCACCTGGCAGGAGAAGGAGCGTATGTGCGACATCGTGCCCGAGGCGGGCGCGGACTACATCAAGACCAGCACCGGGTTTTCCACCGGCGGCGCGACCTTTGAGGACGTGGAGCTGTTTGCCCGCTGCGTCAAAGGCCGCTGCAAGATCAAGGCCGCCGGAGGCATCTCCACGGTGGAGGACATGGAGCGGTTCATCGCGCTGGGCGCCGACCGTCTGGGCACCAGCCGCGCGGTGAAGCTGCTCGCCGCCGAGGACGGCTGCTGAGTCAATACCTTATAAAAAAGAGGATGTCCCTGCCGGGGTTTGGCAGGGACATTTTTTTGTATCTGCCCTGCGCGGGGTCTCAAAACGCGCCTCCGAAGCATATGCAGACAGTG
The DNA here is from genome assembly GCA_045118955.1 of Oscillospiraceae bacterium. Classification (GTDB taxonomy): domain Bacteria; phylum Bacillota; class Clostridia; order Oscillospirales; family Ruminococcaceae; genus SFJ001. The sequence goes on along the minus strand of JBGVKB010000064.1, from coordinate 18,466 downwards.
GGGAGGACTGCGTTTCGCCCCGAGTTTGACGCAAAGGGGCGATGATGCCATGATACGATTGGAACCTGCGCTGTGGTCGGCGCTGCTGACCACCACACTGGCGGGGCTTGCCACCGGGGCAGGCGGGCTGCTCTGCCTTGTCCGGAGGCCCGGCGGGCGGACGCTGGGCGGGGCGATGGGCTTTGCCGCCGGGGTGATGACCGCTGTAAGCCTTGCCGACCTGCTGCCCTCGGCGCTGGCGTTTTACCGGCAGGCACTGGGGCCGGCCGCGGCGGGGATGGCGCTGGCCAGCCTGCTGTGTGCGGGTATGGTGGTGGCGGCGCTGATGGAGCGGTGCATCCCCGAGCCTGCCCCTGCCGCCGATCCCAGCCGCGCCGGGGCGATGCACACCGCCCTCGCCACCGGCACGGCGCTGCTGCTCCACAACCTGCCCGAAGGGGTGCTGACCCTCTTTGCCGGCATGGAGGACCCTCAGATGGGGCTGCGGCTGGCTGCGGCGGTGGCCATCCACAACCTGCCCGAGGGCGTTGCCACCGCGCTGCCCCTCTATTACGCCACCCAGAGCCGATGGAAAGCCGCCGGGGCGGCCTTTGCGGCGGGGCTGGCGGAGCCGGCGGCCGCGCTGCTGGCCTACGGGCTGCTGCAAGGGCTGCTCACCCCGGGCTTTTTGAACGGGCTGCTGGTGCTGGCGGGCGGGATCATGCTGTGGGTCAGTCTGGCGCAGCTCACCCCCGCGGCACTGGAGCTGGGCGGGCCGCGCACCGCCGCCGCGGGCTTTGGGGCGGGAGCGGCCGCAATGACTATTGGAATCGCCCTGCTTTCGTGATATAATAATCTAAATATCGCCCGGAATCCGACGCACAGGGGAGGTGCCGCCATGAAACGGATCAAACTGCTGGCGCTCAGCCTTGCGGCGGCCCTGTTGTGCGGCTGCGGCGCGGGGCCGCACGGCGTGGAGGATCTGCTCCGCGCGCCCCAGCTCTCGGGGCGGTACAGTCAGGTGCAGCAGGCGCTGAACGGCTATCTGGGCGAGTCCGCCCAGCTCAAATATCCCGCCACCGGCGATGCGCCGTCCCCCTTTTTGTTCGGGGACTGGGACGGTGACGGCAGCGAGGACGCGGCGGTGCTGTACGCCAGCACCTCCAAGGGTCAAAACGCCCATGTGGCCATTCTGGAACAGCAGGAGGGCGGCTGGGTGGTGACGCAGGAGATGGAGGGCCTTGCCCCCGCCGTGGAGAGCGTGGACACCGCCAGCCTTGAGGGCACCGCCGGCACCCAGCTTCTGGTGGGCTACGGCAGCGCACTGGGCGACCGGTATCTGGCGGTGTACCGCTACGCCGATCGAACGCTGAGCACCGTATTGCAGGAGGGCTACGCCGAGTATGTGCTGGAGGACATCACCGGCACCGGCGTGCAGAGCCTGATCCTCATCACTCCGGGCACCCCCACCCTGAAGCTGCTGCTCTGGCTGAAGGACGGCTACCGCCCGGTGCAGGAGCTGGAGCTGGCGGAGGGGCGCTTCACAAGCTGTGAGGGCCTGTACACCGGCCGGGGCGTGGGGCAGGGTCGCTGCCTTGTGGTGGACGGCTGGACGGGCGGCGCGGGCGACGCGCTGGCCAGCGACCTGCTGTACTACGACGCGGAAAAGGGCGAGCTGGCCCGGCTCATCAGCGCCGGGGAGCTGTTTGAGCGCACCCGCCGCACCTACGCCAGCTTGCGCAGCACCGACATCGATGGAAACGGCCGGGTGGACATCCCGGTGCAGCTCGCCCCCGACGAGGGCGGCACCGTGTCCGGCGGACAGGAGCGGCGTCTGGCCTTTGTGGAGTGGTGGGACTTTGCCCTGCCCGGCAGCGAGGCCCGCAGCTTCGGCGTGCTGGACAGCGAGTATGGCTTCTATCTGTCTCTGCCCCCTGAGTGGAAGGGCGCGGTGATGCTCACCGAGGGCGTCGCCGGGGACGGCTGGGAGGTGCGCAGTCTGGACGGCACACGGCTGTACCTGTCCCTGCGGGTCACCCCGCTGGACGAGGCCCCCGCCGGCTACCGCCGTGCCGCCACCATCGGCACCCAGCAGGTGGGCGTGCTGGAGGGCGAGGACATCCCGGTCTGGTACCGGGAGAAGGCCGCCGACTGGCTGACCCTGCTGTGACCGCGAAAAAGGCGGCGTTTCGCCATGAAATAGACACATTCTTCGATTAAAATAGAACCTGCGGGCCGTACGGCTCCGGGCAGGACCGAGAAAACAGGAGGAAACGACCCATGAGGAAGGTACTTGTGGTGGAGGACGAGAGCAGCATCCGCGAGCTGATCGCCCTGAACCTGCGCATGGCCGGCTGGGACGTGCTGGAGGCGGAGAGCGCCGAGCGCGGCCTGCAGCGGCTGGCGGCGGAAGGCCCCTGTGCGGCCGCTGTGCTGGACGTGATGCTGCCCGGCATGAACGGCTTCTCCCTGTGCGAGACCATTCGCCGGGACGATGACAACATCGGCATCATCATCCTGAGCGCCAAGGGGCTGGAGGAGGACAAGATCCGCGGCTTGTCCATCGGCGCGGACGATTACATGACCAAGCCCTTCAGCGTCAGCGAGCTGCTGGCCCGCATCGAGGCGCTGTGCCGCCGGGTCAACCGCAGCCGCCCGCAGGCCGCCGACGAGGGCGAGAGCCGGCTGGTGAGCGGCCAGTTCGTGCTGGATCAGAAGAGCCGCATCCTGTACAAGAGCGGCCAGCCCATCGACCTGACGCAGGTGGAGTTCCAGATCATGGAGCTGTTCTTCCAGAACCCCGGCACCGCGCTGGTGCGTGAGAAGATCCTGGAAGGCGTGTGGGGCCCCGGCTACTACGGGGACGTGAAGATCGTGGATGTGAACATCCGCCGCCTGCGCATGAAGATCGAGGATGCGCCCTCCCATCCGGAGCATATCCTGACCGTGTGGGGCTATGGATACCGCTGGAACGCGTAAACCCGGCCGAATCTTCGGTTGAAAGGGGGGCGCTGTGTGAACAGCATCACAAAGAAGTGGGTGCGCAACAGCCTGTTCATCACCATGCTGGCCCTCATCGTGGCCGAGGGGCTGTTTCTGTACCTGAACTATTCCAACTACTACAGTGCCGCCCTGCAGGCGGTGAGCAGCCGGTTTTCCTCCATCAGCGGTCAGCTCAAGATGTACACCGGCAGCGACCTGATCACCGACAGCCAGCAGCGCGGCACCGCGCTGCGCCGCATGGTGGAGCAGTTTGACGAGAAGGACAAGTTCGAGTTCACCCTGCTGGACAGCGAAGGGCAGGTGCTGGCCTCCTCCAGCGGCATGGCGGCTGACCCGGCGCAGATGGAGGACTTCCATCAGGCCATGACCGGCCCGGACGGCCGGGGCGAGGCCACCTACCGCAGCGCCGCGGGGGAGAAGGTCCTGGCGGTCACCGTGCTGACCCCCTATCAGGCGGAGGACGTGGCCGCCCTGCGCATGGTCACCAGCCTAACGCTGGTGGACGAGCAGCTCACCCGTCTGGCGGCGATGAGTCTGGGCGTGGTGGCGGTCATCTTCGGCGTATCCCTGTGGTCGGGGCTGTTCTTTGTGCGCTCCATCGTGGTACCGCTGGACCGGGTGGAGCAGATGGCCACCCAGATCGCACAGGGCAGTCTGGACGTGCGCCTGCCGGACACCGGCGAAGCGGACGAGATCGGCCGCCTGTGCCGCACCATCAACCAGATGGCGGAGGATCTGTCCAAGACCGAACGGCTGAAAAATGAATTCATCTCCTCGGTGAGCCATGAGCTGCGCACCCCCCTCACCAGCATCCGCGGCTGGGTGGAGACGGTGGCGGCCCTGCGCGACCCGGAGGACGACAACTACCGCAAGGGTCTGGCCATCATCGGCCGGGAGACCGACCGCCTGTATGACATGGTGGAGGAGCTGCTGAACTTCTCCCGCCTGCAAACGGGGCTGAAGCTGAACTGTCAGGTGCTGGATCTGGTGGCGGAGCTGACCGACGCGGCCTTGTTTGTGGAGGCGCGCATGGTGCAGGAGGGGCTGCGCCTTGTGTACGACGAGCCGGAGCTGCCCCTGCCCGTCTGGGCGGACGCCGGGCGGCTGCGGCAGGTGTTCATCAACCTGCTGGACAACGCCATCAAGTACTCGAACCCCGGCGGAGCCATCACGCTGGAGCTGCTGCAGGACGGCGAGAACGTCTACGTCCTCATCCGGGACGAGGGGCGGGGCATCGCGCCCGAGGATCTGGAAAACGTAAAACAGAAGTTCTTCAAGGGGCGCAATGCGGTGCGGGGCAGCGGCATCGGCCTTGCGGTGGCGGAGGAGATCGTCACCGCGCTGGACGGCACGCTGGATCTGGAGAGCGAGCTGGGTGCCGGCACCACCGTCAAGATCCGCCTGCCCCTGTACCAGCCCGAGATCCGGCGGCTGAATGGAGAAGCCTGATTTCCAATCGGTGAAATTTTAAATAAATATACAAATTGTAATAAACCCAAAGGAGCGAGAATGGAAAAACCGAAGGAGTGTTTCCGCACCCGTGTGGGCGGACAGGCCCTGATGGAGGGCATTATGATGAAGGGCAACGGCAAGATCTGCGTTGCCGTGCGCGACCCGGAGGGCCGGATCGTGCTGAAGCATGAGGATGTGGTCAGCCGGGCGTGGCACAAGCTGCCCCTTGTGCGCGGTATGCTGAACATGATCGACAACTTCGTGTCCGGCTACAAGTACCTGATGTACTCGGCGGAGATCAGCATGGGGGAGGACTTCGAGGAGGAGCCTTCCAAGCTGGAGAAGTGGCTCATGGACAAGCTGGGCGAGAAGTTTGAGAAGGCGCTGATGGCGGTGGCCGGCGTGCTGGGCGTGCTGCTGGCGGTGCTGCTGTTTATGGCGGTGCCCGCCTTTGTGGTGGGCCTTCTGGGGCGCTTCCTGCCGCTGCCTGCCATGGCTAAGGTGGCGCTGGAGAGCGCCATGAAGATCGTGGTGTTCATCGCCTACTTAGCGCTCTGCACCCGCATGAAGGAGATCCACCGGGTGTTCGAGTACCACGGCGCGGAGCATAAGACCATTGCCTGCTACGAGGCGGGCGAGGAGCTGACCGTGGAGAACATCCGCAAGCACAGCCGCTTCCATCCCCGCTGCGGCACCAGCTTTATGATCCTTGTGCTGCTGGTGAGCATCCTTGTGAACGCCTTTTTGAGCTGGGACAACCTGCTCATCCGGGTGGCGGGCAAGCTGCTGCTGCTGCCGGTGGTCATGGGCATCAGCTATGAGCTGATCATGCTGGCGGGCCGGTACGACAATCTGTTCACCCGGGCGTTTTCCGCCCCCGGCCTGTGGATGCAGCGCCTGACCACCTTTGAACCCGATGATTCCATGCTGGAGGTAGCCATCGCCGCGGTGACGCCGGTGCTGCCCGAGAAACCGGAGGATTGTGTATGGTAAACGAGACGAGAATGCCCGAGGGGCTGGAGGGCTTTGGTGAATTTCTGGTGGGGATGCCCCCCCGCATGGGCATGGAGCTGGTGGCCGGTATGCTGCAATCCAGCGGCTGCCCCGACGCGAACTTTGACGCCCGGGAGCTGATGCGCATGGTGACCGGCGAGGACCCCTATGTGCGGCAGGATCCCCTTACCGAGGAGGAGGTCATCCGCCTTGTGACGCTGGCCGCCCGCCGCTTTGAGCGCTACCCCCTGCAGTATCTGGCGGGGCGCTGGCCGTTTTTGAACTTTGAGGTGCAGGTGGGTGAGGGCGTGCTGATCCCCCGCGCCGACAGCGAGCCGGTGTGTTTGGCCGCCATTGAGAAGGTGAAGGGGCTGGAGGCCCCTGCCGTGCTGGATCTGTGCGCCGGCAGCGGCTGTCTGGGTCTGGGCGTGAAGAAGTTCGTGCCCTCCGCACAGGTCACCGCGGTGGAAAAAAGCCCCGAGGCGCTGGTGTGGCTGAACAAGAACGCCGCCGAGGCGCTGGAGGGCTTCAGCGCCGAGCAGCCCGCCCTGACCGTGGAGGAAGGGGATGCGTTTGTGTGGCAGGAGGGCAAGGCGGAGGAGAGCTTTGATCTGATCGTCACCAACCCCCCCTATCTGACCGCCGACGAGATGCTGGTGCTGCAGGCCGAGGTGCGCTTTGAGCCGGCCATGGCGCTGGACGGCGGCGCGGACGGTCTGGACTTCTACCGACACATTGCGGCGGCCTATCTGCCGCTGGTGAAGCACGGCGGCTGGCTGGTGGCGGAGTTCGGCTGGCTGCAGTGGGAGGCCGTGAAGAACCTGCTGGAGCAGGCAGGCTGGACGGAAGTGACCATCCTGAAGGATCTGGAGGGCCGGCCCCGGGGCGCGGCGGCAAAACGCCCCTGAGCATCCCGTTTATCGGACTGCGTAAGCCTCTCTTTGAATTGTAAAACGCCCCGCTTCTGTGTATAATATGGGTGAACAGAAACGAGGGCGCAGCCCCGGAAAATACCGGACGGCGGCCGCGGAAAACGGCCCCGCCCGCAGAGGAGAAAATCAATGGCAGAGAAGAAAAACACCGTCCCCAGCCCCACCCGCAAGGAGGGCGCACAGGATAAAAAGGCCGCGCTGGAGACCGCGCTGGCTCAGATCGAGAAGCAGTTCGGCAAGGGCGCGGTGATGAAGCTTGGCTCCAACGCCGCCATGCAGGTGGATTCCATCTCCACCGGCAGTCTGGGTCTGGATCTGGCGCTGGGCGTGGGCGGTATGCCCCGCGGCCGTGTGGTGGAGGTCTATGGCCCCGAGTCCAGCGGCAAGACCACGCTGGCGCTGCACGTTCTGGCGGAAGCCCAGAAGAAGGGCGGCGAGGTGGCCTTCATCGACGTGGAGCACGCCCTCGACCCCGACTACGCCCGCGCCCTCGGCGTGGACATCGACAGCCTGCTGGTGAGCCAGCCGGACACCGGCGAGCAGGCCCTTGAGATCTGCGAGGCGCTGGTGCGCTCCGGCGCCATCGATGCCATCGTCATCGACTCGGTGGCGGCCATGGTGCCCAAGGCTGAGATCGAGGGCGAGATGGGCGACAGCCATGTGGGTCTGCAGGCCCGCCTGATGAGTCAGGCTCTGCGCAAGCTCACCGGCGTCATTGGTAAGACCGGCACTGTGGCCATCTTCATCAACCAGCTCCGCGAGAAGGTGGGCATCGTCTACGGCAACCCCGAGGTCACCGCAGGCGGCCGTGCCCTGAAATACTACTCCAGCGTGCGCATCGACGTGCGCCGCATCGAGGGCCTGAAGGACGCCTCCGGCTCCTTCATCGGCAACCGCACCCGCGCCAAGGTGGTGAAGAACAAGGTGGCGCCCCCCTTCAAGGAGGCCGAGTTCGACATCATGTTCGGCGAGGGCATCAGCAAGGTGGGCGAGATCCTGGATCTGGCCGTGCTGCTGGACATTGTCAAGAAGAGCGGCGCATGGTTCAACTACAAGGAGACCCGTCTGGGCCAGGGCCGTGACAACTCCAAGCAGTTCCTGAAGGACAACCCCGAGCTGATGGCCGAGATCGAGGCGCAGGTGCGCGCCAACGCCGACCGTCTGGGCGGCAAGGCCGGCAAGGTGAAGAAGGGCGCCCCCGCACCCAAGGAGGAGGCTCCCGTCAAGGAGGACGCCCCCGCCAAGGCCCCCGCCGCCCGCAGCAGCCGCGCCGCGGCCAGCGAGGCGGAGCTGGACATCATGGTGGAGGACTAAATGCCGGCCACCATCACCTGCATCCGCCAGACCAAGCTGGGGCGGTACTCCCTCCACTGCGAGCAGGGCTTTTTGTTCTCGGTGGACAGCGAGACCTATTTTCGGAGCGGTGTGGCAGAGGGGGACACCCTCACCGACGCGCAGCTCGATGACCTGCAGCACCGCAGCGACGACCGCAAGGCCAAGGACAAGGCGCTGCAGTACCTGTCCGCACGGCTGTACGGCGAGCAGGAGCTGTACCGGAAGCTCTGCCTGAAGTTTGACCGGGAGACCAGCGCCCGCGCCGTAGCCGAGATGGTGCGGCTGGAGCTGTTGGACGACGAGCAGTTTGCCCGCCAAAAGGCCGCATGGCTGAAAGGACAGCATAAATCCCGCCGCGAGGCCGAGCGCAGGCTGGCCGAGAAGGGCGTGGAGCGGGACATCGCCGCCGCCGTGCTGGACGAGGTCTACGCCGACGCGGATGAGCGGGAGGAGATCGACCGGCTGCTGGAGCGCAGCTACGGCGCGAAGCTGGCCGCCGGCAAGCGGGACGCGGTGTACGCCGCCCTGTGCCGCCGGGGCTTTGCCCCCCGCACCGTGCGGGAGGCCATTGCCGACTGGCTGGAATCCGGCTTTGACGCGGACGACGGCTGGGAGAGCTGCTGATATAAGGAAAAGGACGAAGTATGCCCTATACACGCAAACAAAACCTCTTCGGCGCGGTGATGTGCCTGCTGGCGGCTCTGCTGCTGGGCAGCGACACCCTGCGCTTTTGGGGTGCCATTCAGGCGGCGGACGGCCCCACCGTGGGGCTGTTCCTGCTGGCCGGGCAGCTTGAGGTCAACGGCGCGATCCCGGTGGAGAGCGCCCTCGGCTACTGCATCGCGCTGGCGGTGCTGGTTCTGCTGCTGGCCGCGGCGGCCGCTGCCTTCCTGCTCAAATTTGCCCGCGGCAGTGCCGAACAGGACTTTGAGATCCTCAAGGCCCGCTACAAGGCCACCATGGAGGCCGGCGAGGCCATCGTAAACGCCGGCGGCGCGCAGAGCGCCAAAAACGAGACAGGCGAGGGCCGCTGAGCGGCCGTGAGATACAGAGCGCGGAAAACGCCGCCGAGCCTCCTGAGCGGGGCGCGGGGCGGGTTCCGCTTGTTCTGCTTTGCACCGCTGCGCCCGCGCCGGGCAAAAAATCCAACCACATCAACTACATAAGGAATGTTTGACCATGAAAATCGCCATTATTTCTTTGGGCTGCCCCAAAAACCAGGTGGACGCGGATGTGTTCTGCCATGCCCTCATCAAGGCGGGGCACACCACCACCGCCGACCTGAGCATGGCGGACTGCATCATCGTGAACACCTGCGGCTTCATTGAGAGCGCCAAGGCCGAGGCCATCGAGAACATCCTGATGGCCTGCGAGTATAAGCAGATGAACCCCGACCTGAAGGTGGTGGTCACCGGCTGTCTGGCTGAGCGCTACCGGGAGCAGATCCGCACCGAGATCCCCGAGGTGGACGCGGTGGTGGGCATCGGCAGCAACAAGGCCCTGCCCGCCATTCTGGAGCGGCTGACCGCCGGCCCCGCCGAGAGCTATGGCCCCAAGACCGATATGCCGCTGGGCGGCAGCCGGGTCATCAGCACCCCGGCGCACTACGCCTTTTTGAAGATCTCCGAGGGCTGCAACAACCGCTGCCACTACTGCGCCATCCCCATGATCCGGGGCGGCCTGCGCAGCCGACCGGTGGAGGACTGCGTGGCCGAGGCCCGCTGGCTGGTGGGCGAGGGCGTCAAGGAGATCATTCTGGTGGCGCAGGATCTGACCGCCTACGGCGATGACTGGAAGAACAACAGCATCTGCCGCCTGCTGGACGAGCTGAATGGCATCGAGGGGCTGGAGTGGATCCGTCTGCTGTACGCCTACCCCGAGCGCATCACCGACGAGTTCATCGCCGCCATGGCCCGCAACGACAAGGTGCTGAAGTATCTGGATCTGCCCATCCAGCACGCCAACGACGTCATTCTGAAGGCCATGAACCGCAAGGGCGATCAGGCCACCATCCGCAGCGCCGTGGCCCGCCTGCGCGCCGCCATGCCCGGCATCACCCTGCGCACCACCCTCATTGCCGGCTACCCCGGCGAGACCGAGGAGCAGTTTGAGGAGCTGTGCGCCTTTGTGAAGGAGATGGAGTTCGACCGTCTGGGCTGCTTTGCCTACAGCCCGGAGGAGGACACCGTGGCCGCCGGTCTGCCCGATCAGGTGCCCGAGGAGGAGAAGCAGCGCCGCGCCGAGGTGGTGATGCAGGCCCAGACCAACATCATGGCCCGCAAGCAGGCCGCCCGGGTGGGCGAGACCCTGACCGTGCTGTGCGACGGCGTGGACGAGGAGAGCGGCCTGTACCTGTGCCGCACCACCGCCGACGCCCCCGACATCGACGGCACCGTCTGCGTGAACAGTGAGGAGCCGCTGTACCCCGGCGAGTTCTACCGGGTGACGGTGGAGGAGAGCGACCTGTACGACCTGTTCGCCGTGTTGGCGGACGAAGAATAAAAAGGAGGCCTGACTATGAATCTGCCCAACAAACTGACCATGGCCCGCGTGGTGCTGGTCCCTGTGTTCATGGTGTTCGCGGCGCTGTGCGGCTACGGCACGGCCGAGTTCAACGCCACCTTTGCCCTCATCGCCGGCGTGGTCTTTGCGGTGGCCAGCTTCACCGACTATCTGGACGGCTATCTGGCCCGCCGGGACAATCTGGTCACCGACTTCGGCAAGTTCGCCGACCCTCTGGCCGACAAGATGCTCACCACCGCCGCCCTCATCTACATGGTGGTGGACGGGGTGTGCAGCCCTGTGGTGCTGGCGCTGGTCATGTTCCGTGAGTTCGCCGTGGCGGGCGTGCGCATGATCGCCGCCACCACCGGTACCGTCATCGCCGCCAATATGTGGGGCAAGGTCAAGACCGTGCTGCAGATGGTCACCATCATCTTCTACTACTTCGCCGCGGCGCTGGCCCCGGCGGACGCCATCGGTGCGGTCAGCCTGATCACTCAGGTGCTGTGCTGGGCGGTGGCGGCGGTCACCGTGCTCAGCGGCGGCATCTACCTGTGGGAGAACCGCGCCTGCTTCATGAACGCAAAATAAGCCGCCGAGCGGCAAACAATAAAGGGGCGGCTCCCGGCGAGCTGCCCCTTTCGCATCCCACCCGACACAGGAGGAACGCCCTATGTGTACTGCCATCACCTACAAGACCGCCTGCCACTACTTCGGCCGCAATCTGGATCTGGAGGTGTCCTACCGGGAGGAGGTCACCATCACCCCGCGCAATTACCCCTTCCGTTTCCGCCGCATGGGGGAGCTGCCCGCCCACTACGCCCTCATCGGCATGGCCACCGTGGCCGAGGGCTACCCCCTCTACTACGAGGCCACCAACGAGCGGGGCCTGAGCATGGCGGGGCTGAATTTCCCCGGCAATGCCCGCTACCTGCCCGCCAAGGAGGGCTGCGACAACCTCTCGCCCTTTGAGTTCATCCCCTGGGTGCTGGGGCAGTGCGCCAACCTGCGTGAGGCCCGTGCCTTGCTGGAGCGGGTGAACCTGATGGACGAGCCGTTCAGCGCGGAGCTGCCCCTGTCACCCCTGCACTGGATGATCGCCGACCGGGACGCCGCCATCGTGGTGGAGCCTATGGCGGACGGTCTGCACATTTTTGACGACCCGGTGGGGGTGCTGACCAACAACCCCACCTTTGACTGGCACATGACCAATCTGGCCAATTACATGGCCCTCACCACCGAGCCGCCGGCGGACACCTTTGCCCCGGGCGTGCCCCTGCCCGCCTACAGCCGGGGCATGGGCGGCATGGGGCTGCCCGGCGACCTGTCCTCCGCCTCCCGCTTTGTGAAGGCGGCCTTTGTGCGGTGCAACTCCCGCGCGGGGGTGGCGGAGTCCGAGAGCGTCAGCCAGTTTTTCCACATCCTCGGCTCGGTGGCGCAGCAGCGGGGCTGCGTCCACATGGGCGGCGGCAAGTACGAGATCACCCTCTACTCAAGCTGCTGCAACACCGACACCGGCGTATACTACTACACCACCTACGACAACAGCCGCATCACCGCGGTGGATCTGCACCGTGAGGCGCTGGACGGCAGCGGCCTTGTGCGCTACCCGCTGGTGAAAACGCCGCAGATCCTGCGGCAGAACGGAGGGGACTGATGGGCAAGCTTTACTTTGTCCGCCACGGCGAGACCGTGTGGAACGTGGAAAACAAGATCTGCGGCTGCACCGACAGCCCCCTCACGGAGAAGGGCCTTGCGCAGGCCCGGCAGACGGGGGAGCTGCTGCGCCAGATGGGGCTGCCCATCGACGAGGTGCTGCACTCCCCGCTGAGCCGCGCCGCCGACACCGCGCGGCAGATCGCCGGGGTGCTGGGGGTGCCCGCCCGGCGGGAGGAGCGCCTGCGGGAGCAGAACTTTGGCCGGTTCGAGGGCACGCCCCGGGACGGGGCGGAGTTCCGCGCCGCAAAATCCCAGTTCGTCTGCCGGTACGGCGGCGGCGAGAGCATGATGCAGGTGGCCCACCGCATCTACTCGCTGCTGGACGAGGTCACCGCCGACCCGCAGCGCACCGTCCTGCTGGTGGCCCACAACGGCATCGCCCGGGTGGTCAACTCTTATTTCCGGGAGATGACCAACGAGGAATACGCCGCCTTCGCGGTGAAGAACTGCCAGGTGCTGGAATACGAGTTCTGACGCAGAAAGCGCCCGCCCCTGCCAAAGAGCAGGACGGGCGCTTTTTGATTCAGGGAAGGGCGCGGTCTGCGAACATCTGCCGCACCTCCTCGGGGGTGCAGCGGTAGCCCCCCTCGCCGCAGCGGCGGTAGGTGCCCGCAGCGGCGTCCGTACCCACATACACCGGCCGCTGGGTGCGGGTGGCGGGCGGTACCGTGATCACCACGATGCGGTTGCCCTCGCTCTCCACGATGCGCACGTCCTCCGGCCCCAGCAGATTGATGCTGGCCACTGCGGGGTCGTCCACCAGCCGCAGGAACTCTGCCGCCAACCCCTCCGGGTCGGCCAGCGGCACCGAGGCAAAGCTCTTGTCCTCGGTCTCGATGACCCCCAGCAGGATGACCCCGCCCAGCGCGTTGGCAAAGGCAGAATAGGTCTCCCAGATGCTGTGGGGCAGCCCGCCCTGCGATTTTTTGGCCTCGATGCGGTTGTTCTCCCGGTATTGGCTCAGATCGGAATAATCCAGCGGCATGACGCGCACCTCACTTTCTTCTAAAACCATTGTAGCACGAAGAAAAACCGGCGGCAAGCCCGGGATTTGACGCGGACGCACCGGGCGCTTATAATGGAAGAAATACCAAACCGACCGAAAGAAGGCCCCGCCTCATGAATCAAAAGACCGCCCGCCCGCTGATGTTTTTGGCCATGCTCATCTTCGGCACCATCGGCCTGCTGGTGCGCAGCATTCCGCTGCCCTCCAGCATCATCGCGCTCACCCGCGGTTCGGTGGGCTGCGTGTTCCTGCTGCTGCTCATGCTGCTGCAAAAGCGCCGCCCCGACACCGCCGCCATCCGCAAAAATCTGCGGTGGCTGCTGCCCGCCGGCGCGTTTCTGGGCTTTAACTGGATCCTTCTGTTCGAGTCCTACCGCTACACCTCGGTGGCGGTGGGTACCCTGTGCTACTACATGGCCCCCATTCTGGTGGTGCTGACCTCGCCCGCGCTGCTGCACGAGCGGCTCACCGCCCGCAAGCTGATCTGCGTACTGCTGGCGCTGGTGGGCATGGTGGGGGTGTCCGGCGTGGTGCAGAGCGGCTTGCCCTCGCCCTCCGAGACCACCGGTATTCTGCTGGGCCTTGCCGCCGCGGTGCTGTACGCCTGCATCGTGCTGCTGAACAAGCAGCTGGCGGACATCTCCGCCTACGACCGCACGGTGGTGCAGCTTGGCGTCTGTGCGGTGGTGATGCTTGTCTACTGTGCCGCCACCGTGCCGCTGGCCGAGCTGAAGTTTGCCCCGGCCACGGTGGGTCTGCTGCTGGTGGCGGGCGTGCTGCACACCGGCGTGACCTATTATCTGTACTTCGGCAGCATGGCGTACCTGTCCGGCCAGACCGCCGCCATCCTCAGCTATGTGGATCCGGTGGTGGCGGTGCTGGTGAGCGTGCTGGTGCTGGCCGAGCCGATGCACCCGGTGGAGCTGCTGGGCGCGGCGCTGGTGCTGGGTGCGGCGCTGGCCAGCGAGCTGGAAAAGCCCGCATAACAAAAAGGAGGACTGCCCCATGATCCTATACTTTACCGGTACCGGCAACAGCCGCTGGGCCGCGGCCCGGCTCGCCGAGGCCCTGAACGATGAGATGGTCGATTCCCTGCACTGGATGAAGACCGGCGTGCCCGCGGAGTTCGAGTCGGAGAAGCCGTGGGTGTTCGTCTGCCCCACCTATGCGTGGCAGATGCCCCGGGTGTTCGCGGACTTCCTGCGCGGCGCGGAGCTGACCGGCAGCCGGGAGGCCTACTTTGTGCTGACCTGCGGCAGTGAGGCGGGCGACGCCGCCACCGGCGCGCAGGAGCTGTGCGCCGAAAAGGGGCTGGCCTACCGGGGCCTTTTGAGCGTGGCCATGCCGGAGAACTACATCGCCCTGTTCGACGTCCCCGGCGAGGAGGCCTGCGCCGCCATGCTGGAGAAGGCGCGGCCGATGCTGACCGCCTGTGCCGCCCACATCCGGGCGGGCAAGGCCCTGCCGATGCGCCCGGTGACCGCCGCCGACCGGCTGAAGAGCGGTGCGGTGAACGGGGGCTTTTACCGCTATTATGTCAAGGACAAGGCCTTTTACGCCACCGACGCCTGTGTGGGCTGCGGCCGCTGCGTGCAGTTCTGCCCGCTGAACAACATCACCCTCGAGGAGGGCCGCCCGGTGTGGAACGGTGACTGCACCCACTGTATGGCCTGTATCTGCCACTGCCCCGCCGAGGCCATCGAGTACGGCAAGATTAGCCGCGGCAAGCGGCGGTACCTCTGCCCGGAGGAATAAGGGGCGAACAGTCGGGCAGAGACGACGGTTCCCTTTTACCCTTTGGACTGATTTCGGTAGGAATTGAAATCCATTCGTCGATATGACGGAAAAAGGCATAGGAAAAAGCACCGCAGGACTTTGAAATCCCGTGGTGCCTTATTCATTTCAAACAGTGTGTTACCACCGACAAACCGAATAAACTGTTCTCTATCCGTTGTGGAATTATTTTTTGCGATTTCTTTTTTTCGGGATATATATGCCAAGGACGAATGCACCATATCCAAATAACAGTCCAGAAAACTGTGCCAAGCGGTAGGATAGATACGCGTCGGTAAGAATAGGAAAGAACAGAAAGTACACTGCTGATGGCAGCGCCGGCAAAACCCAAAGCTTTTTGGGTTCAGGTGCGGACAAGAACCCACAGAGAAGAGAGGAAACTGGAAGCCCACATAGCATTGTAATAGCAAAAAGCCCTGCGCCAAGTCCGTTGCTGTTGGTATTATGGGCGATGAGGGCTGGCACAGCAACGAAAAGCATACAGCATACAACACAAACTAATAGGCGGAACCATAAGGATTTAATAAAATTTTTCACACCGAAATCCTCCTTTTTTAATTCTTATTTATCTTTTGGTTTACTTTATCATATTTTTCTGTTCGTATCAACGGTTGGTGAAATTGCCGGAGTTGTAGTCCGTCAGTCCAAAAGGTAAAAGGGAGGACGACGGTTTTGGTTGACCGCTCGGCTGAAATTTGATATAATACTAAAGTAGCTTTGCCGCCGGGCGGCAGAGCGCCTTGCAGGTGTACTCAAGTGGTCGTAAGAGGGAGCACTCGAAATGCTTTAGGTCTTGAGAGAGATGCGTGGGTTCGAATCCCACCACCTGCGCCAAGCGCCGCAGCGGAATCCGCTGCGGCGTTTTCTGTTTGCGGCACATTCGGTCGATCTCTGCGCCGCAGGATGTTAGCGGTTGACATTCCCGCGGGGGTATGTTACCCTAACAATTACGAATTGCCGCAATTTGTTCCCGTGCGAGCCGGTCCATCCCACAGGCGTCCGCCCATCCCGGCGGCCGGGCGGAGGGGCCGTTTTTTGCAGACGCGGGCCTTTGCAGGCCCCGCCGCGGCATGGACATATCTGTTTTTTGGAGGTACATCGTGAAAGATCGCATCTTCGGTGTGCTGCAGCGGGTGGGGCGCTCGTTTATGCTCCCCATCGCACTGCTCCCGGCGGCGGGTCTGCTGCTGGGAATTGGCAGCTCCTTCACCAATCCCACCATGCTGGAGGCCTACGACCTCACCGGCTTCATCCACCCCGGCAGCCTGCTGTACACCGTGCTGGACATCATGAACCAGTGCGGCAGCGCCATCTTCGACAACCTGCCCCTGCTGTTTGCCATGGGCGTGGCCATCGGCATGGCGCGCCGGGAAAAGGAGGTGGCCGCCCTGTCCGGCGCCATCGCCTATCTGGTGATGAACACCGCCATCAGCGCCATGATCCGCGCCGAGGGCGGCGTACAGGCCATGGCCGAGAACTCCACCACCTCGGTGCTGGGCATCACCACCCTGCAGATGGGCGTGTTCGGCGGCATTCTGGTGGGTCTGGGCGTGGCGGCGCTCCATAACCGCTTTTATAAAGTCGAGCTGCCCCAGATGCTGTCCTTCTTCGGCGGCACCCGGCTTGTGCCCATCATCTGCACCGCCGTGTATCTGGCGGTGGGCATTGCCATGTTCCACCTCTGGCCGGTGGTGCAGGGCGGCATTGCCCTGCTGGGGGATCTGGTCGTCCGCTCGGGCTATGTGGGCACCTGGATCTACGGCATCATTGAGCGGGCGCTCATTCCCTTTGGCCTGCACCATGTGTTCTATATGCCCTTCTGGCAGACCGCGCTGGGCGGCACCGCCGTCATCGACGGGGTGACCGTACAGGGCGCGCAGAACATCTTCTTCTCCGAGCTGGCCGCGGGCGCGGGGGAGTTCTCGGTGTCCGCTACCCGCTTTATGGCGGGCAAATTCCCCTTTATGATCTTCGGCCTGCCGGGCGCGGCGCTGGCCATGTACCACTGCGCCCGACCCGAAAAGCGCAAGGCCGCGGGTGGTCTGCTGCTGTCGGCGGCGCTGACCTCCATGCTCACCGGCATCACCGAGCCGCTGGAGTTCACCTTCCTGTTCGTGGCGCCCTCCATGTACGCGATCCACAGTGTCTACGCGGGCCTTGCCTATATGCTCATGCACCTGTGCGATGTGGGGGTGGGCATGACCTTCTCCGGCGGCCTCATTGACCTGATCCTGTTCGGTGTGCTGCAGGGCAACGACCGCACCCACTGGCTGCGCATCGCCGCCGTGGGCGTGGGGTATTTCTTCCTGTACTACGCCACCTTCTCGCTGATGATCCGCCGCATGGGGCTGCGCACCCCCGGCCGGGAGGAGGACGACGAGGCCACCCGCCTGTACACCCGCACCGATCTGGGCACCGGGGTCGGGCAGGGGGTCTGCGCGCGGATCCTTGAGGGTCTGGGCGGCCGGGAGAACCTGCTGGATCTGGACTGCTGTGCCACCCGCCTGCGGGTCACCGTGGCGGACGAGGGCCGCGTGTCCGACCGGCTGCTGCGGCAGTCCGGCGCGTCCGGGGTGGTCCACAGCGGCAACGGCATTCAGGTCATCTACGGCCCCCGGGTGTCGGTCATCAAGTCGGCGCTGATGGACTACATGGAGTGCCCTGAGGCGGTGCCTGCCGCCGTCGAGGTACCTCCCGCCGCCCCCGCGCCGGCCAAGCCTGCCGGAAGTGTCCTTGTGGCCGCCTGCATGAATGGGACCGTGGTGCGCCTTGAGGATGTGCCGGACAAGGCATTCTCCAGCGGGGCGCTGGGCGGCGGTGTGGCCTTTGAGCCTGCGGACGGGCGGCTGTGTGCCCCCGCAGACGGCGTCATTGAGACGGTGTTTGTCTCCCGCCATGCGGTGGCCATGACCACCAAGGAGGGCGCGGAGCTGCTGATGCACGTGGGCATCGACACGGTCAAGCTGGGCGGCAAGCATTTCGAGACGCACGTCACCGCCGGGCAGTCGGTGCGCCGAGGTGACCTGCTGATCTCCTTCGACCCACAGGCCATCCGTGCGGCGGGCTACCCGCTGACCACCCCCATGACCGTCTGCAACACGGATGAGTACGGCGAGATCCGCCTGCTGACAGAGGGCACCGTCTGGGCGGGGGATCCGATCCTGGAGATCCTGCCCGGCGAGGAATGACCCGCCGCAGTTACAACGAAAAAGAGCGAGGCCTGTAAAAGGTCTCGCTCTTTTTTTGCTCGTTCCGGGTCAGCGCACGATGAACTCGAAGTTCTCGCCGTAGCCCACCTGATAGCTTGTGTGGACGGTCTGGCCGTCCAGCCGCACCACGCGGCCGCGCATTTCAAGCTGGGGGGCGTTGCGGGGCACCTGCAGCAGCTTGGCCAGCTTGGCGTCCGCCCGCACGATGCGCAGGCGCATGGTGGTGCGCTGCAGCGCGATGCCCTTGACCTCCCGCAGGTAGCTGTAGATGGAGTCATTCTCCAGATCGATGGAGAGCAGATAGGCGTACTCCAGCGGGAAGAAGTTGTCCTCCAGCACCAGAGGCTTGTCGCCGGCGTAGCGAAGGCGGCGGATACGCACCGCAGGCTCCTCCTCCCGCAGACCCAGCTCCTCGCGCACGGAGGCCTGCTCCGGCACGCAGATGCCCGCCTCGAGGATCTTGGCACGCACGGTCAGGCCGTTGGCCTCGCACATCTCGGTAAAGCTCATGGGGCCGTCCAGCCGGCGGGTGAGCTTGGGGG
>JBGVKB010000063.1:0-6544 GCA_045118955.1 Oscillospiraceae bacterium | reverse complement strand
GCAGGATTGGCTGTTCCTGTTCAAGAACGAGACCCACAACCATCCCACCGAGATCGAGCCGTTCGGCGGCGCAGCCACCTGCGTGGGCGGTGCCATCCGTGACCCCCTGTCCGGCCGCAGCTACGTCTATCAGGCCATGCGCGTCACCGGCGCGGGCGATCCTCTGGTTCCGGTCAGCGAGACCATTCCCGGCAAGCTGCCCCAGCGCAAGCTGGTCACCACCGCCGCTGCCGGCTACTCCAGCTACGGCAACCAGATCGGTCTGGCCACCGGTCAGGTGAACGAGCTGTACCATCCCGGCTACATCGCCAAGCGCATGGAGATCGGCGCGGTGGTGGGCGCTGCCCCCGCCGCCAACGTGCGCCGCGAGGTGCCCGCCCCCGGTGACCGGGTCGTTCTGCTGGGCGGCCGCACCGGTCGTGACGGCTGCGGCGGTGCCACCGGCTCCTCCAAGGCCCACAAGCTGGAGAGCCTCGAGACCTGCGGCGCTGAGGTCCAGAAGGGCAACGCCCCCGTGGAGCGCAAGCTGCAGCGTCTGTTCCGCAACCCCGAGGCCTGCCGCATGATCAAGCGCTGCAACGACTTCGGCGCGGGCGGCGTCAGCGTGGCCATCGGCGAGCTGGCCGACGGCCTGTTCATCGACCTGAACACCGTCCCCAAGAAGTACGATGGTCTGGACGGCACCGAGCTGGCCATCAGCGAGAGCCAGGAGCGCATGGCCGTGGTTCTGGCTGCCGAGGACGCCGAGCGTTTCATCGATCTGGCTCACAGCGAGAACCTGGAGGCCACTCTGGTGGCCACCGTCACCGAGGAGAAGCGCATGACCATGGTCTGGAACGGCAAGACCATCGTGGATCTGAGCCGCGAGTTCCTGTCCTCCAACGGCGCGCCCAAGTACATTGACGTGCACGTCCTGCCCGGCACCATCTACCAGCCCCAGTGGGCCGGCGAGACCTTCGCCGAGAAGATGGAGAGCGTGGTCACCGACCTGAACGTGGCCAGCAACAAGGGCCTGAGCGAGCGGTTCGACTCCACCATCGGCGCGGCCACCGTGCTGATGCCCTTCGGCGGCAAGAACCAGCTCACCCCCGCCATGGCCATGGCCGCCAAGCTGCCCGTGGACGGCGACACCAACACCTGCAGCGGCATGGCCTGGGGCTTCAACCCCTATCTGATGGAGAAGAGCCAGTACCACGGCGCTTATCTGGCCGTGGTGGAGAGCGTCTCCAAGCTGGTGGCCGCGGGCTTTGAGCATCGCAACGGCTACCTGACCTTCCAGGAGTACTTTGAGCGTCTGGGTGCCACCCCCGAGCGCTGGGGCAAGCCGCTGGCCGCTCTGCTGGGCGCTCTGCAGGCGCAGATCGATCTGGGTCTGGGTGCCATCGGCGGCAAGGACAGTATGTCCGGCAGCTTCGAGAAGCTGGACGTGCCCCCCACTCTGGTGAGCTTTGCCACCGCCGTCGGCCCTGCCAACCGTGTGACCAGCCCTGAGTTCAAAGCCGCCGGCAACCGCGTGGTGCTGCTGCAGCCCGCCTACACCGATGCCCTGCTGCCTGAGCCGGAGAGCCTGAAGGCCATCTTCGACCAGGTGGAGGAGCTGATCGGCAACGGCAAGGCCAAGGCCGTGTCCACCCCCGGCTACGGCTGTCTGGCCGAGAGCCTGTTCAAGATGTGCGTGGGCAACGGCATCGGTCTGGAGCTGACCGGCATTGAGGCCGACGAGCTGTTCAAGCCCGCCTACGGCTGCTTCGTGTTGGAGGTGGCCGAGGATGTGGAGATCGGCCGTGTCATCGGCCGCACCACCGAGGTCTACCGCTTCAGCCTGAACGGCGAGGCGCTGGACATGGCCGCCCTGCAGGAGAAGTGGGAGGCCAAGCTGGAGCCTGTGATGCCCTACCGCGGCCGCAAGAACGAGACGGTCGCTCCCATCTGCTTTGAGGCCGGTGAGCGCCGCGTGCGCACCAGCCCCATCGCCATCGCCAAGCCCCGAGTGGTCATCCCCGTGTTCCCCGGCACCAACTGCGAGTACGACACCGCCAAGGCCTTTGAGAAGGCCGGTGCCGAGGCGCAGGTGCTGGTCATCAACAACCTGACCCCCGCCGCCGTGGCCGAGAGCTGCGAGGCGCTGGTCAAGGCCATCAACAACAGCCAGATCGTCATGCTGCCCGGCGGCTTCTCCGGCGGCGACGAGCCGGACGGCAGTGCCAAGTTCATCACCGCCTTCTTCCGCGCCCCCGCGGTCACCGAGGCGGTACACGACCTGCTGAAGAACCGCGACGGCCTGATGCTGGGCATCTGCAACGGCTTCCAGGCGCTGGTCAAGCTGGGTCTGGTGCCCTACGGCGAGATCCGCGACATGGACGCCTCCTGCCCCACCCTGACCTTCAACACCATCGGCCGCCACCAGAGCATGCTGGTGCACACCCGCGTCGCCAGCAACAAGAGCCCCTGGCTGGCCACCTGCGGTGTGGGTGACGAGTTCACCGTCGCCATCAGCCACGGCGAGGGCCGCTTCGTCGCCCCCGAGGCTGAGCTGGCCCGCCTGATCGAGGCCGGTCAGGTCGCCACCCAGTATGTGGATCTGGCAGGCAATCCCACCATGGATATGCGCTACAACCCCAACGGCAGTCTGCTGGCCATCGAGGGCATCACCAGCCCCGACGGCCGTGTGTTCGGTAAGATGGGCCACACCGAGCGCCGCGGCGAGGATCTGTACCGCAACGTGGAGGGCAACTACGATATGCCCCTGTTCGAGAACGGCGTGAAGTACTTCCTGTAACCCCCACCGCCGCGCCCTGATACGCAACCGCGCCCGCCCCTGCATCCACCCGCAGGGGCGGGCGCTTTTTGCCCCTTTTTACTTTTGGACTAATGCGTTCCAGCTCCGGCCAACTGAGATACCGCCCCAAAACAACAAACGACCCGCAGCCGCTGCAAACAAATGCAGCCCTGCGGGTCGTTTTTATCGGTTGTCACTACACCGTACAGCCCGGCGCTGATGACCTGCCGGCCCTCCTGCACCTCCACCGTGCGGGAGAGGCAGGCATTCTCCCGCATGACCTCGGCGTACAGCCCATAGCCCACCGGCAGAACGCCCGCCGCATAGCATACGGCTGCACGGAGCGCCAGCTTTCCATCTATTCTCGCTGTACCTTTAATATAATCGCTCCGCGGTTGCAAGAACGTATTGCCATGAAGCCGGACATTTTATTGATACTAATCTTGCAACGGCACAAAATGGGCGCTTTTCCGGAAAATCGCTATGGACAAAGGCCGCGCAAGATGATAAATTTGTATCGGGAAAAAAGTCGTGTACGGCTTACGGCGAAAATGCACCTACTGAGGATTTTGCAGAGAGTTTGGCCGAATTTGTGCATAACAGAACGGCATTTACAAAGAATTTCCCCAACCGGGCTGCAATACTCGCCGGGATTGTTTAGTTTTAAGGAGTGAAGATGATGGCAAACCGCAAAAGGGTTAATGGGAAAACACCAAACGGCGGCGCATACTCCGAAATTATCTTTTTTGACGAAAACGGCACCATTGTGGACGAAAGCAAGGCTACAAAGTGCGTCATTAGAGAATGTAAATCAAACGGCGATCTTGTATGCGAAACGTGGGCAACAGCAAACGCACAATAAAGGTCGATGAGCAAAGCACCATGCAGAAATGCATGGTGCTCTTTTGTCGGGGGTGATTCGCCTTGATCGTGGTACAACGCGATAAACACCAAATCAAAATCACAGGTCACGCAGGATATGCGCCGATTGGTCAATATATCGCTTGCGCGAGCGTATCCACCCTTGCTCAAGCTCTGATTGAATCAATCGAAACACTGACAAGCGACCAAATCAAATATATATCGCAACCGGGATTGGTTGAGATAAAGCACGGGGATTTATCGGCAGACGCAAAACTGCTGATAGATTCCTTTTTTGTCGGGGTTGGACTGATCGCAGAAACCTACCCCTATCATGTGCGGATCGTCTAGGCCGTGGAACACGTTAAAAGCTACAGTAAACAAGCGATAGTTTGAAAAATCGGAAAGGAATGAAAGCATAAATAAGCGATTTGACCTTCAGTTTTTCGCGGATGATGCCCCGGCGGCTGAAGCTGGCGCGGAATCTACCGGCGTGACCGGCGCGGATGATTCGGCGGCAAAGGCTAAAGCCGATTCTGGCAAGGCTGAAGCGAAATACACTGACGCGGATGTTGACCGCCCGATCGACCGCAAGTTTGCGGAATGGCAGAAAAAGCAGAGCCAGACGCGCGGGAGCGCCCCGGCGTTCGACTCTGCCGTTTTGTATGGATCCGCTTACGCCTGCGGGAACAGCTCCCGCAGGTCACACACCAAGCCGTCCATGCTCAATTCCACGTGCAGGTGCGGGCCGGTGGAAAATCCGCTGCTGCCCACCGCGGCGATCCGATCCCCCTGCTCCACCTGCTGACCCGCCTGTGCATACACCTCAGCACAGTGGGCATACAGGGTCACCACACCGTCGCCGTGGTCGATGCACACCGAGTATCCGTAGCCCGGCTCCTCCTCGTTCCAGCCCGCCTGCAGCACGGTGCCCGACTTCATAGCCAGAATGTCCGCGCCGCTCTGCGCCACGATGTCCACACCTTTGTGGCCATTCTCCGTCCACTGAGAGATGCCGCTGTAATCCGGCACCGGCCAGATCACCGTGTCCTCCGCCGGCTGCTCCTCAAACACCTCGGGCTGCGGGGTGGGGGTCGGCTCTGACTGCGGCAGGTCGAATCCGGTCGCCGCCGGGGTCGAAGTCGGCTCCTGCAGGATCGCCGCCGTCCCACAGCCGGTCAGCAGCACCGCAAGCCCGCACACAAGGCACAGCACAGCGCGCAGCGGCCGCTTTGCCCGGGGACGTTTCAGCTCGGTCAGACGCAGGGCAAGCTGCCGCCCGGCGCGGGACAGCCCGCTGCCCCATACGCCTCCGCCCGCCAAGCTGAGCAGAGTCAGCCCGTATTGCTGCCGCTGGACGCCGTCCATGTTCCCGGTCACCCGGCGGTCGCAGTCCAGTTCACACAGGGTGTCCATACACCGCCGCGCCATCCACACCGGCGGGCAGAACCAATAGAGCATCGCCACCCCATCGACAAACAGCTTGTACCAAAGATGCCCCGCTTGGATGTGCTGCAATTCATGCCGCAGACTGTGTTCCAACTGCCGTCCGGTCAGCACTGAGGGCAGATACACCGCCGGGTGCAGCAGCCCGCAGACAAAGGGCGTGCCCGCGCCGGGCAGCGTATAGACCCGCACCGGGGCGGGCAGCCCCAGCTCCCGCTTCAGACGTTCCAGACAGGCCGCGGCGGGGCTATCCGTCTCCGCGCAGCGCAGGTATGCCAGCCGGGCGGAGAAGAGAGGACGCTTCGCCAATGCCCAGCAGAGCAGGAAGCCCGCCACCGCCAGCCAGAGCTGCGGCACCGCCCGGCTCCACAGAGGCGTCTGCGGCAGCCGTGCCGTCTGCATCACGCGGACTGCCTGCCGCAGGGGCGCGGCTGCCGCCACGCCCGCACCGGGCACCGCAGTCCCGGCAGACGGGAGCCACCGCCCCACCGGGATCAGAAAAAACATCAGCGCTGCGGCCAGCATTGCCGGCGAGGGCACCACCCCCGCGACCCTGCGCAGCACCCACTGGAGCAGAAGCATCACCAGAACGGCACAGCTCCCGGTGGCCGCCAGCGGCAGGATCGTCTGCCAAAACATCGCGCTCATTTCCATTCTCCTTCCAGGATCTGCTTCAGAACCGCCCGATCCTCCTCGGTCAGCCCGCCCTTGCTCAGGCAGGCCACCAACTGCCCCACGCTGCCGCCGTACAGGTCGTCCACCAACACCCGGGTCTCCCTCCGGGCGTACTCCTCCCGGTTGATGCAGGCGGTGTACCGCCTCACTCGCCCCTGCTTTTCGCTGGTCAGCATCCCTTTTTCCTGCAGACGGTTCAGGAAGGTCAGCACCGTGGGCTGCTTCCAGCCCTTGTCCGCCAGCACATCCAGTATGTCCTGACTGGTCACCGTGCCCTCCCTGTCCCAGATCACCTGCATAATGGCATATTCCGTCCCGGACAATCGCATCGTTTCTGCGCCTCCTTCTTGTTTTACATCTTGTCTAAATTCAAAATACTGCATTTCACGATTCGTGTCAAGCGATTTTTTACAACTTGTCTTTTTTAATTTTCGCGATCAGATGGATTTTGTATTTTGCGTTTTCCGCGTGTCTATTCTATACTTCCAAAACCCCCCAAAACCGCTACAATATGTTTGTATATCCTGCTGATTTTACCATTCCGTTTTTGTATGTTATAATACTCAAGAAAATATTGCGGCTGTGCTGCCCCAAACAGAGGAGCTTTGTGATCATGTTCAAACTACCATCCATTCGTCTGCCCCGCGTGGGTATGCGCATCGGCAAAACGCTCATTTCCTGCCTGGCCGTTGCGATGGTGTATCAATATCTTTTAAACGGCCGAAACCCCTGCTTCGCCTGCATCGGTGCGGTGTACGGTCTGGGCAACGGGTTTAAGGAGGG
>JBGVKB010000062.1:0-22488 GCA_045118955.1 Oscillospiraceae bacterium | reverse complement strand
CTCAGCGGGATGCGGGCATCCAGAAGCTGCAGCACGGCATCCACATTGCGGATGTCCGCCTCCATCATGCGCAGGGTCTTGGTCATATGACCGGGGAACCACTGGATGTTCTGGCGGTTGACAAATTCCTGACTCATTCGATCCTCCCAATTTCACTGACCGGGAAGATGCGCAGCAGCACCCGGCCCAAAACGTCCCGGCTGTCCACACAGCCCACACCGGAATAGCGGCTGTCGGTGGAGTGATTCCGGTTGTCGCCCATCACAAAAATGCAGCCTTCCGGCACAGTCAGCGGATAGGACACGTCGCCCTCGGCCACGGTGGTTTCGGCGATGTAAGGCTCATCCAGAAGCTCGCCGTTCACGTAGACGCAGCCGGCTTCGCCGTCCACCTCCACCACGTCGCCCTCGCAGCCGATGACCCGCTTCACCAGAGGCTTGCCCCAGTCGATGTAGCCGTCCAGCACCACCACGTCCCCGCGCTGCGGAGTATAGAAGCTGC
This sequence comes from Oscillospiraceae bacterium, assembly GCA_045118955.1. Lineage (GTDB taxonomy): Bacteria > Bacillota > Clostridia > Oscillospirales > Ruminococcaceae > SFJ001. The sequence goes on along the minus strand of JBGVKB010000062.1, from coordinate 21,987 downwards.
TCTGGATGAGCAGGCGGTCGTTCCAGCTCAGGGTAGGCTCCATAGAGTTGCCGCTGACCGCCACCACGCGCACCGCAAAGGTGAAGGTCAGCACCAGCACCACAAGCGCAAAAATCAGCGCATCGTACCATTCCAGAAGATCCCGATTGGCTTTGTTACGATCTTTTTTCATCTTACCGGCCTCCGAACAGGCAGGCATTTCTCCCTGCCGATAAAGAAAAAAGGGACAATTGCTTGTCCCTTCGTTCCGTTGCTTGATTATCCGAGCTATTACAGCAGCTCCTTGACCTTGGCAGCCTTACCGGTGCGCTCACGCAGGTAGAACAGCTTGGCGCGGCGAACCTTACCCTTGCGGATGACCTCGACCTTCTCGACGAAGGGAGAGTTCACGGGGAAGACGCGCTCGACGCCGACACCGTAGGAGGTGCGGCGAACGGTGAAGGTCTCCTGGATGCCGCCGTGCTTCTTGGCAATGACGGTGCCCTCAAAGGCCTGGATGCGCTCGCGCTCGCCTTCCTTGATGCGGACAGACACGCGAACGGTGTCACCAACGTTGAACTGGGGCTTGTTCTCTTTGATCATGCCCTCGGTGATAATCTTCATAGCGTCCATGATTCAATTCCTCCATGTTGTTGTGACGTTCATACCCGATGTATCGAAGGATCGGCAGAGGACCGCCTGTTTTAATGATGATACATTAACCCCGCTGGTGGAGCCAGCGTACACTAACGCCTAAATATCATAGCACAACCGATCGGGCATTGCAAGTGTTTTTTGCTCGAATCGTCCAAAAAGTTTGTCCGTTCAGCCCGCTCTTTTTCGTCTTTGCGGCGTTTATTCAAAGTCTTTTCCGTCGTCGGTGACAAGGCGGGTGCGCAGGATGCCCACGCCCTCCGCCGCCAGACCGAACCGCTCAGCCAGATAGCCGGTCAGCAGGGTGGGGTTCATGTTCAGCCCATCGCCCGCGGGCAGCCGCAGGTCGAACAGGGTCTCCTCCCCTTCCCGGCGCAGTTCCAGCCGGGGGATGTACTCCTTCAGCTCCAGCGTCTTGGAGCCGCGCTTGGTCTTTTTCACCACCAGAGCGCTCTCCAGAGCATTGTACTGCTCCAGCACCTCAGCCGCCGCCGGGTCGCGGTAGCGCACCGTGTAGTCCGCAAAGGCGATCTTTGCGGGCTTCATCACCACGGGGCCAACCTTAAACACCTCGACACCACTGGGCATCACCCGGTTGAGGGCGGTCTTCCACACCTCGTAATCGGGCGCTTCCTCCTCGGTCTTGCAGTCCACGCTCTCCACCAGACTCTCCTGCCCCAGACTCAGAGGGCAGGTAAAGGTCATGTAGATGTGGGGATTGAAGCCCAGCGTGTACCACACGGGCAGACCGCTGCGCTTCAGGGCGCGGCCCATCACCCGCTGCAGATCCAGCAGCGAGATGTAGGACGCTTCGCCGGTCTTAGTGAACCAGATTCGCACTGTAGTCAAAGCACGGCCCTCCCAACAGTTTGTTTGCACCGCAGCCGCTGCAAATGCGGTTGCAGGGCTTGGTGGTCATGGCGCCCAGCGCCTTGTTGTATTCCCGCACCAGGAACTCATGGCTCACGCCATAGTCCAGATGGCTCCACGGGGTGATCTCGTCCAGCCCAATGAAGCGGTTGGCATAGAACGCGGTGTCGATGCCGAACTCCTTAAAGGTCTCCATCCAGACGTCGTACTTAAAGCACTCGTCCCAGCCGTCAAAGTAGCAGCCCTTCTTGTAGGCTTCCAGAATGACCGGTGCCAGACGGCGGTCGCCCTTGGCAAACACCGCCTCGAGGAAGCTGGTGGAGCTGTCGTGATAGTTCACGTTGATCTTGCGGCTGTGAACGCTGCGCAGCAGGTGCTGCTGCTTCTCCTCGAGCTGTGCCTTGGTGTCCTGCGGCACGAACTGGAAGGGCGTGTGGGGCTTGGGCACGAAGCATGCCACGCTGATGGTCACCTGCACGCTCTTGCCCTTGGGCTTGTCCGGGTTGGCGTAGAACAGCTCCACGATGCGCTGGGCGGTCTGGGCGATGCCCTCGATGTCCTCCAGCGTCTCGGTGGGCAGCCCCATCATAAAGTACAGCTTCACCGAGGTGTAGCCCGCGCGGAAGGCGATGCTGCAGGTCTTCTCGATCTCCTCCCATGTGACGTTCTTGTTGATGACGTCGCGCAGACGCTGGGTGCCCGCCTCGGGCGCGAAGGTCAGGCCGCTCTTGCGCACCTTGTTGGTCTTCTGGATCAGGCTCTCGCTGAAGTTGTCCACCCGCAGGCTGGGCAGAGAGATGGAAACGTGCTCCTTGCCGGCCCATACGTCCATCCGATCCAGCAGATCCTCAAGCTGAGAGTGGTCGGAGGTGGACAGGCTGGTCAGGCTGATCTCCTCATAGCCGGTGTTGCTGCACAGCTCCTGCGCCGCCTTGTCCAGCAGGGCGGAATCCCGCTGGCGCATGGGGCGATACAGGAAACCCGCCTGACAGAAGCGGCAGCCGCGCACGCAGCCGCGCAGAACCTCGACCGAAGCACGGTCATGCACCGCGCCCACCATGGGCACCACGAAGTGGGTGGGCAGCGGCTGGCTGTTCATGTCGCGGATGATGGCCTTGTGCACCACCGCCGGGGCGTTCTCGGTGGGGATAATGGCCTCGATGCGGCCGTCCTCTTTATAAGTAATGTTATAGAAGGAGGGCACATAGCAGCCTTCGATCTCGGCCAGAGCCCGCAGCAGCTCCCGCTTGCTCCAGCCCTCCTTCTTGGCCTTCTCCACCGCCTCGCACACCTGGGGAAGCTGGATCTCGCCCTCGCCCAGCATCATCATGTCGAAGAAATCGGCGATCGGCTCGGCATTGCACACACAAGGGCCGCCCGCCACGATCAGCGGCCAGCTTTCGTCGCGATCCTTGGAGTAGAAGGGGATCCCGGCCAAGTCCAGCATGGCCAGAATGTTGGTGTAGGACAGCTCGTACTGCAGCGTAAAGCCCACCACATCAAAGGCGGTCAGCGGATCCTTGCTCTCCAGCGTGTAGAGGGGCATCTCCAGCCGCTCCATCTCCGCCTTCATATCCATCCACGGCATGAAGGCACGCTCACACCACCAGTTCTCCCGCTGGTTCAGGATCTCATACAGGATCTTCTCGCCCAAAAAGGACATACCAACTTCGTAGGTGTCAGGGAAGCAGAAGGCGAACCGCATATCCACCTTCTCTTTTTCCTTATATACACTGCCCGGCTCGCCGCCGGTGTACCGGCCGGGCTTCTGCACCCGGGCCAGTGCTTCTTTCAACTTCGGGTCAAACATTTATTTTCCTCCCGCGGAATTCATTCGTTTTATTTTACCCTATTTGGCGGCAAAAATCAATTTCAGGATGCGCCGGCCATCCAGTTCGCCCACCGGGAGAAGATTGAACGCTCCCACGCAGAGATTTGCCGCCGCAAAAAACGCAGGATAATACCCCGCCCGCACCTGCACCACCCAGAGCCACCCCAGCCCCGCCAGCAGCAGGTTCACCGCCGGGCCGGCTGCCGCCAAAATCAGCTCCCGCCGGGGCGTCAGCTCGAGGCTCGCCAGCTCCAGCCCGATGCCCAGCCCGTCCACACACAGCCGCGGCCAGCGCCCGGTCATGCCGCGGTACGCCAAAACGTGCCCCCACTCATGAAGCACCGAAGCCAGCAGCCCCAGCCGAAAGAAGCCGGCACTGTCACCATACAGGCACCAGAACAATCCCGCCAGCGTCAAAGCAGGCCAGCGGACCCGCATCCCGCTCAAAGCCCCAGCGCCTGCGCCGGGTCATAGCGCAGGTCGTCCCGCAGCAGCTCAAAGTGGAGGTGCGGCCCGGTGACACGGCCAGTCTGCCCTGCCGTCCCGAGCCTTGCCCCCGCCTCGATCTGTTCTCCCTGATGCACAAAAATGTACTGCATATGGCAATAAAAGGTCGCCGCACCGTCCATGTGCAGAACACGCACACAGTTGCCATAGCTCTCGCTTCGTCTCGTTTCCGCCACGATCCCGCCGGCGGCGGCCAGCACCGGATCCCCCTCCCGCGCCGCCAGATCCACCCCGGTGTGGAAGTCCCGCTTCCATGTGAGCGGGTCCCGCCGCCAGCCGTATGATGAGGTCACCTGCAAATTTCCATGAAGCGGCGAGATCAGCGTTACATCGCCGGGAAATTCTCGCAGGCTGCTGCCCGCCGGAGCACTGCCGCCGAACAGCGCCGCCAGCGAGGTGCTGTCCCACAGAGGATCCTCCCCGGGCGTCGGCAACGCTGCGTCCGCGCCCTCGTCCGCCCATTCCTCCGCTATCCCGCTCACCTGCTGCAGCACCCCTTCCGCCGCACCGCTCACAAGCCGCAGAAGCTCCTCGCTCCCGATGCCCTGCTGTTCCATCAGAGTCCGATATTCCTCCCGGAACACCTGATACGCCGCCGGATCCGCCCGGCGCAGCACAAGGACGCCCGACAGCAGCAGGATACACAGGATCACCTGCACCACGAGCAGATGATCCCTCGTTTTGGGCTTGGCCGCTTTTTGCAGCCCGGGCGGGGTCAGAGCGCCGCGCCACGCCTCTGCCGGCGGGAAGAGCTGCTCCCGCCGGTCTGCTTCCTCTTTTTTCCACATGGTCACTCCTCCTTCCGCAGGCCTTCCCTATTTTATGCGCCGCCGTTCAAATTTAGAGCGGTTTGGGGGACAGCCTTCGGGCGCAGGACACTTCGTGTATTTTGTCCCTATTCTGCCGCCGCCAGGGTGCGCTATGATGATGGAAAGAGAATGATCTGCTTATCCCTACCCTGTCACATCTGTAAAACGAAGGCACCCGCCTTCTTCACCGGAGGCGATATTCAATGGAACGCACCGCACTGAACCGCACCCTGATCGAAGCGGTGGTCACACGCAGTTTAAACGAGATCGAGCGCGACCCCCGCCGCGGCATCCGCAAGATGGTCGATTTGGGCGCACACCTCGCCATCGGTCGTTCACAGCGCCGCTTTTTGTCGCTCATCCGTCAGCTTCTCAATGATGAATCCACCCCGTATTATGAGCTGATCGAGCGGTTGATCCGCACCACGCGGCGCGGCAATCTGAAGCGCTTCGGCATTGATCTGGGTTACAACAGCTGGACGCTGGGCGCTGCCGCCATCCGCCGCCGGGAGCTGCGGCACCGTCACAACATCCCGTGGATCATCACCTGTCTGATCGGAGGCTCGGATGGCCCCGGCAGCGGCGAACTGCTCAGCCTTGTGGAGCAGGGGCGCGCCATGGGGATCTACTGCTACGGACTGGTCTTTCGGACGGCGGCAGAGCTGTCCGCCTGCAGCGAGGTATTTCACCGCTTCCCGGACTGTGCCTTTTTCCTGTTTCTCGCGCCGGAGCTACTGAACAACACCACCGCCGAGCAGGTCGCCGAGTGCGACAACCTGATGCTCTTTATCAAAGCTGAGCCGGGCCTGTGGCCCCGCGCCGCCGCCCGTCTCAGCGAACAGGGCACCCTGCACGCGCTGTATCTCCCCTACACCTCTGCCGAGGAGGCCGAGCAAGCGCTCACGGGCCGCCTGTGTGACGAGCTGGCCGAGCATGACGGCTGCATTCTCTGCCTTGCCGCTGGTTCCGACCTGTCACCTCAAACCGACCGAGCGGTGCGCGATCTGGTATACGCATTTCGGCAGACCCCTACGGCACCCATTCTGGCCGTGGACTATATTACCGACTGTCTTGCCATCGACGAGATCATCTCAGAGGACTTCTGCCTGCTCTTCTTCGCTCACGGAAAAACCTACTGCAAGACCGCACAGCGCATTCACACACTGGACAGCGACTTCCGCCGGCAGCCGCTCACCCGCCTGCTGGCCGAAGCACTTCCCCGCTGACATCGCAGTCAAGACCCCCGTATAGGGGGTCTTTATTTTTGCCAGCGTTTCGACCTTTTCATTTTGCGGGCTTTACGGTATACTGATACTGTGATATTGTTTCGATACACCACGGGAAAGGAACGTCTGATATGGAAGATTTCGTTTACTACACCCCCACAAAGGTCGTGTTCGGCCGCGGTGCCGAGATGCAGACGGGCAGCCTTGTGGCGGCGCGCGGCTGCAAGAAGGTACTCATCCACTACGGCGGCGGCAGCGCAAAGCGCAGCGGCCTGCTGGACCGCATCAAGCACTCGCTGGACGCGGCGGGTGTCGCCCATGTGGAGCTGGGCGGCGTGGTTCCCAACCCCCGCCTGTCGCTGGTGTACAAGGGCATCGAGCTTGCCAAAACCGAAGGGGTCGATTTCATTCTGGCCGTCGGCGGGGGCAGCGTGATTGATTCTGCCAAGGCCATTGGCTACGGCGTCGCCAATGCATTCGACGTTTGGGAGCTGTACAACTTCACCAAAAAGGCCACCGCCTGCCTGCCCATCGGCGCGGTACTCACCATCGCCGCCGCGGGCAGCGAGATGAGTCAGTCTTCGGTCATCACCAACGAGGATGGATGGATCAAGCGCGGCTACGGCAGCGAATACTGCCGCCCTGCATTCGCAATCCTGAACCCCGAGCTGACCATGACCCTGCCGCCCTACCAGACTGCCTGCGGCTGTGCCGACATCCTGATGCACACCATGGAGCGGTACTTCAACCACACCGGCAGCATGGAGCTGACCGATGGCATTGCCGAAGCACTGATGCGCACGGTCATCAAGAATGCCCGAATCCTGATGGAGGAGCCGCACAACTACGATGCCCGCGCCGAGGTGATGTGGGCAGGCAGTCTGTCCCACAACGGACTGACCGGGTGCGGCAGCGATGGCGGCGACTGGGCGACCCACAAGCTGGAGCACGAGCTGGGCGGTATGTTCGACGTGGCGCACGGGGCCGGACTTGCCGCTGTGTGGGGCAGTTGGGCGCGCTATGTGTATGACGCCGACCCCGCACGCTTTGCCCGCTTTGCGGTAAATGTACTGGGTGTATCCCCCGCCGCCGATGACACCGCGACTGCACTGGCCGGTATCGCCGCCATGGAGGACTTCTACCGCTCCATCGGGATGCCCACCACCCTGCGTGAGCTGGGCATCGACCCCACCGAGGAGCAGATCGAGGAGCTGGCCGCCAAGTGCGCCGTCGCCGTCAAGGGCACCGCCGGCGTGGTCAAGCCGCTGAGGCAGGCCGACCTCGCCGCCATTTATCGGATGGCGCGGTGATTACGGCGAGTGTGCCATTCAAGTCACAGAACGCCAATAATTCAATCGCATATTCGTTTATTTTCAAGAGAAGCAAGCAAAGCCACACCACCGTCGCAATTCTGTAAAGCAAATCAGCTTGCCAGAATTTCCAGCGTCAAAAACAGTCATTGAATCGCGTATTTCGCTCGACAGAGCATTCAAAGCAAGGAGTCCTCTATGACATTTTCCCCTGAAACCAGCATCCCTGTGCTCACCGTATTTTTGCAGGGTCTACTCAGCTTTTTCTCTCCCTGTGTGCTCCCTCTGGTGCCGCTGTACGTCAGTTATCTGTCCGGCGGCACCGTCTCCCGGGACGAGGATGGGACACTGCACTATCCCCGCAGAACCATCCTGCTGAACACGATCTTTTTCGTTCTGGGCATCAGTGCCACCTTCTTTTTGCTTGGGCTGGGCTTCACCTCGCTTGGGCGGTTCTTCAGCGCCAACCGGGTGCTGTTCGCTCGCATCAGCGGCATTCTGATGGTGCTGTTCGGTCTGTATCAGTTCGGCGTGTTCGGCCGCTCCGCGCTGGTGGAGCAGGAGCATCGCCTGCCCCTGCGGCTGGATCGTCTGGCCATGAACCCCTTCACCGCTCTGCTGCTGGGCTTCACCTTCAGCTTCGCGTGGACGCCCTGCGTCGGCCCCACCCTGAGCAGCGTTCTGATGATGGCCGGTTCGGCTGCCTCCTCTGCAGCCGGCTTCACCCTCATCGGCGTTTATACGGTGGGCTTTGTCCTTCCGTTTTTGGCGGTGGGACTGTTCACCGGCGCGGTGCTGGACTTTTTCAAGACCCACGGCAGCGTGGTTCAGTATACCGTCAAGGTGGGTGCGGTGCTGCTGATCCTCATGGGCATCATGACCATGACCGGCTTTATGAACAGCCTGACCGGGTACCTCTCCTCCATCGGTGCCGACCTCCCGCAGAGCAGCGCGTCCTCCTCTCAGCCCGCCGCTTCTGAGCCTTCCGATGCGTCCTCGGCACCTTCTTCCGATGTGTCCTCTGAACCGACTGCTCCCGAAGAGGATCCGCTGGACCTCTATCCCGCGCCCGACTTCACGCTGGTGGATCAGTACGGCGAGACCCACACCCTCTCGGACTACAAGGGCAAGACCGTGTTCCTGAATTTCTGGACCACATGGTGCCCGCCCTGCAAACAGGAGATGCCCGAGATCCAGGCGCTGTATGAGGCCTACGGCAGCAACACCGAGGATCTGATCGTACTGGGCGTAGCCAACCCCAAGACCGACGACAACCCCTACGGACAGGACGTCAGCCCCGAGGAGGTGGCCGCCTTCCTGGAGAGCAACGGCTATACCTTCCCGGTGGTGATGGACGTCACCACCGAGGTGCTGATGGCCTACGGCATCTCCGCTTTCCCCACCACCTTTATGATCAACAGCGACGGCGACCTGTTCGGTTACGCCACCGGCAGTCTGTCTGCGGACATGATGGAGAGCATCGTCCAGCAGACCATGACCGGCATCCGCACCGACTAAACGCCTTAAAGCAAATACAAACGCCCGTCGGGCGGATGTCGGATCGCTCCGCATCCCGCCCGGCGGGCGTTTTGCTCTGTTTATGCGGGCGCGGCCGCTCAGGCTCCCAACACCTCTTTGGCGATGTCGGCACCAGCCTTTGCATCCTTGGCATAGTAATCCGCGCCGATCTGCTTGGCGTAATCCGGCGTCAGCACGGCACCGCCCACCATTACCTTGCAGGGAAGCCCCGCCTCGCGCAGTGCCTCAATGGTGGCCTGCATACTGGGCAAGGTGGTGGTCATCAGTGCCGAAAGCCCCACCAGCGGTGCGCCGGTGCGCCGCACCGCCTCCACCACCGCTTCAGGGGGCACATCCCGACCGAGGTCGGTCACATCGTAGCCGTAGTTTTCCAGAATGACCTTCACAATGTTCTTGCCAATGTCGTGGATGTCCCCCTTCACGGTTGCAATGACGATCCGTCCCCGGCTCGCGCCGGTCTGTCCGGTTCGGGCGATGGCCTCTTTGACCACCTCAAAGGCACTCTGTGCCGCGGAGGCCGCCTGCAAAAGCTGCGGCAGGAATAGCGTCCCCCGCTCAAAGCCCGCACCCACCTTGTCTAGTGCCGGGATCAGCACCCCGTTCACCACCTCAAGGGGTTCCTTGGTCTTCAAAAGCTCTCGGGCCGCCGAAGCAGCTTCGGCCTTCAGGCCCTGCTCCACCGCCGCGCCCAGCTCCGGTCCCTGTGCCGCTGCCGTTGGGGCCGCCGCTGCGCGCCCGGCGTAGCGGGCGATGTAGTCCGCGCTCTGCTTGTCCCGGTTGGTCAGCACACGGAACGCCGCCACCGCCGCCATCATCTCCTCCAGATTGGGGTTGAGGATGGGCAGATCCAGCCCGTGCATCATGGCCATGGTCAGGAAGGCGGTGTTCAAATAAGGCCGGCAGGGCAGGCCAAAGCTGATGTTGGATACGCCCAAAACCGTATGCACCCCAAGCTCCTGCTTGCAGGTCTGCAGGGCTTTCAGGGTCTCCATCACGTCCTCCTGCTGGGCACTGGCGGTCAGGGTCAGGCAGTCGATGTAAATGTCCTCGTTGGGAATGCCGGCATCCAGCGCGGCCTGTTGAATGCGGCGTGCCACCGCCACGCGCTCCTCGGCCTTTTTGGGGATGCCGGTTTCATCCAGTGTCAGGCCGACCACCGCGGCGCCATACTTTTTGCACAGCGGAAGAATGGTGTCCAGCACCTTCTGTTCGCCGTTCACCGAGTTGACGATGGGCTTGCCGTTGTAGACCCGCAGGCCTCGTTCCAGCGCCGCGGGGTTGGAGCTGTCCAACTGCAGCGGCAGATCCACCACCGACTGGATGGCCTTTACCGCGGCCTCCATCAAAGCTGGTTCGTCCACGCCCGGCAGACCCACGTTCACATCCAAAATCTGCGCACCGGCGTTCATCTGCTCCACCGCCTGGGTCAGGATGTAGTCCATGTCCCCCTCGCGCAGAGCCTGCTGGAAGCGCTTTTTGCCGGTGGGGTTGATGCGCTCGCCCACGACGGTCACATCCTCCACCGCCACAGCCCTCACCGGGCTGCACAGCCAGCTCCGGCGGCTCCCGATTCGATGGGCGGGGCACTGCCCGCCAAAGCTCTCCTTCAGGCAGCGGATGAACTCCGGCGTAGTGCCGCAGCAGCCACCCAGCATCCGGATCCCCAGCGCCTTGTAAGGCTGCATCTGCTCACAGAAGATCTCCGGCGTGATGTCGTACCCGCTGCCGTCCGCCCGGGGCAGACCCGCGTTGGGCTTGACAAACACCGGCACGCCGGGGCGGGTCGCTTCACACAGTGCCCGCGCCATCGGGAAGATCTCCGCAGGCCCCAGCGAACAGTTGATGCCGATGGCATCCGCACCAAGCCCCACTGCCACAGCCGCGAAGCTTTCCACGCTGCAGCCGGTGAAGCTGCGGCCGTTCTCCTCAAAGGTCATGGACACCATCACCGGCAGATTGCAGTTCTCCTTCACCGCCAGCAGTGCGGCCTTCACCTCGTACAGGTCGGTCATGGTCTCCAGCACCACCAGATCGGCATGGTCGCGTCCTGCCAGCACGATGCGCTTGAACTGCTCACAGGCCTCCTCGAAGCGCAGGGTGCCCGCAGGCTCCAGCAGCTCCCCCAAGGGGCCGATGTCCAGCGCGACCAGCGCCCCGGTGGGGACAGCCGCTCTGCGAGCGCACTCCAGCGCCGCAGGCACCAACTGTTCCACCGTGTACCCGCTGCCCGCCAGCTTTTTCGCCGACGCACCGAAGGTATTCGCGTATACGATGTCGCTGCCTGCGTCAATATAGGCTTTATGGATGGAGGTGAGAAGCTCCGGGCGGTTCACCGCCAGCAACTCGGGACGCTCGCCCACCGGCAGGCCGGTCGCCTGCAGCATGGTGCCCATGCCGCCGTCCAGAAAAATATAGCGTTCTCCCTTGAAAATATCACCGATCTGCACAGGTTTTCCCCCGTTTCCGATACCCGCAGGTATCTCGTAATACACAATTGCCGCAGCCCGCCAGCTTGCCCGTCACCGGGTGATCTGCCGCGCCCAGCACTGCCGTGATGCTCTTGCGAGGAGCCATCAGGCTGTTTTCGCTCACGCCAAGGCCGATGCTCCGCCCTGTGTCCAGAACACGGCACAGCTCGCTCTGCACCTGAATGGGCCAATCCCCATATCCCGGCGAATAGCGCCCGGTCAGATACAGCCCCTGCCCGGCAAACCGGTCGCGCAGGCTGCGCTCCAGCCCATCGGCCACCTGCTCTGCCAGCACGCTCCCGGCTGCGTCTGCAGCCGAAGCCAGCGCCACATCGGTGGCGGTATAGCGGCGCAGGAGGGTCTCCACCCCCGGGCCGAGGGTCACCGCCATCAAAAGGATGCGGTCACAGCCCTCTAAATGGCGCGCCGCGTCCCCCGTGTCCAGCCGCAGTCCTGCGGGGATCTCCGAACGGGACAGCATCCGCCACACGCCGCGGGGCTGCACTGCGGCCAAAAGCGCCGGTTCGCAGACATCCAGCAGCCTGGACGCCGTTGGGTCGTCCTGCGGACAGCCCATGTACCGATACACCTCCTCCCGCCGCAGGGCGGCGGGCGTTTGCAGGCGCACCGTTTCAGCCCTGAGAGGGCAGCAGATCCCGGATGCCCTCATACACGCGGCTCGCCACCACAGGGCTGTTCATCGCGTACAGGTGTACACCGTCCGCGCCGCCCTCGATCAAATCGCGCATCTGCTCCACCGCATAGTCAATGCCCGCGTCAAACAGGCTGGCCTCGTCGTCCTGCCAGCGGCTGATCATCTTGGCGAATTTGGGAGGCAGCGATGCGCCGGAGAGCGCCACGGTGCGCTCGATCTGCTGCTTTTTGACAATGGGCATCACACCGGCGGACACAGGCAGATCCACCCCCGCCCGGCGGGCCAGATTCAAAAAGCGGTAGTAGTGCAGGTTGTCAAAAAACAGCTGGGTGACCAGATGACTCACGCCTGCCTCCTGCTTGATGCGCAGGTTGGCCACATCCGCAGCGAGGCTTGGGCTTTCCACATGGCCCTCCGGATAGCAGGCCCCGGACAGCCCAAAGCTGCCGTAATGGCTGCGGATGAAGGCTGCCAGATCGCTGGCATGGGGGAAATCCCGACTCTCGGCACGCAGAGGGCTGCGGTCGCCCCGCAGCGCCAGAATGTTCTGGATGCCCGCCGCGAACAATTCGTCCAGCGTGGGCTGGATGGTCTCCTTCTCGCTGCCCATGCAGATGATGTGAGCCAGCGGCTCCACCTTCAGTTCATTCTTCAAAAAGGAAGCCAGCTCGCAGGTAGAAACGCCGCCCGCAGAGCCGCCCGCACCGTAGGTCACACTGATAAAATCCGGGTGCAGCTCGGCCATCTGCCGCAGGGAGTTCTGCAGCTTCTCATAACCGACCGTCTGCTTCGGCGGAAAGATCTCCATAGAAAACACGCAGGGCTTCTGCGCGAACAATTGACGAATATACATTCTTTCCATTCCCTCTTATCCTTGGATTGCAGTCAGCGGCAGAGCCTCGAAAGACTCTGCCGCCGACACTTTACCTAATTATAGCGCAAAACTGCGCAATCGTCCACCCGTCTCATAAGCTGTTTGGAAAATTTTTTCACTCAGGCGGCCTCGTCCTCTCGGCTCACCGCCGTGGTAAGCCCGGCTCCGTCCGTGTCCGGAGTCACCAGCAGGATGCCCTGTTCATCGGTGCGCAGCACCTGTGCGCCCACCATGCCGAAGCGCGCCATAGGGCCTTGATGGGGATGCCCATACTCGTTGTCCTTACCGCAGCTCACCAGCACCACTTTGGGCAGAACTGCCGCCAAAAGCGCCGCTGAATTGGAGGTATCCGACCCGTGGTGCCCGGCCTTGAACACATCCGCCTGCAAATTGAGACCGGCGGCGACCAGCGCCAGCTCCAGCTCCTCCTCCGCATCACCGGTGGCAAGAAAGGACAGCCCCGGTCCGTCAAAGCGAACGGCCAGCGAGATCTGATTGTAGTCGTCCGCCCCCATAAGCCCGTCCCCCACGACCGACAAAGTACTGCCTCCCAGCAGGAAATAGTCGCCAATGGACGGCACCGCACCGGGGATGTCCTGCATCTTTGCCTGTACCAGCAGCTTTTCATAGGTGTAGGAGCTTAGCTCCGGGCAGAGATCCACATCCGGCAGAACCATCCACTCCACCGGGATCTCCTCCAGCAGGCGGGCCGCGCCGCCGATGTGATCCTCATGGGGATGGGTCAGCACCAGCACCTCGATCCGCTCCACACCAAGATCGTCCAGCACAGCGATCATCTCCTCCGCCGAGGCGGAGGTGCCGGTGTCGATCAGCGCGTAATGGCCGCTGTCCCCAACCAGCACCGCATCCCCCTGCCCCACGTCCAACGCACAGACAAAGGGGCCGCTCGCGGGCAGGTCGATGCCGGAAGCCGGGGCAAGCCCGGAGACATTCAGCAGATGGTCGAGCCATCGCTCCGGGCCGCCGAAGGGCAGGTCAACGCCGGTGCCCATGGCCGGCCAGAAGATACAGATGAACACCGCCGCGAGCAGAACACCCACACCGACCTGCTTAAAGGATTTCAGCGCTTTTTGCGCTTTTCGCTTGAACGTTCGGAACGACTTTGCCATTGGGTCTGATTCTTTCCTCGCTTGGGGTCAGCGGCCGACGCACCGGAACGGCTGCGGCCGGGTTTGCTGTGGGGTTCGAAGCGCTGGGGCTGGCCGGGCTGACGCTGGAGCTGGGGACTGCCCGCCGCACGCTGCTGCCGTGCCGCCGCAGGCACCAGCAGAGGGATCAGATCCTCCCGATGGGTCATGCGCAGCGCCTTGACCACACGGGCGGCGTTCTTCGGCTCATAGTACTGCAGCAGCGCCCGCTGCATGGCCTTGCCCTCGGAGGTCTTCTCCACGAACACCGGCTTCAGGGTATAGGGGTCCAGCTCGGTGTAGAACATACAGGTGGACACCGTGCCGGGCGTGGGATAGAAATCCTGCACCTGCTCGGGTTTCATGCGGTTTTTGTAGAGGTACTCCGCCAGAATGACCGCATCCTTCAGGGTGCTGCCCGGATGGCTGCTCATCAGATAGGGCACCAGATACTGCTTCTTGCCGGCCTGCTTGGTCAGCTCGTAGAAGCGCGCCTTAAATTTGTCAAACACCTCGATGGGAGGCTTGCCCATGTAGGCCAGCGTGTTGGGGGCACAGTGCTCCGGGGCGACCTTCAGCTGACCGGAGACGTGATGCTGCACCAGCTCCTTGAAAAAGCTCTCGTCCTTGTCCAAAATCAGATAGTCGTAGCGGATCCCGCTGCGAATGAAGACCTTTTTCACGCCGGGGATGGCACGCAGCTTGCGCAGAATGCCCAGATACTCCTTGTGATCCACGATCAGCTTGGGACAGGGGTTGGGCGCAAGGCACTTTTTGCCGCCCTGACACATACCGCGCTTCATCTGCTCAGCACAGCTGATCTTACGGAAGTTGGCCGTGGGGCCGCCCACGTCGTGGATGTAGCCCTTAAAGCCCGGCGAGGCGGCGATGCGCTCGCCCTCCTCCAGGATGCTGGCCTCACTGCGGCTGGTCACCCGGCGGCCCTGATGCAGGGCGATGGCGCAGAAATTGCAGCCGCCGTAGCAGCCGCGGTTCTGCATGATGGAAAACTCCACCTCCTCCAGACCGGGCACACCGCCCAGCGCGTCGTAGCTGGGGTGGGAGCGGCGGGTAAAGGGCAGCGCAAACACCTCGTCCAGCTCCACCGGGTTCAGCGGCACGGCGGGCGGGTTCTGCACCAGATAGCGGGCCTTCTGCTTCTGCACCACCGGCTGACCGGTCAGGCTGTCCTGCTCGTCCATCTGGATGCGGCAGGCCTTGGCATAGGCCACCTTGTCGGCACTCACCTTGTTGAAGCCCGCGCACTCCACATAGCGGGCGGGCAGACCGGCGAAATCGGTCATGTAACAGGTGCCGGCCACATCGGTGATGCTCTCCACCGGCTCGCCGGCGGCCAGACGGCGGGCGATCTCGCGGGTCTGCCGCTCGCCCATGCCGAAGGTCACCAGATCCGCCGGAGCATCCTCCATGATGCTGGGCATTACCTCGTCCAGCCAGTAATCATAGTGGGCAAACCGGCGCAGGGACGCCTCCAGACCGCCCAGCACCACCGGGCAGTCGGGATAGGCTTCCTTGGCCAGTCGGGAGTAAACGGTGGCACAGCGATCCGGGCGCTTGCCGGGCTTGCCGCCGGGGGTGTATTCGTCCACCGTGCGGGGCTGCTTGGCCACCGTATACCGGGCCACCATGCTGTCCACGTTGCCGCCGCCGATCATAAAGGCATACTTGGGGCGGCCGTATTCCTTAAAGCTCTCGCAGGTGGTGTAGTCCGGCTGGCTGATGTAACCCACCCGGTAGCCCTCCGCCTCCAGAACGCGGCCGATGATGGCCGGGCCGAAGCTGGGGTGATCCACATAGGCATCGCCGGTCACCACCACGAAATCCAGTTCATCCCATCCGCGCGCCTGAGCGTCCGCCCGGCACAGGGGAAGAAATTCAGTATACAGTTCCATAAATAGCGCTCCCTGTATCGTATCTCACAGCTCATCGGGCACAGGATTGTCGGCACGCATACACATCTCCTGCCACTGGGTGCGGTCGATGAGCACCTGCCGGGGCTTCGCGCCCTCGTAGGGGCCAATGATGTGCATCTGCTCCATCTCGTCCATGATGCGGGCTGCACGGGCGTAGCCCAGCTTGCACCGCCGCTGCAGCAGACTGGTGGAGGCTTGGCCCGCGTCAATGACCACCTCGACCGCCGTTTTGAGCATGGGGTCGCACTCGGTGCCACCCTCATCCTCTCCGCCGCCCTTGGAGGACTGCGCGCACTTCTCCATCTGGGCGATCATGGCCTCATCGTACTGAGCGCCGTTGTCCTGCTTGATGTAGTCCAGCACCCGGGTGATCTCCTCGTCCTCCACCAGCGTGCCCTGTACGCGCACCGGTTTGCTGGCGCCCACCGGCATAAAGAGCATATCGCCCTTGCCCAGCAGCTTCTCCGCGCCGGCACCGTCCAGAATGGTGCGGCTGTCCACCTGACTGGCCACCGCAAAGGCGATGCGGCTGGGGATGTTGGCCTTGATGAGGCCGGTGATCACGTCCACACTGGGACGCTGGGTGGCCACGATCAGATGCATACCGGCGGCGCGGGCCTTCTGGGCGATGCGGCAGATGTAGTCCTCCACTTCCTTGCCGGAGACCATCATCAGATCCGCCAGCTCATCAATGACAATGGCGATGTAAGGCAGTTTTTCCAGTTCGGGCTTGTCCGCCGCCAGCTTGTTGAAGCTCTTGATGTCGCGCACGCTGTTCTCCGCGAAGAGGTGGTAACGGCGCTCCATTTCCGCCACCGCGCTGCCCAGCGCACCCGCCGCCTTGCGCGGCTCGGTCACCACCGGCATCAGCAGATGGGGGATGCCGTTGTACTCGGCCAGCTCCACCACCTTGGGGTCGATGAGCATCAGCTTCACGTCCTCGGGGGTCGCCCGATACAGGATGCTCATGATGATGCTGTTCACACAGACGGATTTACCGCTGCCGGTGCTGCCCGCGATGAGCAGATGGGGCATCTTGCACAGGTCTGCCACCTGCGGCATACCGGCGATGTCCTTGCCCAGCGCGATGGTCAGCGGCGAAGCCGCCCGCTGGAAGGCACTGGACTCCAGAATGCCCCGGATGCCCACGCCGGCTTTTACTTTATTGGGGACCTCGATGCCCACCGCCGGCTTGCCGGGAATGGGCGCCTCAATGCGCACACCCGCCGCAGCCAGATTCAGGGCGATGTCGTCCGCAAGACTGGTGATGCGGCTGATCTTCACGCCGGCCAGAGGCTGTACCTCATAGCGGGTGACCGTGGGGCCGCGGCTGATGTCCAGCACACGGGTCTTGACACCGAAGCTCTCCAGCGTATTCACGAGGGTCGAGGCGGTGCGCTTCAGCTCCTCCTCAGCCGCGTCGTCGTCCACCCGCACCACCGGCTTCAGCAAGCCCATGGGGGGAAGATGGTATTCCGGCGCAGGCGGCTCCTCCTCACCGGTCTTGGCGTCGGGCAGAACCGCGCCCGTGTCCTCCTGCGTCTTGGCAGAAGGCTCCACCGCCTTGCGGATCAGGCTCTCCAGCTCCTCCGGGCTGGCCTCCTCACCCGGCTCGGCAGTCTGCCCCGCCTGCACAGGCGTATCGAATCCCTCGGCCGGCTCCGTGGGCGAAGACACCGGGTCTGCCGCAGGGGTCCGCGGCGTCTCAAACACCGGCGGCGGGGGCGTTTCCACAAAGGGACGCCCCAGCAGGCTGCCGCCCGCGCCAAACAGCTCCTCCAGCTCAGGGGTCTCCCCCTTCGGCTCGGTGTGCCGCGGCGGGAACATCCCAAAGGTGCCGCCGGGGCCGATCAGCGGCTCGTCCCGCTCTGCCTCCTCGGTCTCGGCATCCTGTGCCGGATCGGGGCCGAGGTCAATGTCCACCTCGGACTTTCTGCGGCGCAGCGGCGGGAGACGCAGCACCGGCGCAGGCTCCTCGTCCGGCTCCTCCTCATCCTCTTCCTCGTACTGCTCGGCGGCTTCCCGGGCCGCCTTGCGCTCGGCAAGCTGTTCGTTCAGCAGCGCCCGCCAGACCATCACCTTCTCGGCGGCGGTCTGCCACACGTCGGCCGGGCTAAGTCCGGTAAACAGCATCACACCCGCCGCCAGCAGCACCAGCAGAATGATGTTGGCCGCAGGCCTGCCGCAGAGCATCAGCAGACTGCCGCCCAGCAGCATACCCAGCACACCGCCGCTCATCAGCTCGCTCTGACCATGGAGGTACATCAGATCCAGCGCCTCCATCAGGGTGAGCTGACTCAGATCCATGCTGGAAAACACGGTCAGGGTGCCGCACACCGTAGCGCACAGCACGAACGCCCGCAGAATGTCATCCCAGATGGTAGTGTTCAGCACCAGCAGCACCGCCCAGTACAGCACCAGCGGGCCAATGAAGTAGCTGCTGAACCCCAGCAAGCCGGTCAGCACGCCCCGCATCCCCATCCAGAGAGGGGCCCCCTCCCGCACAAAGGCGAGCGCGGTCAAAAGCGCGCCCACCACAAAGAGCACCACGCTCCACTGGCGGCGGCGATCCCGCAGCTGGTTTGCTTTTCGTTTTTCGGCGGCAGTTTTGGGCTTGGTGCTTTTTTTGCCGTTGCTGCCTGTGGTCGTACGTTTTTTGGTTGCCATATGTTTCTCCCTCTATGTAGGACCGGACTGTCCGCTGTTCGGGCATCCGTGCAAGTCGTGATACTGTTTTATTGTACCATCAAACGCCCCTTTGGCACAAGTCCCACCCCTGTGTTCTGCCGCACGGTTTCCTGCTTTTTCCTGCTTGGGCGTTCTTTTTCATCAAAAAAAGAGTTCCCCGCCGAGTATTCGGCCGGGAACGGATAAAGTATGCCGTAAAGCATTTCAGCTTGTCGCTTGTGAGAAGGTCGCACAAATCGCAGCATTTGGTTTACTTTTTTTCGATGCACCGATACAAATATTGCAGCGCATCTCCGACGCTGCCCAGTTCGTCGATCAGCCCCTCCCCCACTGCCTGGGGGCCGTCCAATACGGTGCCCACGTCCATCACCAGCTCGCCCGTGCGCATCATCAACTGGGTGAAACGCGCCTCGCTGATGGACGAATGGCGGGTCACAAAGCCGGTGATCCGATCCTGCATCTGCTCAAAATAGCGCATGGTCTGGGGTACCCCAAGCACCAGACCCGAGTGACGCACCGGGTGAATGGTCATGGTGGCGGTGGGCACGATGAAGCTTCTTCCCGCGCTGACCGCCAGCGGGATGCCAATGGAATGACCGCCGCCCAGCACCAGCGTGGCACTGGGCTTGGTCACCCCGCTGATCAGCTCGGCCAGCGCCAGTCCTGCCTCCACATCGCCCCCCACCGTGTTCAGGATCACCAGCAGGCCCTCGATCTCCGGGTCCTCCTCAATGGCAACAAGCTGTGGGATGACGTGCTCGTATTTGGTGGTCTTCTGCCCCTGCGGCGCCTCCACGTGCCCCTCCACCGTTCCGATGACGGTCAGACAGTGGATGGTATGCGCACCCCGTGTGCGCACCACCGAACCGGTCTCAAAAATGGCCGACCGTTCGGCCTTCTCCTGTTCCACCTGTGCATCGGTGAGATCCTTCCAATGTTCCATCCGATGGCCCTCACTTTCTTTTTCAGCCGGTTTGACCTGCTTTCGTTGTATGTTTAAGTGTGCAGCCCGTTTGGACAAAATATTCAAAATTCTTTTCTTGCAACATTGATTTTTATTTGACAAATCAGACAAAATGCTTATACTTTAAATAGGTATTGCTTTGTGATACCGCCCCTGTTTTCAGCACTTGACCCATCAACGCAGTTCCGGCGGGTTTCCGCCCTGCGTTTGCGATTTTATATCTGGAGGTACGCACCCATGGCTCCGCAGAACAAGGCCTCACTGCCCGTGATCAAACGCCTGCCGAAATACTACCGCTATCTGACCATGATGCAGAAAAAAGGCATCGAGAAGGTTTCGTCCAGCGAGCTTGCCCGCATCATGGGCACCACTGCATCCCAAGTCCGGCAGGACTTCAACTGCTTCGGCGGGTTCGGCCAGCAGGGCATCGGCTACAAGGTGGACACCCTGCAGGCCGAAGTGTCCAAGCTGCTGTTCGGCGAGGGTGAAAAGCTCCCCACCATCCTGCTGGGCGTTGGCCGTCTGGGCAATGCGGTCTCCAGCTTCTTGATGCGGGACGCCAACGGCTACAAGCTGCTGGCCGCCTTTGATGTGCGGGACGATCTGGTCGGCTCCGACATGAACGGCGTACCCGTGATGCACATCCGCGATCTGGCCGCCTTCTGCGACGAGCACCACCCCATGGTCGCGGTGCTGTGCATTCCCCGGGAAAGCTCCTTTGAGGTGTCCGGTACATTGGTGGAACTGGGCATCAAGGGCTTCTGGAACTTCAGCCACTACGATCTGTCGGTGGACTACCCCGGCATCACGGTGGAAAACGTCCATCTGGGCGACAGCCTGATGAGCCTGGGCTACCGGCTGCGCAACGAATAAGCCGACCCCTGCTCGCATCGTCTGGAAACAGCAAGCGCGTGTTCCGTTTTTCGGAACACGCGCTTGTTTTCTTATTTGCCGCCCTTGATGCGATCCCAGTAGGCCTTCGCCGCCTGTTCGTTTTTGTTTTCGCCGGGCGTATAGTAGACCCGCCCCCTCAGGGCGTCGGGCAGATACTGCTGCTCCACCCAGTGGTTCTGGAACGCATGGGGATACAGGTAATTCTGCCCCTTGATCAGAGCATCCTCCCCGTCATAGTGTTTGTTCTGAAGCTGCCGGGGAATGGGGCCACTGCGCCCCCGCTGCACATCCGCCATGGCGGCGTCGATGGCCGCCTCTCCGGCGTTGGACTTGGGACTGGTCGCCACAAGGATGACCGCATCCGCCAGCGGGATGCGCGCCTCCGGCAGACCCAGCATGGTGGCGGCATCCACCGCGGCCTTCACGATGGGAATGATCTGCGGGTAGGCCAGGCCCACGTCCTCGCAGGCGCAGACCATCAGCCGGCGGCAGGCGCTGACCAAATCACCGGCCTCCAGCAGCCGCGCCAGATAATGCAGCGCCGCATCCGGGTCGGAACCTCGCATGGACTTCTGGTAGGCCGAGAGGATGTCATAGTGGTCATCTCCCTCCCGGTCGTAGCGCATGGCCGTGCGCCGGGCCACCTGCTCCACCATTTCGAGGGTCACCACCCGCCCGTCAGGGCCGTCCTCGGCCGCCGTGACCGCAAATTCAAGGCAGCCCAACGCTTTGCGCATATCACCGCCCGCCGAGCGGGACAGGTAGTCCAGCGCATCCTCGGGGATCTTCACCGGAGAGGTCCCCTCGCTCAGGCGGCGTGCCGCCTGCTGCAGACCGCTGCGGATGTCCTCCGGGGTCAGTGCTTTGAATTCAAACACCGTGCAGCGGGAAAGCAGCGCATTGTAGATGTAAAAATAGGGGTTCTCGGTGGTGGATGCAATGAGGGTCACGCTGCCATCCTCAATGCACTCCAGCAGGCTCTGCTGCTGCTTTTTGTTCAGGTACTGGATCTCATCCAGATACAGCAGGATTCCCCCCGCTGCATGCAGCGTCCCGATCTCCGACAGCACCGCCTTGATGTCACCGGTGGAGGCCGAGGTGCCGTTCAGCTTGTGCAGGCGCATCCCGCTGTCCTCAGCAATGATGCGTGCCACCGTGGTTTTACCGACACCCGACGGCCCGTAAAAAATCATATTGGGGATGCGGCCGCTGTCAATGGTGCGGCGAAAGACCCGCCCGGGTGCCAGCAAATGCTGCTGGCCCCACACCTCATTCAGATCGCGCGGGCGCAAGCGCTGTGCAAGGGGTTCCGCCATTGATGTGTTCCTCCGCGGCCGGTCGGCCATTTCTTCTGGGTGCGTCCCATTTCCCGGGAAAAGGCACACCGCGATTTGCGTATATTTTAGAATATTATAGACCAAAGCCGCGGTCGCTGCAATGCCCGGACGGGTGGGGTTCCGATTGTAATCCGACCCGCCGCATGGTATCATAGAAGCAACATCCACAACCCCATGGGAGGAACCGAACATGACCAAACAGGAACTGGCCCTTGAGGTCATCCGCCGCTTGAAAGAGGAGTACCCGCTGGCCGACTGCACACTGGATTATGAGCACGCATGGCAGCTTCTGGTGGAGGT
>JBGVKB010000061.1:0-17589 GCA_045118955.1 Oscillospiraceae bacterium | reverse complement strand
CGCCATCTGTGCCAGCTTTGGCCTGGTGGGACTTGCCGGCGGCGCTGCTGTGGCGGGCTGCTGCGCCCAGATGATCGGCTTCGCCGTGATGAGCTACAAGGAGAACGGCGTGGGCGGTCTGGTCAGCCAGGGTCTGGGCACCAGTATGCTGCAGATGCCCAACATCGTCCGCAACCCCCGCATCTGGATCCCTCCCACGCTGGCCTCTGCCATCACCGGCCCCATCGCCACCTGCCTGTTCCGCTTTGAGATGAACGGCGCGCCGGTGTCCTCCGGCATGGGCACCTGCGGTCTGGTGGGTCAGATCGGCGTGTACACCGGCTGGGTCAGCGACGTGGCCAGCGGCGCAAAGGCCGCCATCACCGGCATGGACTGGCTGGCCATGGCCCTGATCTGCTTCATCCTGCCCGCCGTGCTCAGCGTCATCTTCTGCGAGGTGCTGCGCCGCATGGGCTGGATCAAGGAGAACGACCTGAAGCTGGACTGATCTCATCCTCTTGAAATACATAGAGCGCCCCCGGCGGGTCAGACACCGCGCGGGGGCGCTCTTGTTTTGTTCGGTTTAGGGCTGAGGGATAAAGCCCTCAAAGATGAACAGTGCAAAATCCCGGCGGCAGGCATCCAGCTCCGCTTGGCTGCGCACCGTCCAGGTGACCGGCAGCGCGCCCAGCAGACTGCACAGCCGGCGGGACAGGTTGGAGCGGTAGCGGCAATCGTAGGCGATGAAGTCCGGGCGGCACAGCAGGTTGGTGAGCAGGTTGTGCACCAGCCACTGCTCGGTCGGCTCCGTGCCGTTCGCTTTTTTGAAGTTGGAGGAGAGCTGCCCGCGCACCACCTCGGGGCGGTTTTGGCGATACCACCGCACCGCGAAGGGGTGGAAGGACTCGATGCAGTACACGCCCTTGTAGGCGCGGATGAGTCGGTCTGCCCGGCTGCAGACCGCGGCGGCGTTCTCGTGGATCTTGATCTCGATGATCAGAGGGACCCGGCCGTCCACCAGCTTCAGGAAATCCTCAAAGCGAGGGATGCGCTCCTCGGTGCCGCAAAGCCGGAACTGCTGCAGCTCCTCAAAGGTGTAGTCTCTCACCCGGCCGTCCACGCCGCACACCCGGGTGAGGGTCTCGTCGTGGAACACCACCGGGACGCGGTCCTTGGAGAGCTGCACATCCAGTTCGATGCCGTACCCGGCCTCCACAGCCTTGCGGAAGGCGGCCATGGAGTTCTCGGGCGCGTCGGTGGCGTTGTCGTGCAGGCCCCGGTGGGCGTAATAGCGCTGGGTCAGCAGGGGAGAGCGGTCGGGCCGGGCGGTCATCCGGGGCAGGATGGCCCACAGGTACACCAGCACCGCCGACAGAAAAAGGGTGAAAAGATAGGGCATGGTCGTGATCCTCCTCCGGTCAGTCGTCGGTGTCGAAGTTCTCCAGCGCGGACTGCTTCTGCTCCGGGCGGGAGTCGCCGTGCTTCACCCGGCTCATGGTGAACAGGGCGCAGGCGGTGAAGAACATCGCGTAGGGGAACAGAGCGCTGTAGGACACATACTGCAGCAAAAACCCGCTGAGGATGGGGGTGATGATCTGGGCGCTCATCGAGAAGGTGTAATACAGGCCGGTATACTTGCCCAGCTCACTGCCGCGGCTCATCTCCACCACCATGGGCAGGGAGTTGACGCCCACCGCCGCCCAGCCCATGCCGATGAGGGCAAAGAAGAAGTTGGCGGTGACGTTGTAGGTGGGGTAGAACAGCACGGCGCTGTAGCTGATGAACATGGCGCACAGACCCAGCATGATGGACTTTTTGCGGCCGATGCGGGAGGCGATGTTGCCGATGGGGATGTAGCTGAGGATAGCCGCCACGGTGGCCACCATCAGGCAGCTCGCAAAGCCGCCGCCCTCCATTTTCCACACGGTCACGGCGTAGCGGGAGAAGGCGGTGGTCACCGCGTTGTAGGCGGTGAACCACAGGAAGATGGACACCAGAATAAAGCGCAGGCTGCGCATCACCTCGGGGGCGAGGGGCGCGGCCGGGGCGTCCGGCGCGGCGGGGGCGTCCTCATCCGGGTACTCGGCGGCGATCTGTGCAGCGAGGGGCTTTTCCTTGATGGTCACGAACAGCACGACCACCGCCAGCACCATCAGCGCCGCCACCCCGAGGAACACCGCCAGATAGCTGGGATCCTCCCCCTTGGGCACCAGAAAACGGATGAGCAGCAGGGAATACACGCCGCCCACCGCGCCCATCAGGTTGATGACCGCGTTGCCCTTACTGCGCAGGGGCTTTGGGGTCAGGTCGGGCATCAGGGCCACGGCGGGGGAGCGGTAGCTGGCCATGGCGATGAGGGTCAGACCCAGCGCGGGCACGAACAGCCCGAGCTGCCGGGTGGCGTCCGCATAGGGCAGCAGCATCATCAGGCAGACCGCCGCCGCGGTGCCGCCCAGAATGAAGGGCATCCGCTTGCCGATGGGGGTGCTGACCTTGTCGGACAGGGTGCCGATGATGGGCAGCAGGAACACCGCCAGCACGTTGTCGATGGCCATGATGGAGCCGATGAGCGACTCGTTCAGGTGGAAGGTGTTTTGCAGAATGAGCGGGATGATGCTGTCGTACATCTGCCAGAAGGCGCTGATGGACAGGAAGGCAAGACCCACGAAGAAGGTGCGCTTGTAATTCAGCTTCATGTTGAAACGTCCCCTTTGCCGTTTGTTCGTATTTTGCCCATTATAGCACATCCCCGCGGGCAAAGCGGCGCGCTTGTGCAAAATCGGCGCAGAAACCCGGAAAAGTTTTGCAAAACGATGCGTTTTGCGAGAAAAAAGCGAAAAATGCACAAGAAACCGTGCTGTATTTCGGCACTATGCCAAAGTGCCGGACTCGCCGATTGGCTGCTCGGTGTGGTATACTGATGAAGAATGCACATTTTTTGCTGCGGTGACGCTGTGGGCGGGCATGGGACGCTGCCCCGGCCGCGCGGCGAAAGGAGACCCTTATGAACATCAAGAAACAACTGCAGCGCGCCTGCACCGAGCTGGGCCAGCGGCTGACCAGCCGCCGCTTTTTGAGCCAGAGCGGGCTGGAGCGGGAGACGGTCAGCGAGCTGTGGAACGACTTCCCCTGGCAGGAGCGGCTCAGCGCCGTGCTGCCCATCCGGGAGCGGATCCTCTGCGCCGATGTGCTGGAGGTCTGCCGCCCGGCGATGGAGCGGCTGGCCGGCCCCGAGGAGCCGGAGGGCGGCTGGCTGAAGTACGCCTACGGCACCGCCTCCCGTCTGCTGTACCCCGAGCTGGGCGAGCGGGCGGACGACTGGCGCTGCTGGGCGGCCTGCATCCTCTTTATTGAAACGCTGCATCTGGTGCTGGACTTTGAGCATGAGGTGATGCCCTTTGACAAGGAGCTGGACTTCGCCTTCCTGACCGCCGAGGAGGCCGCGGGCTGCCTGCGCGGTGCCGAATACCTGAGCATGATGCAGGCATGGAAGGAGCAGCACATCGACGTGCTGCTGCGTCTGGGCAACGAGGCCACCCCCTTCAGCACCCTGAGCCACATCGCCGGCGTGCACTATGTGGCCATCACCGCCGCCCGGGGTCTGGCCGCCGCCGGTGTGCCGGTGGATCTGGCGCTGGTCAGCGGCGCCGCCGCCGGCCACGATCTGGGCAAGTACGGCTGCAAGCCCGGCGAGCGGGTGCCCTACCTGCATTACTTCTACACCGACCAGTGGTTCACCCGCATGGGTCTGCCCGCCATCGGCCACATCGCCGCCAACCACTCCACCTGGGATCTGGAGCCGGAGAACCTGACCGTGGAGAGCCTGCTGCTCATCTACGCGGACTTCCGCTCCAAGCAGGAGCGGGGGCCGGACGGCAGAGAGCGCACCCGCATCTACGATCTGGATGCCAGCTTTGACGTGATCCTGTCCAAGCTGGACAATGTGGACGAGGCAAAGCGCCGCCGCTACAAGTTCGTATACGCCCGCCTGCACGACTTCGAGGACTATATGCGCAGTCTGGGCGTGGACGTGGAGCTGAACGGCAACCCGCCCGCCCCGCTGCAGATGCCCTCGGTGGTGCTGCGCAGCGTGGACGACACCATCCAGAGCCTTGTGTATCTGGGCATCCGCCACAATCTGGACGTGATGCAGACGCTGGCCTACGAGCGCACCTTCGGCAACCTGCTGGAGGCGGCCCGCAGCGAGAAGGACTGGAAGAACATCCGCGCCTATCTGGACATCCTGCGGGAGTACTCCACCTATCTGGACGCGCCCCAGAAGATCCAGCTTCTGGACTTCCTGTATGAGCTGCTGTGCAACCGCGAGGGCGACATCCGCCGCTACGCCGCCGACCTGACCGGTCAGGTGGTGGCCCGCTTCAACGCCGGCTACCGCAAGGAGCGCCCCGCCAACACCCCCGACGTGGCCGAGCAGACCGCCCTGAGCCTGTGGGCCAAGACGCTGGATCGGGTCATCCGCCCCGACCACAAGCTGACCCAGCAGCACAAGAGCTGGATCGGCGACTCCCTGAAGGGCGTGGTGAACAGCCTGTGGAACCACGCCCTGCCCGGCGACCGGGCGGAGTTCTTCCACGCCTTCGCCCGCTGGTACGAGACCCCCGGCCGGGTGGACGACGACGGTGCCTTCGCCCTGCTGGACACCCTGTACGACCTGCCCATGGACGACTGCTCCGAGCAGGAGCTGAGCGACATGGTGGAGTTCGCCGCCTTCTACTTCCTGCGGGACGCGCTGCCCCTGCGCATCGCGGCGGCTCGCTTCTTCAAGCAGATGGCCGGCAAGCTGCCCGCCGGGCATTCCGGCCGTCAGCGCATCGCCCTCCTGACCACCGCCATGCCGGTGCAGAACGACCTGACCACCCTGTTTTTGCAGTACCGCATTCTGAACGGACTGGGCATGGAGACCGGGATGCACCGCCGCATCCTGTACGGCACCGACGTGGTGAGCGAGATCTTCCTGGACAACCTGAAGTCCGGCACCCACTGGATCGTCAAGGCGGTGAACATCAAGCTGCTGGCGGATCAGGTGGATCAGGGCTGCACCGACCACATCCTGCACATCGCCACCCACCTGTGCAACCTGATCAAGGTCAGCGAGCAGGTGGTGGTGCGCATAGACGCCGGCAAGGCGCTGCTGCGCATCGTCAAGCTGCTGCGCCCCGACCAGCGCAACGAGATCTCGGTGGAGCTGGTGAAGGGCCTTGAGGTGGGCGAGTATGAGTTCTCCAAATACATTCCCCAGTATCTGGGCGAGTTTGCCATGTGGCTGCCCCCCGAGCAGCTGGATGAGCTGATCGAGACCCTCCACGCCGATCTGGCCAGCGCCAACGAGCGCATCGTGTCGGTGGCGCTGGATACGCTGGCGGTCATTCTGGAGTGCTACGACGAGTATGCCGAGCGCTTCCTCGAGCCGGACGATGTGTACACCGCCCGGGGCGACCGGCTGCTGGGCTGCCTGCTGAGCGGTCTGGCCAACCACCGCGCCCCGGTGCGTCAGGAGGCCCTGCTGCTGCTGGGTCAGCTCTTCGCCACCGACCGCCTCACCGAGGCGGAGAAGAACCACCTGTTCGGCCTGTGCTTCCAGAAGCTGCTGTTCTTTTTGGATGAGAACGAGGTCACCCCGCTGTCCCTGTACTACCGGGCCGGTGCGCTGAGCCACATCTACCGCTACATCTCCAACTACCGGGTGGAGAAGGGTCAGCTCCCGGTGAAGACCTGGAACAAGATCGCCTTCTTCCCCGGCACCTTCGACCCCTTCACCCTGTCCCACAAGGGCATCGTGCGGGCCATCCGCGACATGGGCTACGAGGTGTATCTGGCCGTGGACGAGTTCTCCTGGTCCAAGAACACCCAGCCCCACCTGATCCGCCGTCAGATCGTCAGTATGTCGGTGGCGGATGAGTTCCATGTGCATCTGTTCCCGGACGACATCCCGGTGAACATCGCCAACCCCACCGACCTCGCCCGGCTCAAGTCGGTCTTCCCCGACCGGGAGGTCTATCTGGTGGTGGGCAGCGATGTGATCGCCGGCGCGTCCGCCTATCTGGCGCCCGAAGGCCCCACCACCGTCCACAACATGAACCACATCGTGTTCCGCCGGGCCAGCGTGTCCGAGCGTGAGGTGGAGAGCCAGCGCGCCCCCCGGGATCTGATCAACGCCAAGGTGGTGGAGCTGGAGCTGCCCACCCATCTGGAGGACATCAGCTCCACCCGAATCCGGGAGAACATCGACCTGAACCGGGACATCTCCAATCTGATCGACCCCATCGTGCAGGAGTTCATCTACCAGCGCGGCCTGTACCTGCGCGAGCCGAAGTACAAGCGCGGCCTGCCGGTTCCCGAGGGCAGCTTCCAGTACATCGAGAAGCCCGAGGATTGGCAGATCGAGGAGCTGAAGGCGGTGCTGAAGGACGACCCCAAGGCCGCCCTCATCGAGGCCAGCCTGCTGCAGACCCGGGACAGCCTGATGGTGCTGCGCCGGGCGGGCGAGGACAGCGAGGCGGTGGGCTTCACCCGGATGCGCTTCCTGCAGCCGGAGCAGCTCTTCACCACCCTGCGCAATCTGGAGCTGGCCGACTATGTGCGCCGCAGCGCCTGCGGCCGCATCCTGTTCATCGGCGGCATCTACCTGCGCCGCGATGACCCCCTGCCGGACAGCTGGCAGCTCCTGCTGGCCGAGACGGTGGCGAAGGGTCTGGCCAACACCTGCAACTACGCGGTGTTCGCCCCGCTGGAGGGCCTGTGCCATGTGAAGATGGAGGACGCGCTGGAGCGTCAGGGCTTCGTGCCCGCCCCCGGCGTGACCGACCGGCCCATCTACCTGACCGATATGCACCAGCCGCTGGTGCTGCTGCAGAACCTGCACACCACCCTGAAGGAGCCGTTTGCCCGCGAGCCGGCGGCGCTGGAGGCCTGCCGCGCCGCCCACCGCAAGCTGCAGCTTGCCATGACCAAGATGTACCCGGGCAAGCTGGTGCTCAGCGTGCCCTCCGCCAGCATCATGCAGCGCATGGTGGACACCATCACCGCCCTGAACGGCGTGCCCCGCCAGCCCACCACCCCCCGCAAGCTCGGCCCGGTGATGTGCGTGCCCTTCGGCAAGATCCTGCGCGGCCGGGTGGTGCCCAACACGGTCACCAAGACCCTGCATACCGACAAGGTGTACGAGCCGGATCTCTCCCGCGACAGCATCGAGCCGTTCCCCGGCTACAGCCCGCTGGTCAGCCAGATCCGCGCCATCAAGTCCTTTGACCGCCCGGTGGTGCTGGTGGACGATCTGCTGCACCACGGCGGCCGCCTCAAGACCATCCTGCCTCTGTTCAAGCAGGAGGGCGTGCAGATCCGCTCGGTGCTGCTGGGTATGCTGTCCGGCTACGGCCGCGACAGCCTTGCCGACTGGGGTCTGCCGGTGGAGAGCGTCTACACCATCCCCACCCTGCGGCACTGGTTCGTGGAGTCCACCCTGTACCCCTTCATCGGCGGCGATACGGTGCGCCGGGACACCCGTCAGGCCGCCGGCCTGCAGCCGTCCATCAACATGATCCTGCCCTACACTGCCCCCCGGCTGGAGGGCTGCAGCCGCGAGGCCATGTTCGCCTTCTCCGAGTGCTGCCTTGAGAACGCGCGGGATCTGTTCCTGGTATTGGAGGGCCTGTACCGTGCCCAGTTCGGCCGCAACCTGACCCTCGCCCGCCTGAGCGAGGCCATCATCCTGCCCCTGTGCCCCGACAAGGGAAGCTGCATGAGCTACGACGTGAATCTGGCCCCCAGCGTCTATCTGGAGAACGATCTGGAGATGCTGCGCCGCACCCGCGGGCTGCTGCTGTGAGCCGCCCCGCCACATTTAAAAAGTAAAGGAGACAGCGCACCATGCTGAACTACTACAACATCGACGGCAGCATCTGCTGCACCCCCGCCGACCTGCCCTTTGAGCAGGCGTCCCCCGCCGACTGGAAGGACGGCTCGCTGGTCTATCTGGTCAACAACCCCGGGCTGGATGCCAACCGCGCCGCCTGGAAGGTGACCGACCCCCGCACCCTGACCGCCCATGAGGACGTGTCCTGGCTGAACGGCAACGCCCTGCACGCGGTGGAGCGCGGCGTGCTGGACGATGTGACCGCCGAGGCCTCCGAGGCCGGCAAGCTGCGCGCCGTCAACATGGCGCATCCCGCGTGGCGCACCCTGCTGCAGGGCGGCTTCGGCGGCAAGAAGCCCGAAAAGAAGCTGCGCGTGCATCTGCTGGCGCTGGGCGATGTGGGCAGCACCCTGCTGCTGGGTCTGCGTCTGCTGGGCGCGGATGTGATCGAGTCCATCGGCATCTGCGACATCAGCGAGAAGGCCGCCGCCCGCTGGGAGTTTGAGATCAACCAGATCGCCTACCCCTGGGACTACGACGCTCTGCCGCAGGTGGACGTGGTGGCCGCGGAGGATCTGATGAACTGCGACGCCTTCATCTTTGTGGCCAGCAAGGGCATCCCCCCTGTGGGCAGCGGCGTGAAGGACGTGCGTATGGCCCAGTACGAGAACAACAAGGCCATTGTGAGCCACTACGCCCGTCAGGCCCGTGCCGCCGGCTTCAAGGGTCTGTTCTGCGTGGTCAGCGACCCCGTGGACGCTCTGGCCCGCGCCGCGTGGCTGGCCAGCAACAAGGACGATGAGGGCAACTTTGACGGTCAGGGTCTGCTGCCCGAGCAGGTGCAGGGCTTCGGTCTGGGTGTGATGAACGCCCGCGCCGCCTACTACGCCAAGCGGGACAAGGAGCGCTTCGGCGACTTCCTCACCGAGGGCCGCGCCTACGGCCCCCACGGTCAGGATCTGGTCATCGCCAACTCCATCGCCAAGTACGACGACGAGCGCAGCCGCGCCCTGACCAAGCTGGCGGTCACCGCCAACATGGAGATGCGCGCGCTGGGCTACAAGCCCTATGTGGCCCCCGCCCTGTCCAGCGGCGCCATCAGCATCCTGCTCACCCTGCGGGGCGAGTGGCACTACGGCGCGGTGTACTTCGGCGGCATCTACATGGGCTGCCGCACCCGCTACACCCCCGCCGGTCTGGAGACCGAGACGGTGGATATGCCCGAGGCCCTGTTTGACCGCATCCGCGCCGCCGAGGCCGGTCTGGCGGCCCTGAAATGATCGGCTGCGAGACAGCACCGCTGCTGGTCATCCGCCCGGCGGGCCCCGCAAGCCCCCGGCTGGATGTGGCCCTGCAGGCCGCGCTGGCCGGGCGGGACTGTCAGGTGGTGGATCACGCCTCCGAGATGGAGGTGTTCCACGGCCGGCGGGTGCTGTTCGCGGTGGCGCTGGGCAAGAGCGGGGTCAATCTGGAGTGGTGCGCTCTGCTGGCGTGGATGCGCACCCACCCCGGCTGTCTGGACGGCTGTCTGGGCGCGGTGCTGGTGGACGGTGAGAGTGAGCTGTACACCAAGGCGGTCAGCCGGGAGCTGGTGCTCGCGGCCAACCTCTGCGGCTGTGCCTTCATCGGCGCGCCGCTGGTGGAGAGCACCCGTACCCTGAAAAACTACGCGGTGCGCGCCGCCAATCTGGGCACCGACGAGTATCACGCCTATCTGGCCAGCGCCGGCACGCTGGTGGAGCGGCTGATGAACTTCGAGCTGCCCGCCCGCGCCAAGCCAAAGCTGGTGGTGCTGCACGCCTCCAGCCACAGCAACAGCAACACCTATGTGCTGTGGAAAAAGGTGCGGGAGCTGCTGCCGGAGTTTGAGGTGACCGAGATCGGCCTGCGCAACGGCGCGGTGGTGGACTGCAGCGGCTGTCCCTACCGGATGTGCCTGCACTTCGGTGAGCGGGGGAGCTGCTTCTACGGCGGCCTGATGGTGGAGGAAGTCTACCCGGCGGTGAAGGCGGCCGACGGTGTGGTGATGCTCTGCCCCAACTACAACGACGCCATGAGCGCCAACCTGACCGCCTTCGTCAACCGGCTCACCGCCCTGTACCGCACCCAGAGCTTCCAGGAGAAGGCACTGTTCGGTCTGGTGGTGTCGGGGTATTCCGGCAGCGATCTGGTGGCGCAGCAGCTCATCGCGGCACTGAACATGAACAAGGGCTTCTACCTGCCGCCCCGCTTCACCATGCTGGAGACGGCCAACAACGCCGGCGAGGTGCTGGGGCTGCCCGGCATCGACGGGCGCGCGGCTGAGTTTGCCGCGGGCATCCGGGCGGTGTTCGGGGACGAGTAATACGGGCGCACACAAATATAAAAAGGCCGGCGGCAGAGTGCCGCCGGCCTTTTTATGCAAACGCCATCCAAGCCCCGGCGGGAAAAAAGATGGAAAAACGACCGTTTTTTCACCGCGCTGCCCTGCCGAAAGCAGCCGATTTGGGGCGCGGGGCATCGGCCGAAGTGACAAAAAATTAATTTAATGAAGCGTAAAACTGTGCGGATTTCATTTTCTTGAGGAATGCGAGTTATTTACTTAATAAAGCAAAAAATCCGTTCAAATCGCTTCATTTATAGCCGTTCCCCCTGTACAGGTTTTTATTTGTGTGGTATATTATGGGTAGCATCTTAACAATGTAAATTTGCGAACAGGGGCCCCGGGTCGGCCCGGGGTGGTTTGAATGGAGCATAACCGAACAAGGTGTTTGAAGCAGGACGGGATCATTGCTCTTGCGATGGTTCTGTTCAGCGAATTGGGCCTTCACTTCCAGTTGGATGGGTTTCGCATCTCGCTGGCGGTGGTGCTGTTCCCGTTCTTTCTGATGACCCTCGCCCGTGAAAACGACCCCCGCGAGGCGGGTCTGGTCACGGCGGCGTCGATCCTCCTGTTCCGCAGTGCCTACGCAGCGGCGCAGGGCGCGGCCCTGTTCCACGCGGTCCAGGTGAACGTGGCCGGCGCGGTGTTCTATGTGGTCTACGGCTGCATCTTCCACCTGCTGGTGCGCAAGCGGTACACCATCCTGTACCGGCAGCTCTGGGCCTCGCTGGTGGCCTGTGACTTCGGCTCCAACATGGTGGAGGTGGCCATCAACACCCACATGGATCTGGCCCGGGCGGAGCTGCGTTTTTATCTGGCGCTGCTGGTCATCGCCATGGTGCGCGCCGTGCTGGTGGTCATCCTGCTGGCCCTGTACACCCGCTATCGGGATCTGCTCACCAGCGCCGAGCATCAGGAGCGCTACCAGCGCCTGTTTTTGATGAAGACCGGCCTGCGCACCGAGCTGTACTTCATGCAGAAGAGCTGCGGCAACATTGAGGGCATCGTGAAGAATGCCTACACCCTTTATGAGAAACTCAGCGGGCTGGACATTCCGCCCGAGACCAAAAAGCTCGCCCTATACATCGCCTGCGACGTGCACGATGTAAAAAAGGACTACCTGCGCATCACGCAGGGCATTCAGGCGCAGCTTGGCGAAAATGACGACGAGGAAGAGGACGTTATGCGCTTTCAGGACATCCTGCGCATCCTGCGGGAGTCCACCACCCGCGTGCTGGAGCACGAGGGCCTCTCCATCCGGCTGGACTTTGAAAACAGCGCGGATTTCACCACCCGCCACCACTATCTGCTCATGTCGGTGCTGCGGTGTCTGGTGAACAATTCCATCGAAGCCATCAACTCCGCACCCGCCGCCCCGGGCGGCAGCGTCGTGCGCATCCGCGCCGACAAGGTGGACGGAGATTACCTGATCCAGGTGGCCGACAACGGCCCCGGCATCGAGCCTTCCATGCTGGAGCGTGTGTTCCAGATGGGCTATTCCACCAAGTTCGACACCAAGACCGGCAACATCTACCGGGGCATGGGCCTGACCGGCGCCAAAATGTCTCTGGAGGAGGAGCTGGGCGGCAGCATCTGGGTGGATTCGACGCCGGGTGAGCGCACCACCTTCTGGGTGCGCATCCCTGCGGCGGTTCTGGAGGAAACTACATCGAAGGAGGATTGAGCTTGGTCCGGATCTATATCATGGAGGACGATCCGTCCATCATCCACAATCTTTCCCGTATCATCATCAGTGAGAAGCTGGGCCAGATCTGCGGCGATTCCGCCGACGGGATGCCCACCACAGGCGAGATCCTGGCCACCCGGCCGGATGTGATCCTGATGGACTTCTTCATGCCCCAGCGCGACGGCATCGAGGTCATCACCGATCTGCGCGCACAGGGCTTTACGGGCAAGTGTGTCATGCTGAGTCAGGTGTCAGACAAGACCCTGATCGGCAAGGCGTACAGCGCCGGCATCAATTTCTTCATCTCCAAGCCCATCAACCTGCTGGAGGTGCGCGGCGTGCTGCAGAATGTGACCCAGCAGGTGGCGAACGAGCGCACGCTGGCCAGCATCCGCAGTATGTTCAGCGGCACCCCTGACACCCCCGCGCCCCCCAGCGACGAGGCTCAGCGCCTGCGCCGGGTGCAGAACGTGCTGGGGTCGCTGGGTATGTCCGGCGAGAAAGGCTCGGCGGACATCCTGAAGATGTGCGGCTATCTGTATGAAAATCATCTGACCGTGGCCCAGACCAGTGTGGGTCAGCTGTGCGAGGCCCTGTGCCCCACCCCCAAGAACATGGAGCAGCGCGCCCGCCGCGCTGTGGCCGCCGGCATGGTCAATCTGGCCCACATGGGCTGTGAGGATTACACCAACGAGACCTTCGCCCGCTATTCGGGCAGTCTGTTCCCCTTTGAGGAGATCCGCGCTGAGATGGATCACATCCGCGGCCGCCGTCCCACCGGCGGCAAGGTCAGCCTCAAAAAGTTCCTGGATGGTCTGATGATCATCATGGAGGAATGAGCTTTCTTCAAAAAGTTTCAAAAAGAAAGCGCACTGCCTTTCCGAAAACTTCAAAACTTTACTATCTTGCGCAGGGGGAACGGCGGGCTGACCAAGAGCGCCGCAATCCAACAAAGCGTTCCCCTTGGGGCGTTGGTGCAAAAGGCTGAATTACTTCGCAGCGACGGCTGAATTTGTAGATTTTTGATAAATTGACACCATAATCTTTCCATAAGGGCTTCGGGAATCCGCCCGAAGCATACGCGAGAAACCGAATATGGAAAGAGGAGAGAATCAATGATCGAAATCACTATGAACATGTATCATGCCACTGCCGTTGCAGCGCTGGTGCTGATGCTGGGCCGTCTTCTGGTCAAGAAGGTTCCTGTTTTCAGCCGCTACTGCATCCCTGCCCCCGTTGTGGGTGGTCTGGTGTACTCTCTGGTGCATCTGGCCCTGTACATGACCGGTGTCGCCACCATCAGCTTTGACGGCACCCTGCAGAGCTTCTTCATGACCGTCTTCTTCACCAGCGTTGGCTTCATGGCCAGCTTTGCTCTGCTGAAGAAAGGCGGCGTCCAGGTTTTCATTTTCCTGGGCGTGTCCATCGTTCTGGTCACCTGCCAGGATATCATCGGCTCCGCTCTGGCCGGTGTTCTGGGCCTGGATCCTCGTCTGGGTCTGGCCATGGGCTCCATCCCTCTGGTTGGCGGTCACGGCACTGCCGGTTCCTTTGGCCCCATGATGGAGGGCCTGGGCATTGAGGGCGCTGCCGTCGTGTCTCTGGCTGCTGCTACCTATGGTCTGGTCTCTGGCTCCATGATGGGCGGCCCTGTTGCCACTGCCCGTCTGAAGAAGCACAACCTGAAGTCCACCGTTACTTCCGTTGCTCAGAACAGCGATGCCGCTGAGGCCGCCGCTCCTGAGGTCAGCAACGAGAAGTTCCTGAACGCCGCTCTGTACTTCGCTCTGGCCATCGGCACCGGCGAGATCATCTCCAAGGGTTTCGTCGCCATCGGCATGACCATGCCCAGCTACATCGGCGCCATGCTGGCTGCTGCTATTATCCGCAACATCGTTGACGCCGCCAAGGTCGAGGCTCCCATGGCCGAGATCGATGCTCTGGGCAACCTGAGCCTGAACCTGTTCCTGGCCATGGCTCTGATGGGCCTGAAGCTGTGGCAGCTGATCGATCTGGCTCTGCCCATGATCATCATCCTGCTGGTTCAGACCGTCTTCATGGCTTTCTACGCCTACTTCGTGGTGTTCAACATCATGGGTCGCGACTACGAGGCTGCTGTCATGTCCGCCGCCACCTGCGGCTTCGGCATGGGCGCTACCCCCAACGCCATGGCCAACATGGGCGCCATCGCCAACAAGTACGGTCCTGCCCCCCGCGCCTTCTTCGTGGTGCCCCTGGTCGGCAGCCTGTTCATCGACTTCTTCAACAGCGTGATCATCTCCACCTTCCTGAATGTCCTGGGCTGAGCAAATCGGCCTTGGTGATCGCAGGAAATGGACGATATTCCATAATGCGGAACTTGTGAAGTTTTTTGAACTTTTTGTAAAAACTTTAAGCAAGTAAAAAGTTGTACAAAAAGTCGCCAGTTTTGCACAAAGACGTACAAACCCCTCGTCAAAAGCACTAAAGCAGATTCAATCACTTCGGTGATTCCGCCAAAAAACCAGCAATTCGATCAAGCAAATCTGCTTTCGAGGTATTTTTTTGTAGGTTTTTGATAGAAAATTGGTAAACTCTTTTCATCGGGTGCAGTAGGCCGACCCCTACTGTACGTTGTGTGAGAAACAAAGATGAAAAGAGGAGAGAAACATGATCGAAATTTCTTTGAACATGTACCATGCGACCGCGATCGCGGCTCTGGTACTGCTGCTGGGTCGCTTCATTGTTAAGAAGGTCCCGCTGCTGAGCAAGTTCTGCATCCCCGCCCCCGTTGTCGGCGGCATCATTTACTCCCTGGTCCACCTGGTTCTGTATGTCACCGGTGTTGCCACCATCAGCTTTGATGGCACCCTGCAGAGCTTCTTCATGACCGTCTTCTTCACCAGCGTTGGCTTCATGGCCAGCTTCGCTCTGCTGAAGAAGGGCGGCATCCAGGTCTTTATGTTCCTGGGCGTGTCCATCGTTCTGGTCGTCCTGCAGGACGTCCTGGGCTGCGGTCTGGCCGGCCTGTTCGGCCTGGATCCCCGTCTGGGTCTGTGCGTCGGTTCCGTGCCCATGGTCGGTGGCCACGGTACTGCCGGTTCCTTTGGTCCCCTGATCGAGGGTCTGGGTGTTGATGGCGCCGCCGCCGTGGCTGTCGCCGCTGCTACCTTCGGCCTGGTTGCCGGCTCCATGCTGGGCGGCCCTGTCGGTACCACCCGCATCAAGAAGCATGACCTGAAGTCCACTGCCAAGGTCACTCAGGACGTCGCCGATGACAGCTCTGTCGTCCGCGAGGTCAGCAACGAGAAGTTCCTGAACGCTGCCCTGTTCTTCGCTCTGGCCATTGGTCTGGGTGAGATCATCTCTTCCCTGATTGTGAAGGCCGGCCTGACCATGCCCAGCTACATCGGCGCCATGCTGGCTGCCGCCCTCATTCGCAACATCGTTGACGCTGCCAAGATCGAGGCTCCCATGCCCGAGATCGACGCCCTGGGCAACCTGAGCCTGAACCTGTTCCTGGCCCAGGCCCTGATGGCTCTGAAGCTGTGGCAGCTGGCTGATCTGGCCATCCCCATGATCGTCATGCTGATCGCCCAGACCGTCCTGATGTTCTTCTTCGCCTACTTTGTTGTCTTCAACGTCATGGGCCGCGATTACGAGGCCGCTGTGATGTGCTCCGCTACCTGCGGCTTCGGCATGGGTGCTACCCCCAACGCCATGGCCAACATGGGTGCCATTGCCAACAAGTACGGTCCTGCCCCCCGCGCCTTCTTCGTGGTGCCTCTGGTCGGCAGTCTGTTCATCGACTTCTTCAACAGCGTTATCATCTCGGCTTTCCTGAACTTCCTGGGTTAAGTTTGATCAAGGGGTTCAGCCAAGTATACAGGCCTTTGCCAGAAGGCCGCTGACCGCCCCTCAACCCTATTTCGAACACATGCCCAAAAAGGCATGAGATTTTAGGAGGTAAAGAACAATGAACAAGTACATTGAGCGCGTCCTGGAAGAGACCCGTGCTAAGAACTCCGCCGAGCCTGAGTTCCTGCAGACTGTGGAAGAGGTTCTGACCAGCCTGGCTCCCGTCATCGATCAGCATCCCGAGTACGAGGAGGCTGCCCTGCTGGAGCGCATGGTCGAGCCCGAGCGCGTCATCGAGTTCCGCGTTGTGTGGGAGGATGACAACCACAAGCCTCATGTCAACCGCGGCTACCGTGTGCAGTACAACAGCGCCATCGGTCCCTACAAGGGCGGCCTGCGCTTCCATCCCTCTGTCAACCTGTCCGTCATCAAGTTCCTGGGCTTCGAGCAGACCTTCAAGGATGCTCTGACCACCCTGCCCATGGGCGGTGCCAAGGGCGGCTCTGACTTCGATCCTCGCGGCAAGAGCGATCGTGAGATCATGCGCTTCTGCCAGGCCTTCATGCATGGCCTGTGGCAGTTCATCGGCCCCGAGATCGACTGCCCCGCCGGCGACCTGGGCGTTGGCGCTCGCGAGATCGGCTACATGTACGGTGAGTACCGCCGCATCAAGACCAAGAGCGAGAACGTCGCTCTGACCGGCAAGGGCCTGGCCTTCGGCGGCTCTCTGGTCCGTCCTGAGGCTACCGGTTACGGCGCTGTCTACTACCTGGAGAGCGTTCTGGCCCACGAGGGTGACACCATCGTTGGCAAGACCATCGCTGCTTCCGGCTTTGGTAACGTCTGCTGGGGCATCTGCAAGAAGGCTGCTGAGCTGGGCGCCAAGGTCGTGACCCTGTCCGGCCCCGACGGCTACATCTACGATCCCGAGGGCGTTGCTACTCCCGAGAAGATCGACTTCCTGCTGCAGATGCGTTCCTCCGGCCGTGACAAGGTCCAGGATTACGCTGACAAGTTCGGCTGCCAGTTCGTGGCCGGCGAGAAGCCCTGGGGCGTCAAGGCTGACATCATCATGCCTTCTGCTACCCAGAACGACGTGAACATGGAGCAGGCCAAGAAGATCGCCGCCAACGGCATCAAGTACTACATCGAGGTCGCCAACATGCCCACCACCAACGATGCTCTGCGCTTCCTGATGGAGCAGGAGGGCATGATCGTTGCTCCTTCCAAGGCTGTCAACGCCGGTGGCGTGTCTGTTTCCGGTCTGGAGATGACCCAGAACTTCGAGCACCTGTCCTGGACTGCCGAGGAGGTCGATGCCAAGCTGCATCAGATCATGAAGGAGATCCACGACTCTTCTGCTGCCGCTGCTGAGCGTTACGGCCTGGGCTACAACCTGGTCGCCGGCGCCAACATCGCGGGCTTTGAGAGAGTCGCCGACGCCATGCTGGCTCAGGGTATCTTCTAAAGAAAACATTGTTCCTGCCAATAGAAACTTCCTGAAAAAGGCGCCGCACCCGATGGTGCGGCGTCTTTGCGTCTGATATAATAGAGCGGCAGAACATATTAAAAGACAGCGGGGTGAGAGAGTATGAAGATCATTGTCGGTATCACGGGGGCTTCCGGAGCGGTCTATGGGATCCGCCTGCTCAAAGCGCTCAGGGAGCGCGGAGTTGAGACCCATCTCATCGTCTCAAAGTGGGGTGAGGAGACGCTTAAGTACGAGATGGGCATGACTTTGGAGGAAGCCGCCGCCTTAAGCGACGTCTGCTACGATGTGAACGATCTCGCGGCGGCCGTCTCGAGCGGGAGCTTCCGACATGACGGCATGGTCATCGCCCCGTGCTCGAT
>JBGVKB010000060.1:0-37452 GCA_045118955.1 Oscillospiraceae bacterium | reverse complement strand
CTGCGGCAGGTGTTCGTGCGGCAGGAGCTGCCTGAGAGCGACGAGCCGGTCTGCCTGCTGCTGCCCCGCAGCTTCTATGTGGACGGGGAGCTGCCCTCGCAGGAGGTGCAGGATCGACTGGTGAAGGACACCGCCGAGCGCTACGCCAAGGGCTACCGCCTGTTCATCAAGACCCACCCCCGGGACACCACCGATTACGAGGCGCTGTTCCCGGAGGCGGTGGTGCTGGATCGGTTCATGCCCTCGGAGCTGCTGGACTACTGCTTTGAGGTGCGCTTCGCCCGTGCTGTGGGTCTGCGCACCGCCTCGGTGCGGAACCTGCGCTGCGCCGACGAGAAGATCTGCCTTGAGGACGCGTATATGGCTCCCTATGAAAACGGGCAGGCCTAACCGCCCGCATATAAGCTTTTGACATCACAACGACAAAAACGAGGTCGATATTATGAAGATCATTGGCGTCATCCCCGCCCGCTACCAGTCCTCCCGCTTCCCGGGCAAGCCCTTGGCCGACATCTGCGGCCGCCCCATGATCTGGTGGGTGTACCGTCAGGCGCTGAAGGTGGAGCAGTTCGCGGATGTGTTCGTGGCCACCGACGACGAGCGCATTCAGGCGGTCTGTGAGCAGTACGGCATGAAGGTGGTCATGACCAGCTCCGAGCATCCCACCGGCTCCGACCGGGTGGCAGAGGTGGCCTCCAAGGTGGAGGGCGACCTGTTCATCAACATTCAGGGCGACGAGCCGCTGATGGAGCCGGAGATGGTGCGGCAGGTCATCCGCCTGTTCGACGACCCGGAGGTCTACTTCGGCAGCCTGAAAAAGAAGGTCACCGACCCGGCGGTCATCGCGGCGGACAGCACCGTCAAGGTGGTCACCGACGACCTGAACAACGCCATGTACTTCAGCCGCAATCCCATCCCCAGCGGCCTGAAGGACACCGACCATGTGGACGTGTACAAGCACGTGGGCATCTACGCCTACAAGCGGGAGTTCCTTTTGAAGTTCGGCGCCATGCCCCAGAGCAGCCTTGAGCTGGCCGAGTGCGTGGAGCCGCTGCGCGCCATGCAGGCGGGCTATAAGATGCGCTTCACCGAGACCGAGTACGAGAACATCAGCGTGGACTACCCCGAGCATCTGGAGCAGGTCATCGCTGAGATCCGCCGTCTGGGTCTGGACAAGACCATCGAGGGCTGAGGCGCACCCGCGCCCCGGCGACAGGATCACACAGCAATACAGCGCAAAGCCGGCACGGCGCACCGGCTTTGCACATCCAAGGGCAGGCCGCGCCTGCCCGCCCGCCGGGACACGGCCGGGCGTGAGCGCCGTCAGGAGGTACCCTATGAACAGCAACATTCAACTGCTGGACTGCACCCTGCGGGACGGCGGCTATCTGGTGGACACCATGTTCGGTGAGACCTTCATCAAGGGCTTCACCCGCAGCATGACCGACGCGGGCGTGGACGTGGTGGAGGTGGGCTTTCTCAAGGACGAGCCGCACCGCCCCGGCAGCACCGTCTACAACAATGCCGCCCAGATCCGCCCCTTCCTGCCCGCTGAGCGGCCCGAGGGGGTCAGCTACGTCTGTCTGGCGGACTACAGCCGCTACAGCATCGAAAATTTGGACGAGTACGACGGCACCAGCATCGACGGCGTGCGCGCCTGCTTCTTCCGCAAGGAGCGCAAGGACGTGATCGCCTTCTGCCGCGAGGCCAAGCGCAAGGGCTACAAGGTCTATGTGCAGCCGGTGGACATTCTGGGCTATTCCGACGAGGAGCTGCTGGATCTGATCCACGACGTGAACGAGGTCATGCCCTATGCCTTCTCCACCGTGGACACCTTCGGCAGTATGTACCCGGAGGATCTGCCCCGCATCTTTAAGATGATCCACGAGAACCTGGCCCCCGGCGTGCGGCTGGGCTTCCACAGCCACAACAACCTGCAGATGAGCTTTGCGCTCTCGCAGGAGTTCATCCGCATGGCCAGCGGCCTGCGGGACATCACGGTGGACGCCACCCTCTGCGGCATGGGCCGCGGCGCGGGCAACACCAACACCGAGCTGGTGGCCAGCTATCTGAACACCCACTGGGGCAAGCGGTACGACATAGACGTGCTGCTGGACGCGGTGGACAACTACATGGAGAGTATGCGCAGCCGCTGCACCTGGGGCTACTCGGTGCCCTATTTCCTGGCGGG
Organism: Oscillospiraceae bacterium; assembly: GCA_045118955.1. Lineage (GTDB taxonomy): Bacteria > Bacillota > Clostridia > Oscillospirales > Ruminococcaceae > SFJ001. The sequence continues at coordinate 35,261 of JBGVKB010000060.1, read as the reverse complement.
CGTGTACAGCGCCCATGTGCACAACATCACCTACCTGTCCGACAAGCCCAGCGTGCGCGCGAAGGATATGCGCTTTGTGCTGGAGCAGCTCGCCCCGGACACCCGCAAGCGGTACGAGTACGATGTGGTGGATATGCTGTACAACAACCGCCTTGCCAGCACCGGCGACGACAGCGACAGCCTTGCCGCCTTTGCCGCCGCGGTGGAGGGCCGCAGCGTGCTGCTGGTGATGCCCGGCCCCACCAGCCGCACCCACGCCGCCCAGATCGAGGCGTGGCGTGAGCAGCACGACGCGCTGACCATTCTGGTGAACCAGCTCCCCGAAAAGGGTCAGCCCCTGCCGGACATGGTCTTCTTCTCCAACCCCATCCGCTACGACTACTGGCGCAACGACCCCCGCTTCGCGCAGGTGCAGAAGGTCTTTACCTCCAACCTGAACCGCCCCGCCCGGGCGGATCAGTGGGTGGTGAACATCGCCCCGCTGCTGCGCCCCGGCTTCAAGTACGCGGACAACGCGGCGCTGCTGCTGCTGGCGCTGCTGGACGGCTGCGCACCCGCCGCCATCGGTCTGGCGGGTCTGGACGGCTACGACACCGCCGCCCGCAACTTCACCAACCAGAACATGGAGCGCCGCTTTGACGCGGAGCAGGCCGAGGAGATCAACCGGGGCATCGCCGCCCCCCTCGCGGACTTCGCCGCCCGCCACAAGGGCGTGCTGCCGGTGTTCGTCACCCCCAGCCGCTTCGCGGAGGTGCTGAAATGAGCCGTGCGGACAAGCCCGCCCTGCGGGATCTGCCCGACATCCGCCTGCTGGTGCTGGACGTGGACGGCACCCTGACGGACGGGCGCATCGCCATGGGGGATGAGGGCGAGGTGTGCAAGTTTTTCTCGGTGAAGGACGGTCTGGGCCTCCAGATGCTGGCGGCCGCAGGCATCCGGCTGGCGGTCATCACCGGCCGCAGGAGCCGCATCGTGGAGCGCCGTGTGGCGGAGCTGCCCATCGACCATCTGGTGCAGGGCTGCTCCAACAAGCCCGCCGCCCTGAAGGAGCTGTGCATCGGTCTGGGCATCCCGCTGGCCGAGACCGCCTTCATGGGGGACGACCTGAACGATCTGGCGGCCATGGCGCTGTGCGGCCTGTCCGCCTGCCCGGCGGACGCCGCCCGGGACGTGTGGGACGCCGCCGACTATGTGGCGGACGCCGAGGGCGGCCGGGGCGCGGTGCGCGCCTTTGCCGAGGACTACCTGCGGGCCAAGGGCCTGTGGGCGGACGCCGCCCGCCGCCGCTTTGCCGCCGAGGTGGAGAACTGACCCCAAAACCAAGACCTCATCAGCCCGGAGCCGCCCAACGCGGTCTCCGGGCTGATTTTTGTGTTTTTTGGGCGAGTGCGCCAAAGACGGAGAAATCCGCCCCCGAAATATGCTATAATGGGGGCAAACCAGAGCGGAGCGCGCCCAGCGCCCCGGGAAAGAACAGGTGATACCATGAGGATGGAAGCAATGCTGCTGCTGGTCTCGCTGGCGCTGTTTGCGGCGGCGGTCTGGCAGGGACTGCGCTGTGTGCGCGGGCGGCAGGACGGCTCGGGGCGGGACGCGCTGCTGGGTGTGCTGCTATTTTACCTGAGCATCACGGCCATGCGCTGGGCCGCCGGGCCGGGCTATATGGAGGCCACCGGCCAGCCGCCCCTGAACCTGTGGGAGACCGTCTTCGACAGCGCGGTGCACGCTCTGCAGACCTTCAGCATGGACGAGGACTACACCACCTATCTGGTGGTCACCAAGGAGCTGTGCCGGGAGCTGACCGGCTCGGCGGGGGCAGCGGCATTGCTGGGCGGCTTTATGGCGGTGCAGGGATTTTTGGCCCCCATCGTGGGCGGCGCGATGCTGCTCAGCCTGCTCAGCGACCTGTTCCCCGGGCTGGCGTGCTTCTTCCAGCAGGGGCGGGACAAGTTCGTGTTCTCCGAGCTGAACGAGCGCTCGGTGCTGCTGGCCGAGTCCCTGCGGGGCTACAGCGGCGCGCTGAGCCTTGAGGGCGGCGACCGCCCCGCGGGCAAGCGGTGCATCATCTTCACCGACGCCTATGTGGATATGGAGGACGAGGCCCGCGCCGAGCTGCTGCAGCGGGCGAAAAAGCTGGGCATCTGCCTGCAGGACGACGTGACCGCCCTGCGGCTGCGGGGTAAGACCCGGGTGACCTACTTCCTGATGGACCGGGACGAGCAGGCCAACCTGGACACCGCCATCGAGCTGGCGGGCAGCTACCGGGAGCTGTGCGCCGGGGCCACCGGGGTGGACATCCTGCTGTTCACCCGGGACGGCAACGCCAACGAGCTGGTGAAGGATCTGCAGCAGGGCTGCATCCAGGACGGCGAACACGCCCGCCCGGACGTGACCATCAAGGTGGTGCGGGACATCGCCGCCGCCATCTACCGACTTTTAAACGACTATCCGCTGTTTATCCCGCTGCTGGAGGCCCCCGGTGCGGAGGAGAAGCTCTCCCTGCTGGTGGTGGGCGACACCAATGCCTGCTTTGAGATGATCCAGGCGGCCTACTGGTGCGGCCATGTGTGCGACCACAAGACCGGCAAAAAGCTGCCGCTGGAGCTGCACATCGTGGCCCCCGAGGGCGGCGCGGCGCTGCGCAGCCGTCTGGCCATGGCCATGCCGGCGGTGCGGCTGGACGAGAGCGACGAATGGGCGAAGTTCCGCTTCTACGACGGCGGCGAGGACTGCCGGGATCTGGAGCGGGTGTTCCGCGACCATCCCGCGCTGGCCCGCTGCGGCTATGTGATGGTGGATCTCAAGAGCGACGCCCGCAACATGGAGACCGCCCGCTGGATCCGGATGCGTCTGGATCAGGCGCTGCTGCTGACGCCGGGGCGGCGGGCCTTCGTCTGCTACATGGTGGAGGACGACACGCTGGCGCGGGCGCTGAACGCCGAGGCCGACACGCCCCGCCCCGCCGGGCAGGACCCCACCCCCGCCGAGCTGGACGCCGCCGAGCGCCGCAAGGGCAAGTGGCACGATTGCCTTGCCTTTGGCAGCATGAGGGAGCGGTTCAGCGTTGAAAATGTGTTTGCCCCCGCGCTGGAGCGGGCCGCCTACGAGGTGAACGTGACCTACGAGGGCGGCGCAGGCCCCAACGGCTGGCAGAACTTCCAGCGGGACGAGTACAGCCGCCGCTCCTCCACCGCCAACGTGGTACATGCCAAGTACAAGCTGTTCTCGGTGGACCCGGGGCTGTTTTTGAGGAACGGCGCCCTGCGCAGCGCCCCCACCTACGCCGAGCTGATGGCGCTGGTGCAGGCCAACACCCACACGCTGGCATGGCTGGAGCACTGCCGCTGGTGCGCCTACTCGCTGGCCATCGGCCTGCGCTGCCCCAGCGAGGAGGAGCTGGCCGCCTACTTTGCCGCCGACCCGGCGGGCGTCGACCACAAGTGTCTGGCGCTGAACCTGCACCCCTGTCTGGTGCCCAGCTCCAACAGCCCGCTGCGCCTGCGGCAGACCCTCGGCGACGGCGACTGGCGGGGCGACTGGGAGCGGCAGAGCGAGGACGGGCTGGACGAGCTGGACCGCCTGTCGCTGAAATACTACCGCATGATGAAGGAAAAATTCCCCGAGGACTGGGCGCTGGTGCAGTCCTGTGCCGCTGAGCTTGCCCCCATCGTGTCCGCCGGCTGGCGGATGGAGCCAAACGGCCTGATGCCCGGCGGCGGCTGGCAGAAGCCCCTGAAGGCCCTGCTGCGCAAGGCCCACGCCCGGCGGCTGGGGCTGAGCGACGAGCAGGCCGGGGCGCGGGCAGGGGAGCTGGACGCCCTTGTGAAGCGCACCATGAAGCTGGTGCTGCCCACCGATTTTAAGCAGTGGGACTACGATATGCTGGTGACGGTGCCGGAGTTTTTCCGCGCCAAACCCGAGAGCGCGAAGGAGTAAGCCATGAACAAACGCGACTACATCCCCCACCCGGTGGACACCTCGGACGTGACCCTGTCCGACGAGATCGTCGAGCTGGGCGAGCTGCTGGCCCGCAACACCCACGAGGTGTGGGCGGCGGGGCGCATTCAGGACGGCTGGGTCTACGGGCCGGAGCGGGACGACGAAAAGCGCCACCACCCCTGCATCGTGCCCTATGAGGAGCTGAGCGAGGAGGAGAAGGACTACGACCGCCGCACCGCCGGCGAGACCCTCAAGCTCATCCTGAAGCTGGGCTTTAAGATCACCCGGGACTGATAAAAAACTAACAGGCAGCCGAAAGGAGCGAACCTGCGCTCAATCGGCTGCCTGTTTGCACATACGGCGGAACATTTGACCAAAAAGGATTTGCAACCGCCCGCCGGACATGATACACTTTGAAGCGAGCAGTGAATGCTGCGCCGAGTGACCCACCCCGGGGCAGACGTGTGCCCCCGTTCCCAGCGAGGTTGAATAGCATGATCAAGAAATGGACCGTCACCATGCCCACCCCCACCGGCCCTCAGCGCCGGCGGGCGTATGTCTACCTGCCCACCACCTACAAGTCGCAGCCCGACCGCCGCTATCCGGTGCTGTATATGTTCGACGGGCACAACGTGTTCTACGATGAGGACGCCACCTACGGCACGAGCTGGAAGCTGGGTGAGTATCTGGACTACTCCGAGACGCAGATCATCGTGGCGGCGGTGGAGTGCGACCGCACCCCCACCAACGGGCGGCTGAGCGAGTACTCCCCCTATGATTTCTGGGCACCGGAGTTCGGCTCGGTGAAGGGCCGCGGCCGCCAGACCATGGAGTGGTTCGTGCGGGGCTTCAAGCCGGTGGTGGACCGCCATTTTCGCACCCTGCGCGGGCGGGAGAACACCTTCATCTCCGGCAGCAGCATGGGCGGCCTGATGAGCCTGTACGCCGTCACCGCCTACAATAAGGTGTTCAGCCGGGCGGCGGCGCTGTCGCCCAGCCTGTTCGTGCAGCCCCGCCGGCTGGAGAATCTGGTGCGCGGCGCGGCGCTGAACCCGGACACCCACGTTTACATGGACTATGGCGAGCGGGAGCTGGACAGCTGGGGCGAGGGCCGCAGCCGGGAGCGCTTCGGCCGCATGAGTCAGGCGCTGCTGGACCGCCGGGTGCTGCTGACCACCCGCATCGTGCCGGGCGGCGACCACAGCGAGGCAAGCTGGGACAAACAGGCCCCCTACTTCATCGGCGCGCTCACCTACGGGCGGGACGACATGGAGCCTTGACGATTTTGATGACCTGACGCAATGAGCGCCCCCCGCCCGGGGGGCGCTTTGTTTTTTCGTCCGCCCTTGACAAATGTGACGAAAACCATCAAAATAATAACAGATAATTTTGTAAACAGCGCACAGCCTGACGCGCTGAAACGAGAGCGACTGGAGGCAAGGACAATGAGTGACCTGCGTGAAAAATATCCCGTGAATCTGGATCCCAACGGGCTGGTGCCCAAGATCCGCAACTTCCTGCTGGACATGGACGGCACGGTTTATCTGGATGAGACCTGGATCGACGGCGCCAAGGAGTTTCTGGCCAAGATCGAGGCCACCGGCCGGAAGTACTGCTTCATGACCAACAACTCGTCCAAGAACGCCATGGTGTATGTGGAAAAGCTGCACCGCATGGGTCTGGACATCGACCCGGACACCCAGCTTGTGACCTCCGGCCACGCCACCGTGGCCTACCTGAAAAAGCACTTCCCCGGCAAGAAGGTCTACCTGTTCGGCAATCAGGTGCTGAAGGATGAGTTCACCGACCGGGGCATCCTGCTGGAGGAGGATGACCCCGATGTGGTGGTCACCGCCTTCCACACCACCTTCGACTATCAGGATCTGTGCAAGCTGTGTGATTTTGTGCGGGAGGGCCGCCCCTTCATCGGCACCCACCCCGACTACAACTGCCCCACCAAGACCGGCTTTATCCCTGACATCGGCTCGCTGCACGCCTACATCCATGCCTCCACCGGCCGTATGCCCGACTACATCGTGGGCAAGCCCAACAAGGAGATCATCGAGTACGCGCTGGATGTTCTGGGCGGCGAGGCGTCCAACACCGCCGTGGTGGGCGACCGTCTGTACACCGACGTGAAGTCCGGCGTGAACAACGGTCTGTACGGCATCTTTGTGCTGAGCGGCGAGGCTCAGCTTGTGGATCTGCCCGACTCCGACGTGCAGCCCCACCTGATCTTTGACTCGGTCAAGGAGATCATCCCCCTGCTGTAAGCGGCGGATCAAAACGGTATCCCGGGCGCAGGCTCTGAAAATGGGCCTGCGCCCTTTCTTTTTGATTCGGATTTTTGTATTTTTGTTTCAAACGTTGTGGATGCAACGAACGTTGCCGCGATTTTGTGGTATCTTTTCCACAGAGAACCTACGGCGGCGCCCCGGCGCCCTTTGGATAAAGAAAGGATGCTTACGCTATGAAGATCACCAACGACATCCGCTACATCGGCGTCAACGACCACACCATCGACCTGTTTGAGGGTCAGTACGAGGTGCCCAACGGCATGGCCTACAACTCCTATGTGATCCTGGATGAGCAGGTGGCGGTGTTCGACACCGTGGACGCCGGCTTCGGCGAGGAGTGGATGGAGAAGCTGTCCGCCGCGCTGGAGGGCCGCACCCCCGACTACCTGATCGTCCAGCACATGGAGCCGGACCACTCCTCCAACATCACCCGTTTCATGCAGGCCTACCCCGCCGCTAAGATCGTCGGCTCTGCCAAGGCCTTCCCCATGATGAAGCAGTTCTTCGGCGAGGATTACCCCGACCGCCGCATGGTGGTGGGCGAGGGCGCGACCCTGAGTCTGGGCCGCCATGAGCTGGTGTTCCTCACCGCGCCCATGGTACACTGGCCCGAGGTCATCGTCACCTACGACCGCACCGACAAGGTGCTGTTCAGCGCGGACGCCTTCGGCAAGTTCGGCGCACTGGACGTGGAGGAGGACTGGGCCTGTGAGGCCCGCCGCTACTATGTGGGCATCGTGGGCAAGTACGGCGCGCCCGTGCAGACCCTGCTGAAGAAGGCCGCCGGGCTGGACATTCAGACCATCTGCCCCCTGCACGGCCCGGTGCTGACCGAGGATCTGGGCTACTACCTGAACCTGTACAACATCTGGTCCTCCTACGGTGTGGAGACCGAGGGCGTGGTCATCGCCTACACCTCGGTGTACGGCAACACCAAGCAGGCTGCCCTGCAGCTTGCCGCCCTGCTGGAGGCCAAGGGCTGCCCCAAGGTGGCGGTGAACGACCTGGCCCGCTGTGACATGGCCGAGGCGGTGGAGGATGCCTTCCGCTACGGCAAGCTCGTGCTGGCCACCACCACCTACAACGGCGGCATCTTCCCCTTCATGCAGACCTTCATCGACCACCTGACCGAGCACAGCTTCCAGAACCGTACCGTGGGTCTCATCGAGAACGGAAGCTGGGCGCCCACCGCCGCCAAGGTGATGGCCAAGAAGCTGGAGGGCTGCAAGAACCTGACCTTCGCCGAGAACGTGGTGAGCATTCGCTCCGCCCTGAACGCCGACAGCACCGCCAAGCTGGAGGCGCTGGCCGACGAGCTGTGCCGCGACTGGCAGAGCTGACCCCTCAAATTTGAACCCTGCGCCCCCGACCGCCCCGCCGCGGCCGGGGGCTTTTTTGCGGCGGAGCGCATAGCGGCGAGCAGAGCCGCCCATACTGTTGGAAGAAATTCCCGGCATTGCGCCGAATACAGGGGAGAAGGGCGGTTAAATCAATGGACGAGCGAACCACACACGCAGAGGAGCTGCGGCAGGGGACGGGTACATATGGGGCGCTCCGCGCCCGGCGGGTGCGGGCGGAGCTGTGCCTGCTGGCGGGGCTGGTGCTGGCGGTGGCGTACACCGGCTGGCTGGCCCCCTTTGCCCGCACGGCGGCGCGGGTGCGGGCGGACACCCTGCGGCTGCACGTGCAGGCCAACTCGGACAGCGCCGCCGACCAGGCGCTGAAGCTGCAGGTGCGGGACGCGGTGCTGGAAGCGGCAGGGGAGCTGTTTGCCGCCGCGCCCGACGCCCGGGAGGCCGAGCGCCGCGCCGCCGCCGCCCTGCCCGCCCTGCGCCGCGCCGCCGAGGGAGCGGTGGCCGCGGCGGGGCAGACCTGCCCGGTGACCGTGCGGCTGTGCGAGCAGTACTTCCCCACCACCCGGTACGAGGGCTTCACCCTGCCGGCGGGGGCGTACCGGGCGGTGCGGGTGGAGCTGGGGGTGCACGCGGGGCAAAACTGGTGGTGCGTGCTGTACCCGGGGCTGTGCCTGCCCGCCGGCAGCGCCCCGGCGCAGTACCCGGAAACCGACGAACAAACACTGGTCTTTGGGCAGTATGAGGTGCGCTTTGCGCTGGTGGAGCTGTGGCAGCGTGCGGTCTGCCGGGACATTCCCGCCGCGGACGGCATAGGATGAGGCGAGCCGGCCCCGAAGCCGGCGCTTCATCAAAGGAGGAATGATCCTATGGCTATGCCCGCATACTACGCGACCCTGCGCCGCGGCTCCGCCGGGCCGGACGTGTCCCTTGTGCAGACCTGGCTCGGCGGCCTGCCCCGCGCCACCTGGCCCTGCCTGCAGAACCTGACCGTGGACGGTAAATTCGGCAGCGGCACCGAGCAGGCGGTGCGCTTTTTCCAGTCCGGCACCGGCCTGAACCCCGACGGCGTGGTGGGCCGTCAGACCTGGGACGCCCTGTACGCCGCCTACGCCGCCGCCCACGGCGAGGGGGAGCAGTACCCCGGCACCGCCATGCGCAGCGGCAACAGCGGCGCCACCGTGCGCAGCCTGCAGACCCGCCTGAACACCAAGGGCGCCGCCCTGACGCTGGACGGCAGCTACGGCTCCAAGACGGTCAGCGCGGTGCAGAACTTCCAGCGGGCCAACCGCCTCACCGCCGACGGTGTGGTGGGCCGCCAGACCTGGAACGCCCTGTACGCCGGCACCTGACGGCGCAGCCGTGACCCCCTGAGCCTGCGGGCCGCCCCATGCGGGGCGGCCCGCTTTTTGTTGGATACGATAAAACGGATGATAAAGCGGCTGGCACGCCCGGCCGGGTGGAAAAGAGCTTTCGGTTGCGGTATAATAGACCCATCTTATTCCGAACAAGAACGTCTGTCGCGCAAGGGAGGCCCCGCCATGCTGAATCTGATCCTCGGCCCGTCCGGTACGGGCAAGTCCACCCGGCTGCTGGAGACCATCCGCGCCCGGGCGCAGGCGGGTGAAAAGAGCATCCTGCTGGTGCCCGAGCAGTTCACCTCCTCCACCGAGAGCCGCATCTACCGGCTGCTGGGGGACGAGCTGTCCGGCATGGTCAGCAGCTACAGCTTCACCAGTCTGGCCGAGGCGCTGCTGGACCGCTACGGCGGCGCGGCGGTGCGCACCGTCACCGACGCGGCGCGGGTGGTGCTGGTGCGCCGTGCCGTGGGCGAGCTGGGGGCGAAGATCACCTACTACGCCCGGCACCGGCGCAGCCCGGTGTTCCTGAAAAAGTGCGCCGACACCCTGAACGAGCTGAAGAGCGCCGGCGTCACCGGCCCTCTGCTGGAGCGGCTGTCGGCGGGGCCGGGCAAGGAAAAATTTCGCGAATTGGCGGCTATCTTCTCCGCCTACGAGGCCATACTGGAGGGCACCGCCCTCGACCCGGGCGACCGGGTGGCCCTCGCCGCGGACAAGGCCCGCAGCCACCCGGAGTTCTTCGCCGGGCGGGCGGTGTTCGTGGACGAATTTGATACCTTTGACGCGGCCAAGCAGCAGCTTCTGGCCGCCATGCTGGCCGGCGCGCCGCAGGTGACCGTCTCCCTGTGCGCCGACGGTCTGCAGGACGCTGAGGGGGGACTGGGGCTGTTCAGCGGCGCGAAGCAGGTGGCCGCCCGGCTGCAGCGGCTGGCCGCCCGGGAGGGCTGCGGCGTGGCCGCGCCGGTGGTGCTCACCGAGGATCTGCGCCACCGGGATGCCCCCGGTCTGGCGGCGCTGGCCGAGGCCCTCGCCGACCGCACCCAGCCCCCGGAGGGCCCGTGGCCCGGTGTGACCCTGTACCGCGCCGCCGACCTGAACGAGGAGGCGCAGGCGGTGGCCGCCGCCATCCAGAAGCTGGCGCGCGCCGGGGTGGAGTACCGCCGCATGGCGGTCATCTGCCGGGACGCCGACCTCTACCTGCGGCCGGTGCGCACCGCCTTTGCCCGGGCGGGCATCCCGCTGTTCGTCAGCGCCCCCACCACCGCCGCCCTGTCCGCGCCCGCCCTGCTGGTGCGGGGGCTGCTGGCGGTGCTGCGGGGCGGCCTGTCCACCGAGCGGGTGCTGAACGTGGCCAAGACCGGCCTGTGCGGCCTCACCGAGGCACAGGTCTGCGCCCTCGAAAACTATGCCTATACCTGGCGGCTCAGCGCCGCCCAGTGGCGGGAGCCGTTCGACCGCAGCCCCGCCGGCTTTGGCGGCGGCCCGCTCAAGCCGGAGGAGCAGCGCCAGTTGGAGCTGGCGGAGAGCGCCCGGCAGCGGCTGGTGCCCATTCTGGAGGACTTCGTGCGCGGCGCCCGCGGCAAGGACGCCCCCGCCCTGACCCGCCGGCTCTACCTCACCATGGAGACGCTGGGCGCGGGCGAGGCCACCGCCGCTCTGGCGGGGCAGCTTGAGAGCGCCGGCCGCCTGACCGAGAGCGCCGAGACCCTGCGGATGTGGAACGTGGTCGTCCGGCTGCTGGACCAGATGGTGCTGCTGTTCCCCGGCGAGGAGCTGGACGCCGCCGAGTACGATGAGATGCTCAGCCTGATGCTGAACAGCACCGAGCTGGGGCACATCCCCCAGACGCTGGACGCGGTGATCCTCACCGGCGCGGGCAAGATGCGGCTGGACGCGCCCGACCATTGTTTTGTCATGGGTCTGGCGGAGGGACAGTTCCCCCATGTGCCCGGCGAGACCGGTCTGCTGACCCACGCCGACCGGGACGCGCTGCTGCTGCTCTCCGCCGCCCTGCCCGAGGCGGAGCGCTTTCAGCTCCCCGATCGGTTTGAAAACCGGGTCATCCGGGAGAACGTGGCCTTTTACAAGGCGCTGACCGCCGCGGGCAAGGGGCTGTGGCTGAGCTGGGCCGAGGGCGCCGCCGCCCTGCCCCTGACCAGTGCGCTGCCCCTGCCGCCGGAGGGTCTGCCCGAGCCGCAGCTCACCGAGGCCGACCGCTGCCTGACCGTGGAGATGGCGATGGATCGGCTGGGCGCGGTGTGGAAGCAGGACACCCCCCTGCGCGCCACCCTGCACCGGGCGCTGCAGCCCCACCGGGGCGCGCTGCTGGCCCAGATGGAGCAGATGGGCAGGGACACCGGCTTCCGGGTGGAGGACACCCGCGCCGTGGCGCGTCTGCTGGGGCAGGAGCTGTATCTGTCCCCCAGTCAGCTCCGCAGCTTCTGCCAGTGTCAGCTCGCCTATTATATGGAATACGTCCTGAAGGTGAAGCCCCGCCGGCAGGCCCGCATGGACCCCGCCGCGGGCGGCACCCTCATCCACTACATTCTGGAGCACGCCCTGCAGACCGAGGGCTTTGCCGAGATGGACGAGGCGCAGCTGGCGGCGCTGGCGGCGCTGCTGGCACGGCGCTTCATGGAGGAGAACCTGCCCGACCACGGCGCGCAGATGCGGTATCTGGTCACCCGCATGGCGCGGGGCGCGGGCAGCCTGCTGCGGTTCGTGCAGCAGGAGCTGGCGGTCAGCCCCTTCGCCCCCACCGCCTTTGAGCTGGAGATCGGCGAGGGGGAGGGCAAGGTGCCCCCCATGACCCAGACCACCGCCGACGGCCGCACGGTGAAGCTCATCGGCAAGATCGACCGGGTGGACACCTACACCGACGAGGACGGGGACACCTGGCTGCGGGTGGTGGACTACAAGACCGGCACCAAAAAATTCACCCTGACGCAGGTGCTCAGCGGGCAGGACTGCCAGATGCTGCTGTACCTGTTCACCCTCACCGCCCGCTGGCCGCTGCTCAAGGGGCAGCCCGCCCGCGCCGGCGGTGTGGAATACCTGATGGCCGACCCGCCGCCCGAGAACGTGAGCCGGGACGCGGCGCTGATGGCCGGGGCGGGCGCGGCCTACGACCGGCAGGGCGTGAGCGCCGACGAGCCGGCCTTGCAGGAGGCGCTGGAGGCAGAGCATTCCGCCCTGCGGGACGCCGCCGAGTCGGGGCGTGTGGGCCGGGTCAAAAAGACCCGCGCCGGCACAGTCACCCCCGAGCAGATGGAGAACATCCGGGTGTATCTGGAGGATCTGGTGCGCGGCATGGCCGAGCGGCTCTACAGCGGGCAGATCACCGCCCGCCCCTGTCAGGACGTACACGGCAAGACCGGCTGCGCCGAGTGGTGCCCCTACCGCGGCGTGTGCGGCCATGTGGACGGTGAGAACGAGCGCCCCCACCCGGAGGACAAGGACGGCAAGCTGTTTATGCAAAAGGAGGAAGTGCGATGGGACGACTGAACGGGCCGAAGTGGACCCCGATGCAGCAGATCGCCATCGAGGACCGGGAACACGGCCTGCTGCTCAGCGCCGCCGCCGGCAGCGGCAAGACCGCCGTGCTGGTGGAGCGGGCGGTGGGGCTGATGTGTCAGGAGGAGGAGCCGGTGCCCGCCGAGGCGCTGCTCATCGTGACCTTCACCAACGCCGCCGCCGCCGAGCTGCGGGGCCGGCTGTCCCAAAAGCTGAACGAGCGCCTGGCCGCCGAGCCGCCGGGCAGCCCTCGGCTGCACTGGCTGCGCCGTCAGCAGATGATGCTGGGGCGGGCGGCCATCTGCACGGTGGATTCCTTCTGCCTGCGGCTGCTGCGGGAGCATTTCCGGATGCTGGACATCCCCCCGGACTTCGCCACCGGCGACGAGGGCACCCTGCAGCGGCTGCAGCAGGACGCGCTGGCCGAAACGGTGGAGGCCGCCTACGCGGAGGAGGACTTCTGCCGCTTTTCCGACCTGTTCGGCCGTTCCCGGTCGGACGCGGGCGCGGCGGAGGCCATTCTGCGGCTGTACACCTTCCTGCGGAGCCTGCCCAACTACCGGGACGAGCTGGAGCGCTGGTGCCGCCAGTGGGAGGAGGACGTCCCCTTCGGGCGCACCGACCTGTGCCGCGCCGTGACCGAGGACGTATTCTGGGAGCTGCGGGTGGCGCGCTGGCAGCTTGAGAAGGCCGCCTCCCTCTGCGAGAGCGCGGCGGAGGAGGGTTACATCAAGCTGGCGGCGGCGTATCTGAACGAGATCGCCGCAGAGCACGCCCACATTGGGCAGATCCTGATGCACTTCGCCGCGGCGGAGTGGGACGAGGGCGTGGGGGCGCTGCGCGGCTGGGGCCGCAAAACGGTGCGGTATGCGATCCGCACCAAAAAGAATGCCTCCCTGGAGGAGCTGGAGGCCGCCGGGCGGGAGACCGCCTGCCGCGACCGCATCAAGGCGCTGCGGGACGCCGCCAACGAGCGCATGAAGGCGCTGCGGGACATGGGCCTGCCCACCGCTGCGCTGTACGAGGAGGATCGGCGCACCGCCGCCCCCCTGATCCGGGCGCTGGCGCGGGCGGTGCTGGACTTCGACGACCGGTTCTGGGCGGCGAAGAAGGAGCACAAGCTGCTGGACTTCGCGGACTTCGAGCATCTGGCGCTGAGCCTGCTGTGGGACGGGGAGAAGCCCACCCCGCTGGCGGCGCAGATCCGCGGCGAATACCGGGCGGTGATGGTGGACGAGTATCAGGACACCAACCGCCTGCAGGATACCCTCTACCGCTGCCTTGCCGCCCCCGGCGGCGAGAACCTGTTTTTGGTGGGCGACATCAAGCAGAGCATCTACCGCTTTCGCCAGGCCGACCCCACCGTATTTTTGGAGAAAAAGCAGGACTTCCCCGACTACGCCCAGCTCCGCGCGGCGTGGGACGCCGCCGAGCGGGAGGAGGATCTCCTGCGGGTCCACCGCACCCGCGCAGAGGGCGGGCAGCCCGCCAGCACGGTGAAGCACCGCGCCGAGCTGCGCCCGGTGCCCACGGTGAGCGCACTGGCGGCGAACGAGGCCCCGGACGCGCTGGACCCCCTGCGGTGGGAGCAGCCGGAGCGCAAGGACACCTCGCCCCTGCCGCCCCTGCAGGGCGCGCGCATCATGATGAACAACAACTTCCGCAGCGCACCGGGGGTCATCGGGGCCATCAACGGCATCATGGGCACGGTGATGAGCGAGGAGGTCGGCGGCGTGGACTACGCCGGTGAGGAGGGCGAGCAGCTCGCCCTGCCCCCCGAGCCGGGGGAGTACCCGGGCGGCTGTGAGCTGTGTCTGGTGAAGGGCGGTGCCGGCGGCTCCGGCAGCATCGCCGTGCGCATCCGGGAGATGCTGCGGGACGGTTTTGAGGTGCGCAGCAAGGACGGCAGCACCCGCCCCTGCCGCCCCGAGGACTTCGCCGTTCTGGTGCGGAGCTGGAGCCGTGTGAGCGAGCTGATCGAAGCGCTGGAGACGCAGGGGCTGCGGGTGTGCTGCAACGCGTGGGAGGATCTGCTGGATTCCCCGGTGCTGCGCCCGCTGGTGAACCTGCTGCGGGTGCTGGACAACCCCGCGCAGGATGTGGAGCTGGCCAGCGTGCTGCTCAGCCCGCTGGGCGGCATGACCAACAGCGAGCTGACCGCCCTGCGCGCCGCCCGCCCCCGGGGCAGCCTGTACAGCGCCATCCTGCCCCCCGAGGAGCCGCCGGCCGCGGCAGGGGAGGGAGAGCAGCCCGAGCCGCCCCCCCGCAGCACCGCCCCGGTGAGCGAAGCGGTGGCAAAGGCGGAGGCCTTCTACCACTGGCTCAGCGGCCTGCGGGATCTGGCCTGCACCCTGCCGGTGGATCGGCTGCTGGATGAGATCCTCACCCGCACCGGCTACGAGGCGCTGGTGAGCGCCATGCCCGCCGGCGAGACCCGCCGGGACGAGCTGCAGAGCTTTGTGGAGCTGTGCTGCGAGCAGGGCGGGCAGAGCCTGAACGCGCTGGTGCGGCGGCTGGAGATGCTGGCGCAGGGGGCGCAGATGCGGCGCGCCGGCGCGGTGACCCGCCCGGGCTGCGTCACCGTGATGACGGTGCACGGCTCCAAGGGTCTGGAGTTCCCGGTGGTGTTCTATGCGTGGCTGGAGCGGCGCTTCAACCTGCAGGATGCCGCCCGCCCGGTGCTGTTCCACCCCCGGTGGGGCATCGGCCTGCGGCTGCGCGGCCCCGGCGGCACCTACGCCACCCTGCGCCACGCGCAGGCGGCGCGAGCCATCCGGGCGGACTCGCTCAGCGAGGAGATGCGCATCTTTTATGTGGCGCTGACCCGCGCGCGGGATCGGCTGGTTTTGGTGATGACCCTCGGCATGGCGCCCGGCAAGCAGCTTGAGCGCGCGCTGGACGTGCGCTGGGGGCTGCAGGAGCCGACCTGCCCCGGCGAGTGGGCGCTGGCGGCCGCGCTGGGCCACCCGGCGGGCGGCGCGCTGTGGGAGATGCTGGATGCCCCGGAGGACGACCGGCCGGAGACGGAGGCCGACTGGCCGCTGGAGGTGCAGCTCATGGACGGCACCGAGACCGTGAAGGAGGAGAAGGTGACCGTCTACGCCGCCGCGCCGGACGAGCCGCTGGCCGCACAGCTTGCGGAGGGCTTCGCGTGGCGCTACCCCCACGCGGTGCGCACCGGCCTCGCCGCCAAGGTGAGCGTCACCGGGCTGGTGCACAAGAACGACGAGGTGCTCATGGAGCGGCCGGCCTTCCTCCAGAAGGACGGCATGACCGGCGCGGAGAAGGGCACCGCCACCCACGCCTTTTTGCAGCACGCCGACCTGGAGCTGGCCGGGCGGGACCTGCAGGCGGAGGTGCGCCGCCAGACCGGGCTGGCACTGATGGCCGCCGACACCGCCGACAAGCTGGACTGGTCGGCGCTGGAGCAGTTTTTCAAAAGTGGGCTGTACCGCCGCATCCAAACGGCGGACAAGGTGCTGAGGGAGTACGACTTCATCAGCGCGGTGCCCGCCGCCGCCCTTGTGGAGAGCGACGCGGAGAAGGCGCAGCTCGACCCCGTGCGGGACACCGTCCTCATTCAGGGCGTGGCGGATCTGGTGCTGGTCACCGACGATGGGGTGGAGATCGTGGACTACAAGACCGACCGGGGCAAGAGCGCCGAGCGGCTGGTGGCCGCCTACGAAAAGCAGCTTCGGCTGTACGCGCGGGCGCTGAGCAAGCGGTTCTCGCCCCTGCCGGTGGTCAAGTGCACCATCTACAGCTTCGCGCTGCGCCGTGAGCTGGACGTGCCCCTGCGCGGCGTGTGACGCGGCAAAAAATAATTGCAAAAAAGCAGAAAATACCGCTTGACACCCGTCCCCGGGCATGGTATAGTAGTCGGGTAAAGAAAGCAGCACCCGGCCTAAGGCCGTGCTCGCCTTGCGGCCAAAGGGGCCCGGGCCATACTGTTCAGTCGTTGTCCTTCTCAAAGACAGCGGTCTGCCTGTGTGTAAATGAGCGCGGCTTCCCGGTGGGAGCCGCGCTTTTCGTTTGTCCCACATCTGATTTTACTTCGACTTGGAGGTGTATCCCCATCGCTACGAACAAAGGCAAGAACGAACTGGAGATCAATGGTGCAATTCGTGACCGCGAGGTTCGACTGATCGGCGCCGACGGCAGCCAGCTGGGTGTGATGAGCGCCCGCGAGGCCCTGCGTCTGGCCGAGGAGAAGAACCTTGACCTGGTGAAGATCGCCCCTCAGGCGGTGCCCCCCGTGTGCAAGATCCTTGACTACGGCAAGTACCGCTTCGAGCAGCAGAAACGGGAAAAGGAAGCCAAGAAGAACCAGAAAGTGGTTGAAGTTAAGGAAGTCCGTCTGTCTCTGAACATCGACACCAACGATTTCAACACCAAGGTGAACCAGGCTGCCAAGTTCCTCAAGGCGGGGCACAAGCTCAAGGTCTCCATCCGCTTCCGCGGCCGTGAGATGGCCCATACCGCACTGGGTCTCGAGGTCCACAAGCGCTTCGCTGAGGCGCTGCCCGAGGCTGTGGTGGACAAACAGCCCAAACTGGAAGGGCGCAGCATGCTCATGTTCATGAGCCCCCGCCCCACGCAGGCCAAGTAATACAATTTCTCAGGAGGAAACAACCATGCCCAAGCTGAAATCTCATTCCGGCGCCAAGAAGCGCTTCAAGCTGACCAAGAACGGCAAGGTCAAGCGCGGCCATGCCTTCCGCAGCCACATCCTGACCAAGAAGACCACCAAGCTGACCCGCGGCTACCGTATGCCCAGCTACGCCGACAAGACCAACGAGGCCGCTGTCAAGGCGATGCTGCCCTACGCCTGAGCCTGAGTTTGAGGCTTCCAGGAACCAACTGACTAAGTGACTGTAAAGGAGATACAATACCATGGCTCGTATCAAAGGCGCGATGATGACTCGCAAAAGACGTAAGAAGACTCTGAAGCTGGCCAAGGGCTTCTTCGGCAGCAAGAGCAAGCATTTTAAGATGGCCAAGCAGCAGGTCATGAAGAGCGGCAACTACGCCTTCGCCGGCCGCAAGATGAAGAAGCGTCAGTTCCGCAACCTGTGGATCACCCGCATCAACAACGCGGTCCGTCCCCAGGGCATCAACTACTCTTCCTTCATGAACGGCCTGAAGAAGGCCGGCGTGACCCTGAACCGCAAGATGCTGAGCGAGATGGCCATCCACGATCCCGCCAGCTTCAACGCTCTGGTCGAGACCGCCAAGAAGGCTCTGTAAGCATAGCGCTTCACAAACAACTGCAAGCAACGCCCCGCGCCTCACGCGCGCGGGCGTCGCTTTTGTATTAGGGCGAATTTTCCCTTCGCCCCAAGGCAGGAAAGGGGTGCCGATGGCTCAGATCATCACAAGCCGGGACAACCCGAAAATCAAATACGCCTGCAAGCTGGCACAGAGTGCAGCCTTCCGTCGAAACGAGCGGTCGTTTCTGGCGGAGGGCTTAAAGCTCTGTCCGGAGCTTGCCCGGGGCTGTCCTATAAAGGTAGTATTCTATACCGACAAAGCCCTCGAAAAGGCTCCGGACATCCCGGAGCTGGGGGGCGAACAGTACCTCATCGAGGAGCACGTGGCCGAAAAGCTGGCCGGTGTGGACACCCATCAGGGGCTGTTCTGCATCTTCGGCCTGCCCGAGACCAAAAACGCCCTGAAGCCCGGCGGGCGCTATCTGGCGCTGGAGCGGGTGCAGGACCCGGGCAACGTGGGCGCGCTGGTGCGCTCCGCGGCGGCCTTCGGGTACGATGGGGTCATCGTGGACGGCGGCTGCGCCTCCCCCTTTGGCCCCAAGGCGCTGCGCGCCAGCATGGGCGCGGCGGGGCGGCTGCCGGTCATCGAGAGCCGCTGTCTGCCCGACACACTGGCCGAGCTGCGGCACATGGGCGTCGCCTGTCTTGCCGCCGCCCTGTACAACAGCCGCCCGCTGGACGAGGTGGACGGCGAATACCCCGGGGGCGTGTGCATCCTCATCGGCAGCGAGGGTCAGGGTCTGACCGACGCCGCCATTGCCGCCTGTGACGCGGCGGTGCGCATCCCCATCACCGACCAGGTGGAGAGCCTGAACGCCGGCGTGGCGGGCGGCGTGCTGCTGTGGCACTTCCGCCGCCGGGGGTGATGACCATGGACGAGAGGCTGTATTGGCTCTGGCTGGCGGGGGTGCTGGGCTACGCCGCCAAGGAGACCGGCACCCTGCTGGACGTGTACGGCGATGCCGAGGGCGTCTTTCTGGCCCGGGACTTTGAGGACTTTTCCACCCTGCTGCACCGCTCACAGCTCCAGCGTATGCACACGCTGGAGCCGGAGAGCTTTGCCCCGGTCCTGGCGCGGTGCGATGAGCTGGGCATTCAGGTGGTCACCTGGGCGGATCAGGAGTACCCCATGGACTTCCTGCGCATCCCCGATGCCCCGCCGGTGCTCTACTGCACCGGTGACATCGCCGTGCTGAACCACCATTGCCGGGTGAGCATGGTGGGCAGCCGCCGCCCCAGCGTCTACGGCGTGGAGGCGGCCCGCGTGCTGGCGGACGGCCTCGCCGAGGCGGGGGTGATCCTGGTCAGCGGTCTGGCGGACGGTCTGGACAGCGAGGCCCACAAGGCCTCCGTGCGGGCGGACGCCGAGACCATCGCGGTCCTGGGCAACACCATCGACGAGACCTACCCGCCGGGCAACCGCGGCCTGCGCGCTCAGATCGAGCAGCGGGGCGTGGTCATCAGCGAGTACGGCCCCGGCGCGGGGCGCAGCCCCAACTTCTTTTTGCAGCGCAACCGGCTCATCGCCGCGCTGGGCGATGTGCTGTGCGTGGTGGAGGCCCGCCAGAAGAGCGGCACCATGAGCACGGTGCATCACGCCCGGCGCTACGGGCGCAGGGTGTACGCCGTGCCCGGCAGCATCTTCAGCAACCTGAGCGAGGGCACCAACCAGCTCATTGCCGACGAGGAGGCGCGGCCTGTGCTGAACGCCGCCACCCTGCTGCGGGCCATCGGCCGGCCGCCGGAGGGGCTGAGCATCACCCGGCCCGCGGGCGGCCCCGTGCCGCCCACCCCTGAGGACGCGGCGGTGCTGGAGCAGTTCGGCGCGCGGCCCATGACCTTCGACGCGCTGTACAAGGCGGCGGGTCTGGGCGTGGGCGAGCTGCTGGCGGCGCTGACCCGGCTGGAGCTGGGCGGCCACATTGTGGCGCTGGCAGGCCGGCGGTACCAGCGGCGCTGAGGCGCATACCCCCGTCCCCGGCATGAAATAATAAGCCCTGCCCCCTCGTTTTTCTTGGGGAGGGCAGGCAGCAGCGGCGCGGTGTCCCCGCGCCCCAACTGTGCATTTCCCGCGGCAGAGCGCCGCGTTACCCGATAGAGAAACCCCCTCGCCCCACCGGGCGGGGACCGGCCGCCGAGGCCGGCAGAAGGAGCAACACCATGGCAAAACTCGTGATCGTGGAGTCGCCTGCAAAGGCAAAGACCATCCGCAAATATCTGGGCGACGGCTATGAGGTCACCGCCTCCATGGGTCACATCCGTGACCTGCCCGCCAGCCAGCTTGGCATCGACGTGGAGCGCGGCTACGCCCCCCAGTATATCAGCATCAAGGGCAAGGAGAAGCTCATCAAGGAGCTGAAAAGCGCCGCCAAGAACGCCGACGGCGTGCTGCTTGCCACCGACCCGGACCGTGAGGGCGAGGCCATCAGCTGGCATCTGGCGCACATTCTGGGTCTGGACCCCGCCGAGCCGAACCGGGTCACCTTCGGCGAGATCACCAAGAAGGGCGTCACCGAGGGCATGGCCCATCCCCGCGCCATCGACATGGATCTGTTCAACGCCCAGCAGGCGCGCCGCATCCTGGACCGGCTGGTGGGCTACAAGCTGTCCCCGTTCCTGTGGCGCAAGGTGCGCCGGGGTCTGTCCGCCGGCCGCGTGCAGAGCGTGGCGGTGCGGCTGATCGTGGACCGGGAGAAGGAGATCGAGGCCTTCAAGCCCGAGGAATACTGGAACATTGACGCGCTGCTCAGCCCTCCGGGCACCCAGAAGCGCTTCACCGCCCATCTGGCGGCCACCGCCGACGGCAAAAAGCTGGAGGTACACAGCGCCGACGAGGCGCAGGCCATCCAGCAGGCTCTGCAGGGCAGGGAGTATCTGGTCACCGAGCTGAAGAAGGGCAAGCGCAAAAAGACCCCCGCCGCCCCCTTCATCACCTCCACCCTGCAGCAGGAGGCCAGCCGCCGGCTGAACTTTACCGCCACCCGCACCATGCGCGCCGCCCAGACCCTGTACGAGGGTGTGGACATCGCCGGGCGGGGCACCATGGGTCTCATCACCTATATGCGTACCGACAGCCTGCGGGTCAGCGAGGAAGCCGTGGCCGGCGCCCGCGAGTACATCGGCGGCACCTACGGCGACAAGTACGTCTGCAAGCACAAGCGCGCCTGGAAGTCCCGCAGCGCCACCGCCGCGCAGGACGCCCACGAGGCCATCCGCCCCAGCGTGCCCTCCCTGACCCCCGACGAGGCGGAGAAGAGCATCAGCGGCGACGTGGCCAAGCTCTACCGGCTCATCTGGAGCCGCTTCATCGCCAGCCAGATGGCCGACTGCGAGCAGGACACCGTGTCGGTGGGCATCACCGCCGGGGACTACCTGTTCCGCGCCAGCGGCTATGTGGTCACCTTTGACGGCTTCACCGCCCTGTACGAGGAGGCCACCGACGAGAAGGAGAAGAAGGAGACCAGCCTGCCCCCGCTGGAGGAGGGTCAGACCCTGAAGCTGCGGGAGCTGAAGAGCGAGCAGAAGTTCACCCAGCCCCCGCCGCGCTACACCGAGGCCACCCTCATTCGGGCGCTGGAGGAGAACGGCATCGGCCGCCCCTCCACCTACGCGCCCATCATCACCACGGTCATCGACCGGGGCTATGTGGAGCGGGACGCCAAAAAGCTCAAGCCCACCCTGCTGGGCCGGGCCGTGAACGAGCTGATGCTGGAGCAGTTCCCCAACATCGTGGACGTGGCCTTCAGCGCCGGCATGGAGAAGCAGCTCGACAAGGTGGAGAGCGGCCAGCAGGACTGGCACGCCGCCATCGACGGCTTCTACAAGGACTTCGCCGCCACCCTGCAGCAGGCCGAGGCCAACATGGAGGGCAAGAAGATCAAGGTGCCCGACGAGGAGACCGACGAGGTCTGCGAGAAGTGCGGGCGCAAAATGGTCATCAAGATGGGCCGCTACGGCAAGTTCATGGCCTGCCCGGGCTTCCCTGAGTGCACCAACACCAAGCGTCTGGTGAAGGACACCGGCGGCAAGTGCCCCAAGTGCGGCGGGCGTATGCTGATCCGCCGCAGCGCCAAGGGCCGTGTGTACTACGGCTGTGAGGGCTACCCCAACTGTGAGTATATGACCTGGGACGAGCCTGTGGCCGCCACCTGCGACAAGTGCGGCGCCACCCTGTTCAAAAAGGGCGGCCGCCTGTACTGCGCCAAGGAGGGCTGCGGCTTTGAAAAACCGTATGTGAAAGGGCAGACCAATGAGTGAGATGCAAGCGATCACCGTTTTAGGCGCGGGCCTTGCGGGCTGCGAGGCCGCCCTGTGGCTGGCCGGGCAGGGGGTGCAGGTGCACCTGTATGAGCAGAAGCCCGTCCATTTCAGCCCCGCCCACAAGGCCGAGGGCTTCGCGGAGCTGATCTGCTCCAACAGCCTGAAGGCCGAGCGGCTGGACTCCGCCTCCGGCCTGCTGAAGGCCGAGATGAAGATGCTGGGCAGCAGCCTGCTGGGCTGCGCCGAGGCCACCCGCGTCGCCGCCGGCGGCGCGCTGGCGGTGGATCGGGACGCCTTCAGTCAGGCGGTCACCGCGCTGGTGGAGGGGCACGGGAACATCACCATCCACCGGGAGCGGGTGGAGCACATCGACGACAGCCGCCCGGTGCTGGTGGCCACCGGCCCCCTCACCGACGGGGAGCTGGCCGCCGACATCCAGCGGCTCATCGGCGGGCAGAGCCTGTCCTTCTACGACGCGGCGGCCCCCATCGTCACCGCCGAGAGTCTGGACATGGAGAAGGTCTTTGCCGCCAGCCGCTACGGCCGGGGCGACGCCGACTATCTGAACTGCCCCTTCAACAAGGCGGAGTACGAGGCCTTCCACGCGGCCCTCTCCGCCGCCGAGCGCGCCCCCCTGCACGACTTTGACGCGGACGGCGACCTGACCGTCTACGAGGGCTGTATGCCCATCGAGGTGATGGCCGGCCGCGGCGCGGACACCATGCGCTTCGGCCCCCTGCGCCCGGTGGGTCTCACCGACCCCCGCACCGGCCACCGCCCCTGGGCCAACGTGCAGCTCCGCAGCGAGAACCGGGAGAACACCCTGTACAATCTGGTGGGCTTCCAGACCAACCTGAAATTCGGCGAGCAGAAGCGGGTGTTCAGCATGATCCCCGGCCTTGAGAACGCCGAGTTCGTGCGGTACGGCGTGATGCACCGCAATACCTTCCTGAACAGCCCCCGGCTGCTGGGCGAGAACCTGGCCCTGAAGAGCCACCCCAATGTGTGGTTCGCCGGGCAGATCACCGGCTTTGAGGGCTATATGGAGTCCGCCGCCTGCGGTCTGCTGGCCGCCCGCAATATGCTGGCCGCCCTGCGGGGCAAGACCCTGCCCCCGCCCCCGGCGGACACCATGTGCGGCGCGCTGATCCGCTACATCACCACCGAGAACAAGGACTTCCAGCCCATGGGCGCCAACATGGGCATCCTGCCCCCGCCCGAGACCCACATCCGGGATAAGCGGGAGCGCTACGCGGCGCTGGCCGACCGGGCCGTGGCCGCCATGCAGGGCTGGATCGACGCCAACGAACTGTAACACCCCTCCGGGCGGCTGCCCGGAGATGAGCCGCGACTGCGGGAGGACATAGAGTATGAAGATCATTCTGGACGCCATGGGCGGCGACAACGCCCCCGCCGAGATCATCAAGGGCGCGGCGCAGGCCGTGGCCGAGTACCCCGACGTGGAGATCCTCGCCGTGGGCAGCGAGGAGGCCATCCGCGCCGCCGCTCAGCAGGAGAAGGTCTCGCTGGAGCGCATCGAGATCGTGAACACCACCCAGGTCATCGAGATGAGCGACGAGCCGGCCAAGGCCATCCGCTCCAAGAAGGACTCCAGCATGGTGGTGGGTCTGAAGCTGCTGGCCGAGGGCAAGGGCGACGCCTTTGTGTCCGCCGGCAGCACCGGCGCGCTGCACGTGGGCGCGAGCCTGATCGTGCGCACCATGAAGGGGGTCAAGCGCCCCGCGCTGGCCACGCTGGTGCCCGGCGGCGTGAAGCCTTATATGCTGATGGACAGCGGTGCCAACGTGGAGTGCCGCGCCGGCATGCTGGAGGCCTTCGGCGTGATGGGCTCCGCTTACATGAACAAGGTCATGGGCATCGAGCAGCCCCGGGTGGCGCTGGTGAACAACGGCGCCGAGGAGACCAAGGGCACCCCCCTGTATCAGGAGGCCCACCAGCTTCTGAAGGCCAACCCCCACATCCACTTTGTGGGCAACATCGAGCCGCGGGACGTGCCCAGCGGCGCGGACGCGGACGTGGTGGTCTGCGACGGCTTCACCGGCAACGTGATCCTGAAGCTGAGCGAGGGCATGGCCAAGACCATTCTGGGGATGCTGAAAGAGGTGTTCCTGTCCGGCGCGGTGACCAAGCTGGCCTACCTGCTGGTGAAGGACGGCATGGCCGGCCTGAAAAAGAAGATGGACAGCGAGGAGCACGGCGGCGCGCCGCTGCTGGGCACCAGCCGCATCGTCATCAAGGCCCACGGCTCCTCGCAGGCCCGCGGCGTGAAGAACGCCATCCGTCAGGCCCGCCTGTGCGTGCAGAACGATCTGGTGGGCACCATGAGCGCCGCGCTGGCCGATCTGGGCAGCGCCAAGGCCGCCGAGTGACCGCAGACCCTGCCATTGTTTGAGGTGAACACCCAATGCATGAATTAGAGAAGATCATCGGGTATAAATTCAAGGACCCGACCCTGCTGGAGATCGCCCTCACCCACACCAGCTACGCCAACGAGAGCCGGGTGAAGGTGCGCCACAACGAGCGGCTGGAGTTTCTGGGGGACAGCGTGCTGTCCATCGTCACCGCCGACTACCTGTTCCACGCCTGGAAGGATCGCCCCGAGGGCGATCTGAGCCGCACCCGCGCCAGTCTTGTGTGTGAGAGCGCCCTGTTTCAGTTTGCCCAGAAGATCGAGCTGGGCAAGCATCTGCGGCTGGGCCGCGGCGAGGAGATGGGCGGCGGCCGCAACCGCCCCAGCGTGGTGTCCGACGCCTTCGAGGCCCTCATCGCCGCGCTGTATCTGGACGGCGGCATGGAGGTGGCCCGGGCGTTCATCCTGCCCTTCCTCACCGGCGGCAAGAGCGCCGAGGCGGACTACAAGACCCGCCTGCAGGAGGTCATTCAGCAGAACCCCGAGGAGCGCCTGCGCTATGTGGTGGAGGGCGAGAGCGGCCCCGACCACGACAAGCACTTTGTGGTGGCGGTGTACCTGAACTCCAACTGCATCGGCCGGGGCGAGGGGCATTCCAAGAAAAACGCCGAGCAGCACGCCGCCCGGGAGGCCCTGCGCCTGATGGGCCTTGTGAAGTGAACCATACCATACCTTCCGGGAGGGAAGAATGAGACTCAAAGCACTGGAAATACAGGGATTTAAGAGCTTCCCGGACCGGACGAAGGTCACCATCGGGCCGGGCATCACCGCGGTGGTGGGCCCCAACGGGTCGGGGAAGAGCAACATCTCGGACGCCATCCGCTGGGTGCTGGGCGAGACCAGCTCCAAGCAGCTCCGCGGCGCGGGCAAGATGGAGGACGTCATCTTCGGCGGCACCCAGCTGCGCGGGGCCATGGGCTTCGCCAGCGTGGCGCTGACGGTGGAAAACCTCGACCGCCGCATCGACGTGGACTCGGACGAGGTGGTCATCGGCCGCCGGTACTACCGCAGCGGCGACAGCGAATACACCATCAACGGCCAGAACGTCCGTCTGAAGGACATCTACGAGCTGTTTTTGGACACAGGTCTTGGCCGGGACGGTTATTCCATCATCGGTCAGGGCCGCATCGCGGAGATCGTGGGCGCAAAGAGCGCCGAGCGCCGCGAGATCTTTGAGGAGGCCAGCGGCATCGCCAAGTACCGCTACCGCAAAAACGAGGCGCAGCGCCGCCTTGCCGCCACCGAGGACAACCTGGTGCGCCTGCGGGACATTCTGGGCGAGAAGGAGAGCCGCCTCGGCCCCTTGGAAAAAGAGAGCGAAAAAGCGACGAAATTCCTCGCGCTGGCCGCCCGCCGCAAGGAGCTGGAGGTCACGCTGTGGGTGGATGGCATCCGCCGCGCCCGGGACACCGTGCGCACCCAGCAGCGGGGCTATGAGACCGCCCGCGCCGACTACGACCGGCTGACCGCCGAGATCGAGGCGCTGGATGCGCAGGCGGAGGAGATCCGCGCCGAGGTGCAGGCCCAGATCCTGGCCATCGAGCGGGCCAACGGGGACATCCGCCGCATCACCGAGGAGCAGGCGGGCAGCGAGAGCCGCATCGCCGTTCTGAACAACGACATCGCCCACAACGACGCCGCCATCGCCGCCCGGCGGGAGGAGATCCGTCAGGGCGAGGAGGGGCAGGAGGCCATCGCGGCGGAGATCGCCGCCGCCGAGCAGACCCTCACCGCCACCTGCGCCCGCAGCGCCGAGCTGCAGGCACAGGTGCGCGCGCTGGAGCAGCGTCTGGCGGAGATCCAGGCCCGCAGCATGACCACCGGCGAGCGCCGGGGTCAGGTGACCGCCGAGCTGGCCGGGCTGACCGACCGGCAGACCGCCCGCCGTGTGGCCCGCGCCGCCAGCGAGAGCGCTGCCGAGGCCGCCGCCCAGCGGCAGGAGACCGCCCGCGCCGAGCAGACCGC
The DNA here is from genome assembly GCA_045118955.1 of Oscillospiraceae bacterium. Taxonomy (GTDB): domain Bacteria; phylum Bacillota; class Clostridia; order Oscillospirales; family Ruminococcaceae; genus SFJ001. Next base: position 8,873 of record JBGVKB010000060.1, on the reverse strand, counting down.
CGCCGCCGAGGCCGCCGCCGCGCTGGAGACCGAGCTGACCGACACCCGCGCCTATCTGACCCGGGTGCAGGACACGCTGGCCCGGCTGGAGAACATCCGCAAGGGTTTGCAGCTCAAGCTGGACGGCCGCCAGCGCCAGTTGGACGAGGCGACCGCCGCCGAGCAGAAGATCAGCCGTGAGCTGGAGGTGGCGCGCCAGCGCCAGAACCTGCTGCAGGATCTGGAGCGCAACATGGAGGGCTACCAGTACAGCGTCAAGGCGGTGATGCGCGCCGCCCAGAACCGCCGTCTGCGGGGCATCATCGGCCCGGTGGGCACCCTGCTGAGGGTGCAGAAGGGCTGCGAGGCCGCCATCGAGACCGCGCTGGGCGCTGCTGCCCAGAACATCGTGGTGGACGGCGAGGCCGGCGCCAAGGCCGCCATCGCCTTTTTGAAGCAGGAGAAGGCCGGCCGTGCCACCTTCCTGCCGCTGGACACCGTGCAGGGCAGCACGCTGGATGCCGCCCGCCTGCCCGAGGGCGCTCGTGTGGCCTCCTCGCTGGTGGAGTACGACCCCCGCTATGAGCGGGTGGTGGCCAACCTGCTGGGGCGCATTCTGGTGGTGGAGGATCTGGACGACGCGGCCCGTGTGGCCCGCCAGATGGGCTACCGCAACCGGGTGGTCACGCTGGACGGTCAGGTGGTCAACGCGGGCGGCAGCTTCACCGGCGGCAGTATGTCCCGGTCGGCGGGTCTGTTCAGCCGCCGGCAGGAGATCGACGAGCTGAAGCAGAAGATCGCCAAAATGGAACAAAAGCAGGAGCAGGCCGAGGCCGCCACCGACAAGTGGAAGGCCGAGGTGAACGCCCTGACCGCCCAACTGACCGCCACCGCCAGCGAGGCCGTGGTGGCAGGGGGCGATAAGATCCGCGCCGAGATGGAGGTGCGCCGGCTGGAAGCGGCTCTGCAGCAGAGCCGCGACACCGCTGCCGCCCTCACCGCCGAGCTGGACGAGCTGACCGGGCGCATCGCCCGCTGCCGCGCCGAGGCGCAGGAGGCGCAGGCGCAGGAGGAGCGCCTTGCCGGGCAGATCGCCGGTCTGGAGACCGAGCTGGCGGAGCTGAGCGGCAGCGACGATGAATTTTTGGCCACCCGCGCCCGCCTGTCTGAGGAGCTGGGCGAGCGCCGGCTGGCAAAGCTGGCCGCCGACAAGGACGCCGAGCGGCTGAGCGAGACCATCGAGACCCTGAAGGGGCGCACCGGCGAGAGCGGTGCCCGCCGGCTGGAGCTGGAGGAGGCCATCCGCCGGCTGGAGCAGGCAAACGAGGAAAACCGGCGCAAGGTCGAGGAGATCGAGGGCGAAAAGGCCGAGAGCAGCGCCCGCATCGCCGCCCTTGAGGAGGCCATCCGCACCGCCACCGGGCAGCGGCTGGCCGCCGAGGGACGCGCCGCCGAGCAGAGCCAGAAGGTGCGCGCCCTCAGCGACGAGCGCGAGAAGATGAACGCCGAGATGGCCCGTCAGGCCGAGCGCAAGGCCGCCGCCGAGATCGAGTACGACCAGACCGTGGCCAAGCTCTGGGAGGAGTATCAGCTCACCCCGGGCGACGCGGCGGAGCTGTGCGTGGAGTTCGAGAACGTCACCGACCTGCGCCGTCAGGTGGCCGAGGTGCGCGGCAAGATCCGCGCGCTGGGCAACGTGAACGTGGGTGCCATTGAGGAGTTCCGCGAGGTGAGCGAGAGCTACACCACCCTGAAAAAGCAGGTCACCGACGTGGAAAAGAGCAAGGCCGAGCTGACCCGCATCATCAGCGGGCTGGAGGATGAGATGCGCACCCAGTTCATCGCCAGCTTCAAGGAGATCAACGCCCACTTCGGGCGCATCTTCCGGGAGCTGTTCGGCGGCGGCAGCGCCGCCCTCCATCTGGCCGACGACACCAACGTGCTGGAGAGCGGCATCGACATTCAGGTGTCGCCCCCGGGCAAGGTCATCAAGAACCTCTCCGCCCTGAGCGGCGGCGAGCAGAGCCTTGTGGCCATCTGCATCTACTTTGCCATTCTGGCGGTGAACCCCGCGCCCTTCTGCATTCTGGACGAGATCGAGGCGGCGCTGGACGACGTGAACGTGGTGCGCTACGCCCAGTACCTGCGGCGCATCTGCACCAACACCCAGTTCATCGTCATCACCCACCGCCGCGGCACCATGGAGTCCGCCGACGTGCTGTACGGCGTGACCATGCAGGAGGACGGCGTGAGCAAGCTGCTGAAGCTGGATCTGGAAAACGTGGACGCAAGCCTGGTCCACTGAGGCTGAGCGCGTCTACATACAGCAAAAATACAACGACACCGCGAGGGAAAGACTATGGGACTGTTTGGCAACAAGAAAAAGCTGGATGACGGCCTGAAAAAGACCCGCAACGGGTTTTTCGGCAACATCCTGAACATGATGGGCGCCAGCGAGATCGACGACGACCTGTACGAGGAGCTGGAGGAACAGCTCATTCTGGCCGACGTGGGCGCGGACATGGCCTGCAAGCTGGTGGATCAGCTCAGCGCCGAGGTCAAGAGCAAGCACCTCAAGACCGGCCCGCAGGCGCTGGAGGCGCTGGGCGGCATCATCCAAAAGGAGCTGACCCCCGAGACCGACTTTGACCTGACCGGCAAGCCGGCGGTCATCCTGATCATCGGCGTGAACGGCGTGGGCAAGACCACCAGCATCGCCAAGCTGGCGAACCTCTACAAGAGTCAGGGCAAAAAGGTCATGCTGGCCGCGGGCGATACCTTCCGCGCCGCCGCCTCCGAGCAGCTCGCCGTGTGGGCGGGCCGCGCCGATGTGCCGCTGGTGAAGGCCGCCGAGGGCGCTGACCCCGCCGCGGTGATCTTTGACGCGGTGCAGTCCGCCGCCGCCCGGGGCTATGACCTTGTCATCTGCGACACCGCCGGCCGCCTGCACAACAAGAAGAACCTGATGGACGAGCTGACCAAGATCCGCCGCAGCGTGCCCAAGGCCTGCGCCGATGCCAGCGTGGAGACTCTGCTGGTGCTGGACGCCATCACCGGCCAGAACGCCATCAGTCAGGCCCGGGAGTTCGTGGCCGCCGCCGAGGCCACCGGCGTCATCCTCACCAAGCTGGACGGCACCGCCAAGGGCGGCTGCGTCATCAGCGTGAAGGACAAGCTGGGTCTGCCCGTGCGCTTTGTGGGCGTGGGCGAGGGCATCGACGACCTGATGGTCTTCGACCCCGCCGACTTCGCCCAGAGCCTGCTGCGCAAGGAGGGCTGAGCCATGGAGATCGTTGCTGCCACCAACAACGCGGGCAAGCTCAAGGAGCTGCGCCGCATTCTGGAGCCGATGGGCTACACCCTGCGCACCCCCCGGGAGCTGGGGCTGGATCTGGACCCGGAGGAGAACGGCACCACCTTTGAGGCCAACGCCCTCATCAAGGCGCGGGCGTTCTGCGAGGCCGCCGGCATGGCGGTCATCGCGGACGACTCCGGGCTGGAGGTGGACGCGCTGGATGGCGCGCCCGGCGTGTACTCCGCCCGCTGGTGCGGCCGCCACGGCGATGACGAGGCCAACAATGTGAAGCTGCTGGCCGACCTGCAGGGGGTGCCGCGGGACAGCCGCGCCGCCCGCTTTGTGTCGGCGGTGTGCTTCTGCCTGCCCGACGGGCGGCACTTCACCTACATGGGCACCTGCCCCGGCTGGGTGGACTTTGCCCCCAAGGGGGAGAATGGCTTCGGCTACGACCCCATCTTTGTGCCCGACTGCACCGGCACCGCCGATGGCGGCCGCCTGCCCAACGCCGCCGGCCGCAGCTACGCCGAGCTGGAGGACTGGGAGAAGGACGCCATTAGCCACCGCGGCGAGGCGCTGCGGGTGATGCAGGCCCGTCTGCCGGAGGATCTGGCACAGGGCTGAGCTTTCAACAAAATGTCAAGAAAGCGTTGAAAAACAAATGCCGCACCACAGACAAAACAGCGGCAGACCGATGGATACATAGACAGAAAGACAACAAAAGGAGACAACTATGGTGATTTCCACGCAGCGCGCCTGGCTCCGCAGCCAGGCCAACACGCTGGACCCCGTGTTCCAGGTGGGCAAGGGCGAGATCGACGAGACCCTCATTCAGGCCACCGCCGACTGCCTCGCCGCCCGCGAGCTGATCAAGATGAAGGTGCTGGAGACCAGTATGTACAGCGCCCGCGAGGCGGCCGACGCGCTGGCCGAGGCCACCGGTGCGGACGTGGTGCAGGTCATCGGCTCCAAGTTCGTGCTGTTCCTGAAGAAGGACAAGGACTCCAAGTTCGACGCGCTGCCCCGCTGAAAACCCATCGAAAGGGAGGGAACCCCCATGAAACTGCTGCTGTTCGGCGGCACCTTTGACCCGCCCCACATCGGCCATATGAACCTGCTGCGCAGCGTGATGGAGCTGGTTGGGCCGGATCAGGTGGTGGTGATGCCCGCGGGCACCCCGCCCCACAAGAAGGCCAGCGCCACCCCCGCCCGGTGGCGGCATGAGATGTGCGCCTGCTTCAAGGCGCTGGAGACGCCGGGCGGCGCGCGCATCCTGGTCAGCGACTGGGAGATCGAGCAGGGCGGCCGCAGCTACACCATCGACACCCTCGAGATGCTGGAGCGGGAGTACCCCGGGGCCGAGCTGTACCTGTCCATCGGCAGTGATATGCTGCTGAGCTTCAAGACCTGGCGGCGCTGGGAGGAGATCCTTGCCAAGGCCACGCTGGTGGTGGAGAGCCGGGAGGAGGGCGACCAGCCCGCCCTGAAGGCCGCCGCCGAGGGCCTCGCGCCCCACGGCGGGCGGGTGCTGTTCGCCCACGCGCCGGCACTGCCCATGGCCAGCAGCCACATCCGCGCCGGTCTGGCCGGCGACGAGGCGCTGCCCCCGCCGGTGGGGGAGATCGCCCGCAAATACCACCTGTACGGGAGGTGAGCGCAGCCTATGACGACCGAACAGGCCCGCCGTCTGGCCGAGGAACGCCTGAGCCAAAAGCGCTTTCAGCACACCGTGAACGTGTGCGAGCTGGCGGTGGAGCTGGCAAAAAAATGGGGCGCAGACCCCGAAAAAGCAGCCCTTGCGGCACTTTTACACGATACTGCGAAAGAGCTGCCCAAAGAGCAAATGTTGCAGATTATCAAGGATAATGCTATAATGGCAGGGAACGCACATCTGCGGCCCAGCCCCGTGTGGCACGGCGTGTGCGCCGCCATCCTGGCCCGCACCGAGTGGGGCGTGGAGGACGAGGAGGTGCTGAGCGCCATCGCCTGCCACACCACCGGCAAGGCCGGGATGAGCCTGCTTGACAAGATCATTTTTCTTGCGGATATGACCAGTGCCGAGCGCACCTACCCCGAGGTGGAGTACCTGCGCCGGCGCGAGCATGAGGACATCCATCAGGCAATGGTGGAGGCCCTGGAGATGAACATCCAGTGGCTGGAAGAGAGCGGCCGACCGGTGGACGAGGAATCCTGCCGGGCGCTGCAGGACTTGCGGCAGAACATTGGAGGACGATCCCATCTATGAGTGAACCCAAAAAACGCAAATTGAACACCACCGGGGCACGCCGTGCCTACGATCAGGATCAGGACCTGCCCCGGTCCGCGGCGCACAGCGCCGCCCCCGCCGCCTACGACTATGAGAAGGACACCGGCGGTACCCGCACCGTGCGCCGCACCGCCCAGACCCGCACCGGCAGCGGCGGGATGCAGCAGACGGTCTTTACCGTGCCCGCAGGGGGCAGCCCCTCCGGCGGCGCGCCCCGCAGACCCGCCCCCAAAAAGCGCAAAAAGAAGCGGAGCTTTTTGGCCACCTTCCTGCTGCTGCTGCTGGCTCTGGTGGGTCTCGGCGTGGCCGCGCTGTGCGCCACCTTCTATGTGGTGACCGACGGGATGCAGGGCAACGTGACCATCAGCGAGTTCATCAATACCCCCAAGGAGTACAAGGGCGATGTGGTGAACGTGCTGGTCTGCGGCATCGACTACGAGGAGGGCCGCGCCTACTCCAACGACCCGGAATCCAACGATGGCATGACCGATATGATCATGTACGTCAACTTCGATGTGGCCAACAAAAAGATCAACATCATGCAGATCCCCCGCAACACCTTCGTGGGGGACAAGTGGCCCAACACCAACGGTCAGATCAACTCGGTGGCGCTGGCGGGCAAGTCCATTGACACGCTGGCGCAGCTCATCGCCGACCAGTTCAAGCTGCCGGTGGACTACTACGTCACCATTGATATGCAGTCCCTGAAGGAGATCGTGGACACCTTCGGCGGTGTGCGCGTGTATGTGCCCCGGGATATGTCCTACGGCGGCAGCCAGCTTCAGCAGGGCTACCAGACGCTGGACGGCGACGCGGCGGAGTTCTTCGTGCGCAACCGCCACGGCGACGGCTACGCCAACTCCGATCTGGACCGCCTGACCATGCAGCGGTACTTCTACTCCGGCCTGCTGCGCCAGTTCCGCACCATGACCGTGTGGGATGTGGCCAAGATGCTGCCGGTGTTCCGCAACTATGTGCGCACCGACGTGCCCGTGTCCACCATGGTCAGTCTGGGCGTGAGCTTGCTGCAGGTGGACAGCGCCAACATCATGCTGTGCCGCACCCCCGAGTACGGCTCCACCGAATTCTACAACGGCAACTCGGTCATCAACGCGGCCCCGCAGGAGACCGCCGACCTGCTGAACCAGTACTTCCGCACCTACACCGGCCCGGTGAGCGCCGAGCAGATGAATTTGGCGAGCTGGTATCCCAGCAGCTCCTTCTATGACGCGAACATCTCCTTCATGGGCGCGCTGGACACCGAGACCGAGGACGCGGTGGTGAACAACAACATCGACGGCTCCCGGGACGACGTGGCCCTGAATCCGCCCAAGGCGGAGGAGCCTGCCGAGGGCGAAGCCGCCCCCGCCGCCTGACCCATACCTTATAATAAGGAGAACAACTATGCAGAGCAAAGAGCTTGCCATCCGCATCACCCAGGTGCTGGACAACAAAAAGGCCGACAGCCTGAAGGTTCTGGGCATCGAAGACCTGACCGTCCTCACCGACTACTTCGTCATCGCCACCGGCAACTCCACCACCCATGTGAAGGCACTGGCCGAGGAGGTGGAGTTCCAGCTCGGCCAGCAGGGCGTCCCCGTGCTGCGCAGCGAGGGCTGGGACACCCAGCGCTGGATCCTGCTGGACTTCGGCGGCGTCATCGTGCACGTGTTCTGCCCCGATGCCCGCAGCTACTACGATCTGGAGCATCTGTGGGCCGACGGCACCCCGCTGGAGCTGAGCGAGTTTCTGGGGGAGCAGAACGCCCCCGCCGCCGAGTAACCCTGTTTCGTGAGATTGCTGTTGCAATTGGAATAAACCCATCGAATCAAAGCTGGAGTTGATCAAATTGAAGTATGATTTCAAGGCCGTAGAGGCCAAGTGGCAGAAGGTCTGGGACGACGAAAAGACCTTTGCCGCGAAAATCGACCATTCCAAACCCAAGTTCTACGCGCTGGTTGAGTTCCCGTACCCCTCCGCCGCGGGTCTGCACGTGGGTCATCCCCGCAGCTACACCGCGCTGGACGTGGTCTCCCGCAAAAAGCGCCTGTGCGGCTACAACGTGCTGTACCCCATGGGTTGGGACGCCTTCGGCCTGCCCACCGAGAACTTCGCCATGAAGAACCACATCCACCCCGAGGTGGTCACCCGGGACAACGTGGCCCGCTTCAAGAGCCAGCTCAAGAGCCTGGGTCTGTCCTTTGACTGGGACCGCGAGGTCAACACCACCGACCCCGGCTACTACAAGTGGACCCAGTGGATCTTCCTGCAGATGTTCAAGCACGGTCTGGCCTACAAGAAGGAGATGAACGTCAACTGGTGCACCGGCTGCAAGGTCGTTCTGGCCAACGAGGAGGTCATCAACGGCAAGTGCGAGCGCTGCGGCTGTGACGTGGTCCACAAGGTCAAGAGCCAGTGGATGCTGAAGATCACCGCCTACGCCGACAAGCTGATCGACGGGCTGGAGGGTCTGGACTACATCGAGCGCGTCGCCACCCAGCAGAAGAACTGGATCGGCCGCTCCACCGGTGCTGAGGTCAACTTCGGCACCACCACCGGCGACACCCTGACCGTCTACACCACCCGCTGCGACACCCTGTTCGGCGCCACCTACATGGTCATCAGCCCCGAGCACGCCATGGTCAAGCAGTGGCTGGAGAACGGCACCATCACCAACGGCGAGGCTGTCCGCGCCTATCAGGCCGAGGCCGCCCGCAAGTCCGACTTCGAGCGCACCGAGCTGAACAAGGAAAAGACCGGCGTGAAGCTGGAGGGCGTTGAGGGCATCAACCCCGTCAACGAGACTCGCATTCCCATCTTCATTTCCGACTACGTTCTGGCCACCTATGGCACCGGCGCCATCATGGCCGTGCCCGCCCACGACACCCGCGACTACGAGTTTGCCAAGGTGTTCGGCCTGCCCATCGTGGAGGTCGTCAAGGGTGAGGCCGAGAGCAATCTGGACAAGGAGGCCTTCACCGATGTGGCCACCGGCACGCTGGTGAACAGCGGCTTCATCGACGGCCTGTCGGTCGCCGACGCGCAGGCCAAGATGATCCAGTGGCTGGAGGCCAACGGCAAGGGTCACGCTCAGGTCAACTACAAGCTGCGCGACTGGGTGTTCAGCCGTCAGCGCTACTGGGGCGAGCCGATCCCCATGGTGAACTGCGAGAAGTGCGGCTGGCAGCCCCTGCCCGAGAGCGAGCTGCCCCTGCGCCTGCCCGACATCACCGACTTCGAGCCGGGTGAGGACGGCGAAAGCCCGCTGGCCCGCCACACCGAGTGGGTCAGCACCACCTGCCCCTGCTGCGGCGGCCCCGCCAAGCGCGAGAC
>JBGVKB010000059.1:0-13131 GCA_045118955.1 Oscillospiraceae bacterium | reverse complement strand
ATGGAGGACACGGCCTTCATCAGGGCGTGCTCGAAGGTGTTGCCGATGGACATGACCTCGCCGGTGGCCATCATCTGGGTGCCCAGGCTCTTGTCGGCGTAGACGAACTTGTCGAAGGGCCACTTGGGGTACTTGACCACCACATAGTCGATGGTCGGCTCGAAGCAGGCGCAGGTCTCGCCGGTGACCTCGTTGAGGATCTCATCCAGCGTGTAGCCCAGCGCGATGCGGGTAGCGACCTTGGCGATGGGGTAGCCGGTGGCCTTGGAGGCCAGCGCGGAGGAACGGCTCACGCGGGGGTTGACCTCGATGACCGCGTACTCAAAGCTGTCGGGCTTCAGGGCGAACTGACAGTTGCAGCCGCCCTCGATGCCCAGCTCGGTGATGATGTCCAGCGCGGCGGTGCGCAGCATATTGTACTCATACTCGGTCAGAGTCTGAGCGGGAGCCACGACGATGGAGTCGCCGGTGTGGACGCCCACGGGGTCCATGTTCTCCATGCTGCAGATGGTGATGGCGTTGCCCTTGGAGTCACGCATCACCTCGAACTCGATCTCCTTCCAGCCGGAGATGCACTTCTCAACGAGGATCTGATGGATGGGGGACAGACGCAGACCGTTGGTGCCGATCTCCTTCAGCTTCTCCCGATCCTCACAGATGCCGCCGCCGGTGCCGCCCATGGTGAAGGCGGGGCGCACGATGACGGGGTAGCCGATGACCTCGGCGAACTCCAGCGCGCTGTCCAGATCCTCCACGACCTTACTGGGGATGCAGGGCTGGTCGATCTTCTCCATGGTGTCCTTGAAGAGCTGACGGTCCTCGGCACGGTCGATGGTGTCGGGGCGGCAGCCCAGCAGGCGCACGTTGTTGCGGTCCAGCGCGCCGCTGCGGGCCAGCGCCATGGACAGGTTCAGGCCGTTCTGACCACCCATGTTGGGCAGGATGGCGTCGGGCTTCTCGATCTTGATGATGCGCTCAATGACCTCGGTGTTCAGAGGCTCGATGTAGACGTGATCGGCCATGTTGGGGTCGGTCATGATGGTGGCGGGGTTGGAGTTGACCAGAACCACCTCGATGCCCTCCGCCTTCAGTGCGCGGCAGGCCTGAGTGCCGGAGTAGTCGAACTCGGCGGCCTGACCGATGATGATGGGGCCGGAGCCGATCACCAATACTTTTTTAATGCTAGGATCCTTCGGCATGGCTCAGCACTCCCCTTTCTTGGCGGCTTTCATGGCCTCAACAAAACGGTCGAACAGCTTCAGACCGCCCTTGTCCGCGGGCTGGAACTGCACGGTGAAGCAGTTCCACGCGGTGTAATCCACCGCCTCGCAGCTCTTGTCGTTTGCGTTCACCGCGCTGACCGCGCCCATCTCGGCGGGCAGGGTGTCGCCCTTGACCACATAGCAGTGGTTCTGGCAGGTGATGTAGGTGCGGCCGGTGGCGAAGTAGTACACGGGCTGGTTGGCGCCGTGGTGACCGCACTTCATCTTCTCCACCTGCGCGCCGGCGGCCAGCGCCGCCAGACCGTGGCCCATGCCCATGCCAAAGGCGGGCATGCCCTCGTCCAGCAGCTTCTTCAGCTCGGCGGCGATGGCGGTGTACTCGTTGGGATCGCCGGGGCCGTCGGTGATCAGCAGACCGTCCGCGCCCAGCGCCCGGATCTCCTCAGCGGAGGTGCCGGCGGGCAGAACGGTCAGCTTGCAGCCGCGGCGGGTCAGGCTGTGCAGCACGCTGCGGCGCACGCCCAGATCCAGCACCGCCACGTGCAGCTCGCCCTCGGGCTTGAGCACCTGAGGCTCGGCGCAGGTGACGGCGGCCACCGCGCCGGTGACCTTGTAGGCCTTCAGTTCGGCCATCAGCTTCTCCACGGAGGCGGTGTCCTCAGGGGCCACCTCGGTGGTGATGGCACCGTTGATGACGCCGGTGCCGCGGATCAGGCGGGTCAGGCGGCGGGTGTCGATGCCCTGGATGCCGATGGCGTTGTGCTTCTTCAGGAAGGCGTCCAGATTCATCTCGCAGCGCCAGTTGCTGGGGGCCTCGCAGGCCTCGCGCATGATCACGCCGCGGCACTGCACCGCGTCGCTCTCATAGTCCTGATGATTGAAGCCGTAGTTGCCGATCATCGGGTAGGTCTGCACGAGGATCTGGCCGCTGCAGGCAGGGTCGGTGAAGCTCTCCTGAAAGCCCACCATGCCGGTGTGGAACACCACCTCGCCGATGGTGGTACCGGCGGTGCCAACGCTCTGGCCTTCCAGCACCAGACCGTTCGCCAAATATAAATATGCTTTCATTTCCATACCTCTATATCAGTCCGGGCAGCGGTACCGCCCGGCGCGAACAACATCTGTAGCGAAGGCTCAGCCGTTGATGCTCTGGACGGCCTTCTCCTTCATCTTGCGGCTGCCCAGATGGACCAGAGGCAGCTTGCCCTCAGCGCAGATGGGGCACTCCTCGGGCAGGTAGTTGGGCAGGTCCAGCTTCACGGCGCTGGCAATGATGGGAATGGGGGAGGGAGCCTCGGGCTTGGTGCGGTCCACCACGCAGGTGATGCCCAGGCAGATGCCGCCGGCCTCCTCGATGACCCGCTTGGTCTCCAGACTGGAGATGCCGGTGGTGACCACGTCCTCAGCGATGACGCACTTCTCGCCGGGGTTGATGGAGAAGCGCTTCAGGGTCATCACATTGTCCACGCGCTCGGTGAAGATGGCGCGCTTGCCCAGCTGCTTGCCCAGCTCGTAGGCGTAGACGATGCCGCCCATGGCGGGGCCGACGACCACGTCGATGTCCATGTCCTTGAGCTGGTCGGCCACCAGGCTCATGACCTCGGCGCTCTTGTCGGGGTGCTGCTGCAGGTAGGCCATCTGGCAGTAGGCGCTTGAGTGGCGGCCGCTGCTCAGCAGGAAGTGACCCTCCAGAAAGGCCTCACAGCTCTTCAGGACTTCAATGGCATTCACATTGCTCATAGTAAGACTCCTTTTCGGGGCATACGCCCCCTATGATGTATATTTTATCGCATGGCGCTGGGTTTTCAAGGGTAATTATGCACAAAAATCAGTTTTCACGAATTTTTATGCACTATGCTCGTCTTATCGGGCGCAGCCGCGGATCTCGTCGAGGCTCTTCACGCCGTGCTTGTCCATCCACGCGTTCATCTCGGCGGTGATGCGCTGGCAGGCGGCGGGGTCCGCGAAGTTGGCGGTGCCCACCTGCACGGCGGTAGCGCCGGCCATGATGAACTGCAGGGCGTCCTCACCGGTGGCGATGCCGCCCAGACCGATGACCGGCACCGCGTCGCCCACGGCGCCCACAGCCTGCCACACCATGCGCAGGGCGATGGGGCGCACCGCCGGGCCGGACAGGCCGGCGAAGATGTTGTTGAACACGGGCTTGCGCTTTTCAAGGTCGATGGCGCAGGCCTGGAAGGTGTTCACCAGGCTGACGGCGTCCGCGCCGGCCTCCACGCAGGCGGCGGCCATGCGGGCGATGTCCTCGGCCTGCGGGCTCATCTTGACGATGAGGGGCTTGGTGCAGACCTTGCGCACCCGGCCCACCACCTCTTTGGCGGACTCAGCCTGCACGCCGTAGGCGATGCCGCCGTGCTTGACGTTGGGGCAGCTGATGTTCAGCTCGATGAAGTCCACATCGGTGGCGCACAGCAGCTCGCAGCCCTCCTCGTAGTCCTCGATGCAGCCGCCGCCCAGATTGGCCAGAATGGCGGTGCCGGTGCCGGCCAGCGCCCGGTGCATGGCGGGCAGCTCGTTGTCGATGAAGTGGCGCACGCCGGGGTTCTGCAGGCCGATGGAGTTGATCAGGCCGGAGGGGGTCTCCAGCAGGCGCTCGCCCTCGTTGCCGTACTTGGGGTTCAGGGTCAGGCCCTTGCTGGACACACCGCCCAGCACGCCCAGATCCAGGATCTCGCTGTACTCGATGCCGTAGCCGAAGGTGCCGGACGCGGCGATCACGGGGCCGGGCAGCAGATGGCCCAGCAGCTCAACGCGCATATCGCTCATGCGAACACCTCCTTGGCATCAAAGACGGGGCCGTGCTTGCACACGCTCTTGCCCTCGCCGGAAGCGGTCTTGCAGGTGCAGCCCAGACAGGCGCCGATGCCGCAGGCCATCTTCTTCTCAAGGCTGACCAGACACGGCACGTCCTTCTCGGCGCACATGGCGGCCACGCGGCGCATCATCACCTCGGGGCCGCAGCACAGCACCAGATCGTACTCCTCGGGCTTGATCATCTGGGTGACAAAGCCGTGGAAGCCCACCCGGCCGCTGTCGGTGGCCACGCGCACGGTGCCGAAGCGGCCCCGGTACTGCTCCATGGCGTAAGGCTCGTCCCGGAAGCCGTAGTAGATGTCCGCCAGAATGCCCTTGGCGGCCAGCTCGCGGGCGGTCTGGTACAGGGGCGCGGTGCCGATGCCGCCGCCCACCAGAGCCACCTTCGCGCCGGCCTCCAGACCGCTGAAGTCGAAGCCGTTGCCGGCAGGGCCGGTGATCTGCAGGGTGTCGCCGGCCTCCAGCGCGGCGAGCTGCTCGGTGCCGATGCCCTTCACCTCGAACAGGAAGGTGACCAGATCCAGCTGGACCCCGTCCTCGCAGATCGGCTCATCACTGCCGGTGGGCCACACCTCGTGGATGCTGATGGGGCGGCTGAGCAGGGGGGCCTCGTCATGCTCCCAGCAGCGCAGCATACAGAACTGGCCGGCGTGGGGCAGGGGCACGGATTCGGGCCAGCGGACGGTCAGCCGCTGGATGGAGTCAGCCATCTGGGTGCGGCTGAACACCTGTGCATCAAAGCATCTTGCAGGCATTGGCGATGGCCTCCTTCATGTTCACACACTCGTTGTAGGCAGCCTCGTCGAAGGCGACGCCGGGCTGCTTCTTGCGGGCCAGCAGCACGCCGCGGCTGGAGTTGACCACGCCGCCGTTGCCGGCGCTCAGGTACTGGGCGATGTCCTCGGCCTTGCCGCCCTGTGCGCCGTAGCCGGGGATCAGGAAGAAGCTGTCGCCGTACTTGGCGCGGATCTCGGTGGCCTCCTCGATGTGGGTGCCGCCGATGACCAGACCGATGCTGGAGTAGCCGTGCTCGCCCATGCACTCCTTGCCCAGAGCGCTCAGCTTGTCGCCCACCAGATCGTACACATGGCGGCCGTCGGCCAGCTTCTCATACTCGAAGTCCTTGGCTCCGGGGTTGGAGGTGCGGCACAGCACGAACAGACCCTTGCCCTTCTCCTTGACGTAGGGCAGATAGGGGGCGATGGAGTCCAGACCCATGTAGGGGGCCAGGGTGACGAAGTCGGCCTCAAAGTCGCCGGCGAAGTGACCCATGGCGTACATCTCGGCGGTCTTGGCGATGTCGCCGCGCTTGATGTCGGCGATGACCGGGATGCCCGCGGCGCGGACGGCCTTCAGAGTCTCGGCGTAGGCGCGCATGCCGTCCAGACCCAGAGCCTCGTAGTAGGCCACCTGCACCTTGTAGCAGCCGCTCACCGCCTTGGTGGCGTCGATGATGGCCTGATTGAAGCGCACCAGATTCTCGCCGGCGGTCAGCTCGCTGCGGATGAAGTCCTCAGGCAGGTAGGAGAGGTCGGTGTCCAGACCCACACATACCGGGCCGCGGGCCGCAACTGCTTCATACAGTTTGTCCATATTCGTCATCGTCATTTCCTCCTTGATGTACATTTTGCAGCCCCGGGCAGACAAGGGGGTGCGGTTTTCTTCGGGTGCGGGCGGCGGGGAGCGCCGCAGGCTCCGCACCGTCACGATCTCGTTTAACTCACCCTATATTATATAGGAAACACCCGCCCTCTGCCTAGACATAACCCGGGCGCTCCCAACATTTTTTGCAGATTTTTCCTCAGGCGCGGTAGGTCACCCTGCCGCCCTTGACGGTCAGGCAGACCTTGCCGTACAGCTCCGCGCCCTCGAAGGGGGTGTTCCGGCTCTTGCTGTGCATCTCCGCGGCCTTGACCGTCCAGGGGGTGTCCAGATCCACCAGCACCAGATCGGCGTCCATGCCGGGGGCGATGAGGCCCTTGTTCTCCAGGCCCATGATGAGGGCGGGGCCGCGGCTCATCATCTCGCTCAGACGGGCCAGCGGCAGGCCGAACTGACGGCACAGCTTGGTGTAGCACACACCGAAGGCGGTCTCAAGACCGATCATGCCGGCGGCACCCTTGGCCTTGTCCTCGGCGGAGTGGGGGGCGTGATCGGTGCCGATGGCATCCACCATGCCCACCGACATGGCCTGAATGAGAGCCTTCACGTCCTCGGCCTGACGGATGGGGGGATTGACCCGGTAGTCGCACTCGTCCTGGGTGAACCAGATGTGGTGGGGGGTGACCTCGCAGGTCACGGGCACGCCCTTCCACTTGGCGTTCTGGATGGCCTCGATGGCCTCCTTGGTGGACACATGGCACATATGCAGGCGGGTGCCGTAGTACTCGCTCAGGTGCAGGTTGCGGATGGTCTCGATGTTCTCGGCCAGCCGGTAATCCCACGGAGAGATGTCCATTTCCTCGGCGTGGGACATGAGGGTGATGCCCTTCTTGGCGCAGATGGCGAAGGCCCGGGCCATCACGTCGGTGGACTGCACGCCGTGGCCGTCCTCGGTGATGAAGCGGATGCTGTCAGGCAGGGTCTTGAGGTGGTCGAGGGTCACGCCGTCGAAGTCCCTGGTGATGGACACGGTCTGGTTTGCGTCGCACAGACCCACCCGCTTGGCCTCCTGCTCCACCGCGAAGGCGATCTCGGGGCTGGAGCAGATGGGCTTGGTGTTGGGCATCAGGTTCACGAAGGTGAAGCCGCCCGCCGCCGCGCTGGCGCTGCCGGTGGTGATGTCCTCCTTGTACTCAAGGCCGGGGGTGCGCCAGTGGCAGTGCAGATCGATGAACGAGGGCAGCAGGGTGCGGCCGGCGGCGTCGATGACCTCCTCCCCCTCGGGGGCGGTCAGCTCCAGACCGATGGCGGCGATGACGCCCTCACGGGTCAGCAGGTCGATGGTCTCACCGCTCACGGTGCGGGCATTTTTGATCAGCATAAAGTTCCTCCTTGTCCTTGTCGATGGGGCGATTCAGGGCAAAAAAAAACTTTTCCCCGAAAAAGGGAAAAGTCATTGAACAAAAAGCGAAGCAGCCCCGGCACACTGGCCGGAACGATGAAAACGATGGGATGCATTCAACTCGCTGCCGTACGCCTTCATCCGCTCGCCCCTCCTTTTGTTCGCTTTGGTCGTATTTTTGGTTCCATTGATTTTACCACAGAGCAAAGCCGGGTGTCAATCGTACAGTTTCGCCGAAGAAGCCTGTACTTTCGCCCCCAAATATGGTACAATACCCACGCTTGAACGCACAGCAGGCAGCCGCCGCGCCGCCTGCTTCCTTTATTATAGAAACACGGAGGACCCAAACATGGGCCTGATCGCAGACGCACGCAACATCCAGCGGCTGGACCCCGCCGCCAAAAGTCTGGTGGAGGTCATGCTGCTGTACCCCGGCTTCCACGTACTCATCTCCCACCGCATCGCCCACTGGCTGTACCGGCACAAGCGGTTCTTTCTCGCCCGCTGGGTGAGCCAGATCGGCCGGGGCATCACCGGCATCGAGATCCACCCGGGCGCGAAGATCGGCAGCTGCCTGTTCATCGACCACGGCATGGGCATCGTCTTTGGCGAGACCGCCGAGATCGGCGACAACTGCACCATCTACCATCAGGTGACGCTGGGCGGCACCGGCAAGGACACCGGCAAGCGCCATCCCACCATCGGCAACAACGTGCTGATCGGCGCAGGCGCGAAGATCCTCGGCCCGGTGTTCATCGGGGACAACACCCGCGTGGCCTCGGGCAGCGTGGTGCTGACCAATCTGCCCGCCAACTGCACCGCCGCCGGCGTGCCCGCCACGGTGGTGCGGGTCAACGGCGCGAAGGTCAACCCGGCGGACGATCTGGACCAGCAGGACATCCCCAACGTCTGGGCCGCCAAGCTGGCCGAGATGGAGAGCCGCATCGGCCGGCTGGAGGTGGCCGGGCAGGACGTTCCGCCCAGCATCGACGAGCTGGACACCGGCGCGCCCCGGTCACAGGACTCATAAGGTACAAAAGCGCACCGCCCGGCAGGGGTCTGCATGAAGCAGATCTCCCGCCGGGCGGTGTGTTTTTATGTGTGAGAAACGCGAAAAGCGGTCCGTGTCAAATTCAGAAAACGGGCAGTCGGGCAGGGCGTACTGCTCCGCGAAGGCCCCGGCGGCGGCCTCGCCCCGCGCAAGGAGCTGCCAGCCGCCCAGATTGTCGCCGGTGCTTTCGTCCCGCATGGCCACCGGCACCCCCTCCGCGTCCAGCTCATACAGGACGACACTGGGCGCGCCGAAGATGGCCTGCGCGTCCCGCCATGTGATCCGCGCCGCCTGTGCGCCGAAGGGGCTTTGCGGGGCAGGGCGCCGGTACTCCAGAATACGGCTCTGCCCGGCGCGGGGCAGACGGAGGGAGGGCTGCGCGTACAGGCAGGTCAGCTCCCGCTGGGTGGGGGACAGCCCGGTGTTCAGCGGCTGCCAGCCGCCCTCCCGCCAGAGGAATTCGGTGTGCACCGCGCCCTCCTCCCGCACCAGCGCGGCGGCGGTCACGGCGGCGTTTTCCACCGTCAGGGTCAGCCGATCCCGCCCCTGCGGGGTGGGCAGACAGTAGGTGTACAGCTCAAAGACGTCGTGTTCCGACTGCACCAGACGGTACAGCCCCGGCTCGTCGGGCAGGGACAGGTCGGTGTAGGCGGCCAGCTCCTGCGGCACCTCGGCACGGAGCCAGAGAGGCACCGGCCGCGCCAGCGCCAGCAGCCCCGCGCCCAACAGGGCCGCACCCAGCAGCGCGGCCAGCGCGGCGCCCGACCGCTCGCCGGGCCAGACCCCCTCCGGGTCGTCCTGAGCCAGCCGCTCCATGGCGGCGGTCTGGGTCAGTGCCAGAAACACCCAGTAGCCGCAGCCGCCCAGCACAAGGCAGCCGGGCAGGGCGGGCAGCAGGGTGGAGAACAGCCCGGTCAGCGCCATGCCGGCGCACAGCCCGCCCAGCAGCATCCGCCGCAGGCCGCCCGCGGGGGAGGGCGTCTCCTCCGCCAGCAGGAAGCTGCCGTCCATCAGATCCCGGCGGTCCTGCACCCCGTGGATGAAGGTCAGCAGCGCCCAGAGCAGCCCGTTCAAGGGCGTGCCCGCCGCGCCGCCCGCCGCGGCGATGCTCACCGCCACCACCAGCAGCGGCAGCGTCCACCGCAGGCCGGCCTTCAGCTTGCGGAGCTGCGCCAGCTCGGTGCGCTCGTCCGGCACCGCTTCCATGCAGTTCAGCTCATGGATGAGGTTCCATCGTATGCTCATATGCGGGCCTCCTTTCCGCTGTGTCGTTGATTTAATCGAAGTCGCGGCTGACCCACTCGGGCGTCAGCAGCTCGCTGTACCATTCGGGGACGAAGGCCCCCTCAAGCTGGGCGTTCAGCTCCTCCATGGTGCCGCAGCCCACCCGCTGCCACGCGTAGACCAGATCGCCCTGATCAAACTGGTGGAACACCGCCGCGCCGTTCCCGTTCAGGCGGTAGGCCTGCATGGACAGGATGTCCGGCTCCAGCTCCTTCACGTCGGTGTCCGACCAGCCGCTCAGATACCACAGCCGGTACAGGTCGTCCTCCACGCGGGTGCGGGCCAGCTCCTCCGGGTCCAGCACCGGGTCGAACCAGACGGTGCCGCACAGCCGCTCGTCGGCGCTGAGCAGATCGCCCACCCCCTCCGGGCTGCGCCACGCGCCGTCCCGCCAATACTTGTACTCGCCCCGCAGCGAGTCGCTCCAGTCCGTCCAGTAGCGGGAGCCGTTGCCCGGGTCGGTGATCTGCCGCGCATGGCTCATCCGCCCGGCGGTGACCTGCCCGTCCCGGATGGTCAGCCCCAGCCGCACCGCCTCATCCCCCTGCCGGGCGATGTAGTACAGGCCGCAGCCCTCGCCGTCGATGGTGCGGTTGCGGAAGGTCAGCACCCGCAGCTCGCCGTCCTCGGGGATGGCGTGGGCCGGGTCGGCCACCCCGCGCAGCGGCTGCAGCTCGGCGGGCACGCCCTCGATCAGCACGGTGCTGCCGGGGGCCACCGCGTCCAGTGCAAGCTCCGCGACCGTCCGCGCCGCGCCGCTGAGCACAAGGCTCGCCGCCAGCGCCAGCACCCACAGCACCCGGGCGGGCTTCTCAAACCGGGACACCGGCGGCAGCTCCAGCTCCTCGCCGGCAAGCTGCTTCAGGTGCCACCCGTGGGCCAGAACATACACCAGCCAGCACAGGTTCACCACCAGCCACGGCACGAACACCGCCCGCCGCAGGTCGTCGGGGGAGGTGCCCAGCTCCATGGCCATAACGCAGGGCAGCACGATCAGCGTCCAGACCAGATCAAAGCGGTGGAACCGCCCGTCTGCGATGCGGGCGCTCTCGTCCACCAGCAGGGTGCCGTCCCGCAGAGCCATCACGTTGTTCAGTAGCATAGGCAGGATCAGGACACCGTAAAACACAAAATGCACCTCATCCCGGACGATCTTGGACAGAGCGTAGACCGCCAGCAGGATCAGCGGATACCCGTTCACAACGGCTTTGTAACGGCGGGCCTCCAGCAGGGCGGTGCGCTCGTCCCGCACCGTTTCCATATAGTTCGCCTCATGGAACAGATCCCATCGCAGGGTGGTCATGGTTCATTCCTCCTCCCAGAACAATTCGTCCAGCGTACAGCCCAATTCCCGGCAGATCTGGACACACAGCTTCAATGTGGGGTTGTAGTCCCCCCGCTCGATCATGTTGATGGTCTGACGGCTCACCTGAATGCGCTTTGCCAGCTCGTCCTGACTCAGCCCCCGTGCTTTGCGGGCCGCCTTCATGCGCTCATTCTGTGCCATGGCCATCCTCCCCTCTGCGGGCGGGGCGTGAGGGAACGCCCGCTCTCGCTTTTGTCAAATATAGTTTACACCCGCGAAGGATATTTTGTCAACTATAAATGACATTTTTTCAAATAGAATTTGATTTTCAATTTTATTTCGTTGTTTTCACGCCATGCTGCATCGTCGCTTGCCGCAGGGAAGCCATGCCTGCGGCAAGCGGCGGGCAGACGGCACCTCTGACCCGCGCCCCGAATACACAAAAAAGCATCCCCGCACCCGGAACGCCCGGATGCGGGGATGCTTTTCATTCGGTCAATTCAAGGCGGAACACCGCACCCGGTCAGCCGTCGCTGCGGCCGCCGAACTTGTCCCGCAGGTTGCGGAAGAAGCTCTTGCGCTGGGTGTAGTTGTCCTCCTTCAGGCTCTCCTCAAAGGCGATGAGCGCCTCCTTCTGGGCCTTGGTCAGCTTTTTGGGGATCTCCACGCTGACCTTTACGTACTGGTCGCCGCGCCCGCGGCCGCCGCGGTACTGGATGCCCTTGCCCCGCAGGCGGAAGGTGGTGCCGCTCTGGGTGCCCTCAGGCACGGTGTACTCCACCTTGCCGTCCACGGTGGGCACGATCACATCGTCGCCCAGCACCGCCTGCTTGAAGGTGATGGGCACGGTGACGTACACATCGTAGCCCTCACGCTGGAACATGGGGTCGGGCTTGACGCTCAGCAGCACCACAACGTCGCCGTTGGGGCCGCCGTTCACGCCCGCATCGCCCTGCCCGCGCAGGGTCAGACCCATATCGTCGTCCACACCGGCGGGGATGGTGATCTCCAGATTCTTGCGCACGCCCACCTTGCCCACACCGCGGCACTTGGAGCAGGGGTTCTTGACGAACTTGCCCTTGCCGCCGCAGCGGGCGCAGGGCTGCTGGCTCTGCATCACGCCGAAGGGGGTGCGCTGCTGGCGCATCACATAGCCGCGGCCGCCGCAGTCGGGGCAGGACTCGGGGCTGGTGCCCTTGGCCGCGCCGGAGCCGCCGCAGTCGGGGCAGGTGTCCTGCCGGTTGATGGTGATGGTCTTGGTGCAGCCGTGCACCGCCTCCATAAAGGTCAGGGTCAGGGGGATGCGCACATCGCCGCCCTTGCGGGGTGCGTTGGGGTTGGGCCGGCCGCCGAAGCCGCCGCCAAACCCGCCGCCGAAGATGTCGCCGAAAATATCGCCCAGATCCACGCCGCCGAAGCCGCCGCCAAAGCCCTGACCCGCGCCGTAATTCGGGTCAACGCCGGCGAAGCCGTACTGGTCGTAGCGGGCCTTCTTCTCCGGGTCGGACAGGATCTCATAGGCCTCGCCCACTTCCTTGAAGTGCTCTTCGGCCTCCTTGTCGCCGGGGTTCAGGTCGGGATGGTATTTCTTGGCCAGCTTGCGGTAGGCCTTTTTGATCTCATCCTCCGAGGCACCCTTGGCAATGCCCAGTACCTCGTAATAATCGCGCTTGTCTGCCATATGCTGTCACGCCCTCACACCCGCGTATTTACGCGGTTTTTTGCTCAAGCCCAAAACCCACAAGGCCGCCCGGCCCCGGTGGGGGTCGGGCGGCGCACACGCGCCGGGGCGCGCTTGGGTCTTTGGCTGCGCAGGCTCAGATGCCTGCGTTCAGGTCTTTATCACACTTCCTTGAAGTCGGCGTCCACCACGCCGTCGTCGCCGCCGTTGTTGGGGGCGCCGGCGCCGGGCTGCTGGCCGGCGGCCTGACCGGCGGCCTGCTGAGCCTGAGCCGCGGCCTGGTACATGGCCTCGAACTCCTTCTGCAGGTCCTCCTGCTTGGCCTTGATCTCGTCGATGCTCTGGCCCTTCAGAGCCTCCTTCAGGGCCTCCAGCTTGGTCTGGATGGTGGCCTTCAGCTCAGCGGGAGCCTGATCGCCCATCTCGTTCAGCACCTTCTCGGTCTGGAAGACCATCTGGTCGGCACCGTTGCGGATGTCGACCTCCTCGCGGCGCTTCTTGTCCTCCTCGGCGAAGCGCTCGGCGTCCTTGACGGCCTTGTCGATGTCCTCCTTGCTCATGTTGGTGGAGGCGGTGATGGTGATGCTCTGCTCCTTGCCGGTGCCCAGATCCTTGGCGCTCACATGGACGATGCCGTTGGCGTCGATGTCAAAGGTGACCTCGATCTGGGGCACGCCGCGGGGCGCGGGAGCGATGCCGTCCAGATGGAAGGTGCCCAGGCTCTTGTTGTCGCGGGCAAACTCGCGC
>JBGVKB010000058.1:0-5777 GCA_045118955.1 Oscillospiraceae bacterium | reverse complement strand
TGCGGATGAAGGGACTTGAACCCATATGACATTGCTGTCACTAGAACCTGAATCTAGCGCGTCTGCCAATTCCGCCACATCCGCATGTATGTAAACGCGGTTGCCCGCGAGTACGCTGTGGCTTTGTACCGTGTCGTCCGGCAACATTGATGATTATATCACCGGAGTTTGAGGTTGTCAACACCTATTTTCAAAAAATTTTGATTTTTTTCGGCAGCGGATTCTTCTCTTTTTTCTCTCAGCGAACACCGGCAGTTTGTCCTTTACTTTTGCCCCCCGTCAAGGTATCATTAAACTATCATAGATAGGTGTGCCCTGACGGTCCGCACCTATCGCATTCGCGAGCCAAGGAAAACACAAAAGAAAAGGAATGTAGTATATGACGCAGCAAGAACTGACCGCCCGCAATCTGGCGGAAAATCTGGACAACCTGATGCACATGGATCCCCGCGGCTACGGTGTGTGCCGCATCCTGCACAAGGGCTGCCGCGAGCTGTGCGGTGAGCCGATCTCCCTGCACGCCGCCAAGGGCCTGATCGAGAACATCCATGAGGGTGATCTGGTCTACATCATGAGCGGCTTCGTGCTGCTGCCCCACAAGAAGGCCGAGATGGACGGCATCGTGTCCGCCGTACTGCTGGCCCGCGCGCTGGTGAAGGCCTTCGGCGCCAAGCCCGTGCTGATCGTGCCCGAGGACTGCGCCCACGCCGTGGAGGCCATGGCCCCCGTCGCCGGCCTGCACTTCTACTACTCCATCGAGGAGGCCATGGAGTATCCCTTCTCCGTCGGCATGGAGATCTTCACCAAGGATCCCGAGGCCGCTGAGGCCTGCGCCGACGCCATTCTGGCCAAGGGCCGCCCCGCCGCCTGCATCGCCATCGAGGTGCCCGGCGCCAACGCCATCGGCCAGTACCACAACGCCATCGGCAAGAACACCACCGAGATCGAGGCCAAGAGCGACATCCTGTTCACCAAGTGCCAGGAGATGGGCGTCTGGAATCTGGCTGTGGGCGATCTGGGCAACGAGCTGGGCATGGGCGCCATCAAGGACACCCTGTTCAAGTATGTGCCCTACACCGCCCCCGGCGAGTGCACCTGCGGCTGCGGCGGCGGCATCGCCAGCGCTGTGGCGGCCGACAACCTGCTGACCGCCACCGTGTCCGACTGGGGCGTGTACGCCATGATCGCCATGACTGCCTGGCTGCTGCGTGACCCCGAGATCATGCACAGCGCCGAGATGGAGCGCGAGATGGTGACCACCGCCAGCCGCTGCGGTATGCTGGATATGTACGGCTGGCTGGTGCCCGCCATCGACGGCATCGACGTGAACTACCTGTGCGATCTGGTCAGCATGATGAACCGTCAGGTGGCCTACGCGCTGAAGCTGGAGACCATCACCGCCACCTGGGCTGAGAAGACCATCGAGAAGAAGTTCTTCGAGGAGAACTGAGCCTCTTCCCCGCCCTGAACGACCCGAGCGCCGCCCCTATAGGGGGCGGCGCTCTTTGTTTTGCGCGTCAGCACGTCAAAAAAGCAGAACACGCCCCCGGCAAACTCGCAGAGAGCCTGCCGGGGGCGTGATTTATTTCATCCGATGGGACGGTTCAAGCGCTTACACGCGCTCGGTGGCCAGACGGCTGAACTCCATCATCTCGTCGCGGGAGTCGAAGTTGGCCATATACAGCACGTCGCCCATGCTGGCCAGAACGGCGGGCAGGCGGCGGACCAGCTGCATCTTGTCGCCGTAGCGAGCCATGATCTCCTCATGGCTGTACTTGTAGTTGTGGTTGTCGTGGCGGCCGCAGCACATGCAGTACTTACGACCGTTGCCCAGAGAATGACGAACCTCACCGAAGGCGACCATGTCAGCCCAGATCTGGTAGGTGTCCAGACCGCCGGAGTAGTTCAGCATATCGACGGTGTAACCGCCGGCGGGGCGCATGTTGACCTCCAGGCCCAGGATGTCGCCCGGCTCGCCCAGACCGGGCTTGCCGGTGCGCAGGCGGAAGAACTCGCAGTGGAAGTAGCGGTTGCGGGCATCAAAGGACTTAATGGTGGCCTCACCGGCGCGCCACAGCTCGGGGCTGATCTCGTTGTCCACGTAGTAGCACAGAGGATCGCCGTTGTTCAGGGAGTCCATGATGCTGCCCAGGCTGACGTGGCTGGCGGCATAGAAGACCTCGGCGTTGCGGCCGGAGATGCCGTCAAAGGTAGCGACCTCGCCGTCCACATACTCCTCCATGATGTAGGGCACGCCGTCCCAATCCTGGAAGAACTGAGCCAGCTCGGCCTCGTTGGTGATCTTGCGGTTGCCGCAGGAGCCAACGCCGCGGTCGGGCTTGGCGACGATGGGCCAGCCCACCTCCTGCACGAAGGCCAGGGCAGAGTCGTAGTTGTCGGCCATGTGGTAGCGGGCCACGGGCACGCCGGCGCGCTCGTAGTAAGCCTTCATGCCGGACTTGCTCTTGTAGCGGTCGATCTCATCGGCGTTCAGGCCGGTGGTGATGTTGAAATCGCTGCGCAGCTTGGCATCCTGCTCCAGCCAGTACTCGTTGTTGCTCTCGACCCAGTCGATCTTGCCGTAACGGAAGGTGAAGTAGCCCATGGCCTTCACCATCTCATCGTAGTTCTCCATGCTGCCGACCTTGTAGTACTCGGTCAGGGCGTTCTTCAGGCCCTCGGGCAGAGTATCATAGGCGGCGTCGCCAATGCCCAACACGTTCACGCCGTTCTTCTTCAGACGGTCACAGAACTGCCAGTAGTGATAGGGGAAATCGGGCGAGATAAATACGAAATTCATGATGTCCTCCTGATGTACGCCGGCCGCTGTGTTCGTTTTTGTTTGTTTTTCTTTTTTGAGTTTGTGTTGCGGTCGGTGTTTTTTCCTCCAACACAAGTTGTATCTATTATTTTACTTTATTTGAGTGACGAATGAAAGAGGTTTCGCGAAAAATTTCGACTATTTTATCATTATTTCCGTTTTTGTCAGCCTTTTCCGGCATTGAGCGGAAATTTTCGTACATTCAGAGGATGATTTTCAGCTCACCGCGGGACGATCGACAACAAATTCCATCCACCTCGTCCCCGAAGCAAAACAAGGCCCGGCGCGCACACCGCGCCGGGCCTTGGTCTTGGGATCCGTTCAGACCTCGTCGTACCAGTCCATCCGCAGGATCAGCCGCGGGCAGGCCGCCGCACAGGCGCCGCAGTCCACGCACAGCATATCCTCGATCTCCACCGGGCCGCCGTCGTCGGGCAGGTACATCGCCCCGCCGGGACACACGCCCAGACAGCGGGCGCAGCCGTTGCAGCGCTCTCTCGCCTTCTCGTCCACAAAACTGACCATGGGATCTCCTCCTGCAAAGGCGGCAGCGCCGCCGTGTTGTTCTGCTTCTATGATACCACCGGCGGCGGCGTTCGTAAAGTCCGACAGCCCCACCGGGGTCGCCGGCAGGGCTGTGTACAAGGCCTTATGTCAGCTCAAAAAGCGCTTCAGCAGACCGGTGGACTGCAGGAACAACGCCGCCATCATCACCGGGGCAACGTAGCGGATCATCACGCCGTAGAGCTTCTCCCGGCGGAAGGGATGGCCGCTGCGCTCCATCTCCTCCTTGATCCACTGGGGCTTCAGCACCCAGCCCACAAAGACGCAGGTCAGCAGCGAGATGAAGGGCATCAGGAAGCTGTTGCTCACATAGTCCATCACGTCCAGAAGCTGGCCCGTGCCGCCGCCGGGCAGGGGGATGTCCATGTACAGCACATTGTAGCCCAGACAGATGACGATGGCCGCCGCCGCGGACAGCACGCCGATCACCAGACTGACCGTCTTGCGGGAGGCGTGGAACAGATCCATGCAGCTTGCCACCAGCGTCTCCATGATGGACACGCAGGAGGTGAGCGCCGCGAAGGCTACCATGATGAAGAACACCAGACCAATGACCGTGCCCGCCGCGCCCATGCTCTCGAACACCTTGGGCAGGGAGATGAACATCAGGGACGGGCCGGACTGCATCCCCTCGGTGCCCTGAAACACATACACCGCAGGAATGACCATGACGCCCGCCAGCAGCGCCACCGCCGTGTCGAACAGCTCGATGCGGGAGACCGAGCCGCTCAGATCCACATCGTCCTTCACATAAGAGCCGTAGGTGATCATAATGCCCATGGACACGCTCAGTGAGAAGAAGAGCTGGCTCATGGCATCCAGCAGGATCTCAAGGAAGCGGCCGAAGGTGATCCCCTCAAAGTTGGGCACCAGATACACCGCCAGACCCTGCAGGCCGGTGCGCTGAACACCGTTCGCATCGGTATGGCTCAGAGTCAGAGAGAATACCGCAATGCCGGCAATCATCAGGATCAGGGCGGGCATGACGATCTTGGAGAACCGCTCCACGCCCTTTTCCACACCGCAGAACACCACAAAGGCGGTCACCGCCAAAAACAGCAGCATATACACGATGGGGGACACCTGCGCGGTGATAAAGCCGGTGAAGTAGCCGTCCTGCGCCGCGGCCGCGCCATCCCCCAGCAGGTACACCGCGATGTACTTGGTGACCCAGCCGCCGATGACCGAGTAGTAGGTCATGATGAGGGCGGGCACCAAAAAGGTCAGCTTGCCCAGAAAATCCCACTTTTTGTTGATGGCACCGAAGGCCTGCATGGCGTGCATCTTGGTGCGCCGCCCCAGTGCCACGTCGGTGGTCAGCAGGGTGAAGCCAAAGGTCAGCACCAGCGCCAGATACACTAAAAGAAACAGACCGCCGCCATTTTTAGCCGCTAAATAGGGGAAGCGCCAGATGTTGCCCACGCCCACGGCGCTGCCCGCCGCGGCCAGAATAAAGCCCAGCGAACCGCTGAAGCTGCTCTTTTTCTTTGTTTCCATACCCGGTCCTCACACTTTCTCGAATTAACGCAACGAATAATATTATAGCCGGGATGTGTGGGGGTGACAAACAGACTGGATTTCTTTAAAAGAAACTTTTGACATTTTAAGTTTCTCTATGATAGAATAATCTCACAAAGCACGGAGCCGGGCCTCCCCGCCGCCTCCATCGCCGCAAAAGTGTATATTTTAACGAAACAAAAGGAGCCGCTATGAGCGAACTGAGCCGCCACATCGGGCAGCGCATCCGGGACTACCGCAAGGGACAGGGCATGACCCTGCAGCAGCTTGCGGACGCCATCCACAAGAGCCGCGCCACCGTGAGCAAATATGAGACCGGCGAGATCACGCTGGACGTGGACACCCTGCATGAGATCTGCGGGGTGCTGCACGTTGGCATGAACCAGCTCACCGACTACCAGCCCGAGGCACAGCGGCCCGCCCCCCTCTCCCCCACCCTGTCGGGGCGCAGCCCCTACTTTCAGGCCGACCGACTCTACTTTTATTTTTACGATGGGCGGTACAACCGGTTTAAGGACGGGGTCATCGACATTCTGCGCCCCAGCGATCACACGCAGGACTGCCGCGCCTCCCTGTCCATCAGCTCGGTGACCTCCACCGGGCGCAGCAGCGAGGTCTACTACACCGGCAAGGTGGTCTACAGCGATATGCTCATCCGCTTCTCCTTTGTGAATCAATACAACACGCTGGAGGAGGATCTTTTGTACATCTTCAACCCGCTGGAGCGCCGGGACTACACCGAGGGCCTGCTGTGCGGCATCTCCAGCGCCGACCTGATGCCCTGCGCCTTCAAATGTCTGGTGACCCTGACCCCACAGGAGCATACCGATGGCTTCAAGCAGCACCTGCTGTTCACAAAAAAGGAGCTACAGCG
>JBGVKB010000057.1:0-3273 GCA_045118955.1 Oscillospiraceae bacterium | reverse complement strand
TGACCTGAACGCGCGTGGTGCCGACCCGGAGGAGAATATGCTGTCCCTGATCCTCGATCCCTACTGGTGGGAGGGGCCGGAGGAGGTCTGCGGCGGCTGCGAACACCGCGGCGGCTGCGCGAGCGGCTGGCACTGCCGGGGCAAAAACCCCGGGCCGGGGTGGGCGATGCCGCAGATCATTCGGTTTTTTCTTGACAACGGGTTTGACGTGACGGCGAGGGGCGGTCAGCAGGGCGCGGAATGTCTGCTGGCGCTGACCCGTTCCGCCTTTGATCGGTCGGTGCTGACCGCCACCCGGATGCTTTTGGATGCGGGGGCGCGGGATCTTGGCGTGCCGCCGGGTACCGGCGAGACCGCCTTGGAAGAAGCTGCCTTCGAGCGCGGCGAGGCCACAGACCCTTACCATCGGGAGCTGTTCGGCGCGCTGTGCGAGCTGTACCTCGCTGAGCAGCAGGGTGACTGATGTGGGGATCAGCTTACCGTGCTGTTCCCGTTTTGAGCCGAACCCCAAAACCAAAAGGGCGCATCCCTCTCGGGATGCGCCCTTTTTAACATTCTTGCCGCTTTTGCTTACTTGCGCAGCAGGTAGCGGGGCAGGCCGTTCACCATGATGTGGCTCATCTCGCCCTGGATCAGGGGACGAACGTAGTTGATGAACTCCTCGGTGACGTAGGTGCCGTCCTCGGTGATCCACTCGGCGGGCACGGTCTTCTCCAGGTTGGCAACGTTGTGCACGTCGCACAGGCCGGTGGTAGACTCGTAGGGATGCTCGCCCACGCGGTCGATGGTGACCATCTGGCCGGTGATGCCCTTGTCGGCGGCGCGCACGGCGGCGGCGCCCACGGCGAAGGACTCGTTGATGTCGGTCTCGGAGGCCAGGTGGCCGCCGGCGCGCTGCAGGGTGCTGAACTCGATGGCACGGGTCTTGCAGCCCAGAACGGCGCCCAGATGACGGGCCAGGAAGCCGGCGGTGCCGGTCAGCTGCTTGTGGCCGAAGGCATCGACGAAGTCGGCGCCGCCGCCCAGCTCGCAGACGTAGCGGCCGTCCGCCAGATGCACGCCCTCGGACACAACAGCCACGGCGAAGCCCTTGGTGGCGATCAGCTCCTTGATGCGGGCGGTGAAGTTGTCCAGATCAAAGTTGGTCTCGGGCAGGTAGATCATGTCGGGGCCGATGCAGTCCTCGCCCTTGCACAGAGCGGCGGCACCGGTCAGCCAGCCGGCGTTGCGGCCCATGACCTCCACCACGGTGACCATGCCCTTGCTGTAGGGCAGGCACTGGGTGTCGCTGATGATCTCCTTCAGGCTGGTGGCGATGTATTTGGCAGCGCTGCCGAAGCCGGGGGTGTGGTCGGTCACAGGCAGGTCGTTGTCGATGGTCTTGGGCACGCCCATGAACTTGATGTCGGTGATGCCGCGCTCCTTGGCGTAGTCGCTCAGCTTGCGGATGGTGTCCATGGAGTCGTTGCCGCCGGTGTAGCAGAAGCACTCGATGTTCAGCTTGCGGATGATCTCAAAGATCTTCTCGAAGGTCTCGGGGCTGGCCTCGTAGTCGGGCAGCTTGTAGCGGCAGGAGCCGAGATAGGCAGAGGGGGTGCGCTTCAGCAGCTCCACCTCCAGCTGGGTGGGCAGAGCCTCGTTCAGGTCGACGAAGCGCTCCTCCAGCAGACCCTGGATGCCGTTGCACATACCGTAAACCTTGGGAGCGCCGCACTCCACGGCGCCGCAGTAAACGCCGGCGATGCTGGCGTTAATGGCCGCGGTGGGACCACCGGACTGGCCAACAATAACATTACCTTTCATGAGATAAACCTCCAAAATTTTCAGATAGCGCTCCTATTATAGCAGTTTCAGAGCGCTTCAACAAGAAATCCGTGAAAAAAGAAACAAATGTGCATATTGCAGGCACCTGTTTTCCAATTGCAGCGCGCAGTTTTTGGCGGACGGTTCGCCGCGCGTGACGATGCTGCAGGGCGAAAAGGCCGCGCTCCGCGCTGTTTTTTCGTCCATCCAAGGGGCCTGCCAGGAAAGCCGACGGAGGGACTTGGGCGGGCGGGAGAACCAACTGGGATTGCAAAAAAGAGACGCTGATTCGCTATAACCTGCGGATTTGCGGTCGGCTCGCCGTGCCCTTGTACGGCTGTGTTCGGCGGGGGAGGGGGCTGTGCCGTTCCCGGGCAGACTGCCGGGGGCATGAGGGGATGCGGCGGTAAAAAAGCACCGACACCCCGCAGGCGGAGCGCCGATGCTCGTTTGGCCGAGTGAATATGCGAATGTGCAAACGGATGGGCCGTTTCACCGCGTTTTGCTCCGCGCCAGAAACACCCCAAGCCCCAGCTTGAAGTGCCGGCGGCGGAACTCCGGCAGGGTGGACACGAAGTCCGGCGCGCCGGCCCCGGTGTTGAGGAAGCGGAACCGCCCCGGATGCCCGGCGGGCAGATAAGTGACGAAATGCCCGCCTCGACCGGTAAAGTAGAAGGCGATGCCGCCCGGGCGCGCGGCGGCGCGGGAGGGGCGCAGGGTGGGGGTCAGGCGCACGCCCTGCCGGCGCAGGTACAGGCACAGGCGGTCGGCGCGGGTACCCATGCGCCCGCCGAACCAGAGCGTCCGCGCCAGCTCGGCGCGCACCTGCTCCGGGGTGTGAGGGTGGCCCTCTGCCCGCAGCAGGTTGTAGGCGGCCATCCAGCCGCAGCCGTTGTAGCTTGAGCGGCAGCGCCCATAGGGCAGGTTTGCGGCGGCCTTTTGGCGCACGCAGTAGCCGTCCGCCGAGTAAAGTCCGGTCGTCATGGGGCAGTCCTCCTTTTGGTGGGGTCGGTCGAAGCATAAAAACGCGGTGAACGCAAAAAATGCGGGCGCACAGGTGCGAAACGGCAAGCCGGCGCGGCGTTAAAAACCAGCGGGCAGATGAAAAAACGCGGCAGGCGGGAGCGTGGACGCGGCGCGGGAATCCGCAGACGAGCGCAGCGCCCCCGAGAAATGCAGCCCTCTCAAGCAAGCCCTGCCCGCTCACAAGCAGTCGCACAGGCACAAGGGCGGCGGGCAAAGGCACACGCACGCGCTCCAAAACCGCGCCGGCCGCATCCAACGAAAAAAAGCGCGGGCCGCGGCGCTTTACCGCAGCCCGCGCAGCGGGTCTCATTGTTTTGGCCTTACTCCAGCATCATGTTGGCGGCCTTGTACACGTCGCCGCAGCCCAGCGTGATCACCAGATCCCCCGGCTGGGCGTTGGCCTTGATGTAGTCGGCGGCCTCTGCCAGACCGGGCACCACCACC
>JBGVKB010000056.1:0-4013 GCA_045118955.1 Oscillospiraceae bacterium | reverse complement strand
ATGCAGGTTCGAGCATCGGGTCTTTTGCTGTTTTGGGGGCTTGCGGTCTGCCGCTGCCGGGGGCAGAGAAAGGCGGGCCGCAAGCCGGGCGGTGCCCCGAAGGGGCGGATGAGGGACGGTCGCGGCAAACCTTATTGTACAACTGCTATATGCTGTGTTTGCGGTATGGGTGCGCCGTGTGCGATTGGGTTTGCCGTTCCCCCACGGAGTTTTCCGCCCCGTCCCTCATCAGTCTCGACCTGCGGTCTCGACAGCGCTCGACTTGCGGTGCCCAAAATCTGCTGAGCGCGTTCGCTTGCTTGCAGTTTTTGACCGCTGCGCTGCGGGCGGCCTTCCTTCCTCTGCCACCGGCAGCGGAAGGCCACCGGCCCCCCAGAGGGGGAAGCCCCCGGCACAGCCGGGGAGGGGGTGCGTCAGCGGAAGGCCAACAGTCCCCCAGTGGGGGGTGCCCCGGTATCACGGCAGCGCCCCGCCCCAAAAGAACCGCCCCGATGCCTTCACCGGCACCGGGGCGTTCCTGTATCGCTCTATGCTATATTCGATCACGCGCGCGCAGGCTCACTCCGCAGACTTCTCGTCCCGCTTCTTCATGCGCTCAAGCTGCATCCGCTTCTGCTTGTTCCACTTGGCCACCGCGTCGGGGGCGGGCACCTCGTGGCAGCGGGCAAAGGCCCAGTGCAGGCCGTCCCGGCGGGCGGTCTTGTAGCGGGTGAACCACTGCCGCTTGCAGCCGGTGCAGGTGGTCAGCGAGTAGTAGCTGTTGTTGCCCCGCTTCATCCACAGCTCGACCTCGCCGCCCTCGCGGGGCTGGGTGTCCGGGGCCAGGGGCGCGCCGCACTCGGGGCAGACCAGCTCGTGCAGCTCCGGGTCCTCCCGCCAGACCTCCTTGTCCAGATAGCCGAAGAAGCACCGCATGTCCCGGCAGTCGCTGCCCGCAGGCACCGCCGCGGCGCGAAGCTGCTCCTCCTCGCTGGGGTAGGCGGCCAGACCCTTGGCGAAGTCCAGCTTCCGGCACACGTCCACCGTGTACAGCGCGTCGCTCAGCGCATCGTGGAAGGGCCGGTCGGTGGGGATGCCCAGCCGGGTGATGACCGACTCCAGCGTCATGCCCTCGCCCTCGGCGCGGCCCCGCTCGGCCAGAAACACCTGCTGCAGGTCGTACCAGCGGGTGGGCCAGTGCTCGTCCAGACCGTTCAAAAACAGGTTCTGCTTCAGCACCGGCACGTCGTCCATGCCCCACTCGCCGAAGGCCGCGTCCGGGCCGCACCACTTCACGAACTGCTGCAGACCCTCCCGGATGGGCACGCCGTGGTCCAGGTCGGCCTGGGTCAGGCCGGTGACCTTGGCGATGTGGTGCTGCAGCTTGCGGAAGATGCGGGGCTTCAGCGTGATGCTGAAGGTGTCCAGCAGGTTGGCGTGCTCGTCCACCTTGGCGGCGCCGATCTGAATGATCTCGCCCCGCAGGGTCTGCTCCGCGCCGTGGTAGTCGAACATCCGGGGCTGGTAGCCGATGTTCCATTCCAGATCGAATACGATGAGGGTCATGGGTGGGTTCCTTTCTATCCCGGCGGGGCCGGGCAGGGCGCACACCGCGCCGCTTTTGAGATTTTTTGGCAGGGACAAACGCCCGCACAGTCCATATTGTAACACGAATGCACAGCCGGGGCAAGGTGGAGTGGGGGAAAACCTGCCGTGCGTCTATCATTTTTCGCTGCGGCGTGGTATAATAAACCATGTATGTGTACCCGGGCGGACCGCCCGGCAAAGGAGGCTTTACCTTTGGAACAAAACCGATACAACAAGCTGCTGAGCAACACGGTGCTGTTCGCCATCAGCAGCTTTTCGGGCAAGCTGCTCACCCTGTTCATCCAGCCCTTCCTCACCTACGCCATGCGGGAGGTGGAGGAGGTGGGCATCACCAAGCTCACCAGCCAGTGCGCCAACCTGCTCATCCCGCTGGCGGGCATGGGCATCAGCTACGCGGTGCTGCGCTTCGGTCTGGACAAACAGTACGACCGCCGCAGGGTCTACACCAACGGCCTGCTCACCGTGTTCGCGGGGTTTGTGCTGATGGTGGTGTGTTACCCGCTGCTGCGGCTGGTGCCGGTGTTCACCGACTACGCCCTCTACCTCTACATCTATGTGCTGATGAGCTGCCTGCGCACCCTCACCAGCCAGCTTGTGCGCTGCCGCCAGCTCAACCGGCTGGTGGCGGTGGACGGCATCCTCTGCTCGGCGGCCACCCTGCTGTACAACATCCTGTTCCTGCTGGGCTTTGACATGGGCGCGGAGGGCTACCTGCTGGCCATCATCTGCGGCGATGCCACCAGCACCCTGTTCATGTTCGTGATGGGCGGCGTGGCAAGGTATGTGGACTTCCGTCAGGTGGACCTGCGGCTGTGGCGGCAGATGCTGGCCTACTCCATCCCCCTCATCCCGGCGCAGATCAGCTTCTGGGTCATCAACGCCAGCGACCTGTTCTTTGTCAAGGCGCTGCTGGGGGACGAGGGCAACTACTGGTCGGGGCTTCTGGGCACCGGCTACTTCCTGCCCACCATTCTGGTCACGCTGGGCACCATCTTCTACGAGGCGTGGCAGCTCTCGGCGGTCACCGAGCAGCGGGGGCGGGAGGCCTTCTTCAGCAAGGTGTTCTACAGCTACCAGAGCGTCATGTTCTGCTGCGCGGCGGGCATCATCTGGCTGTGCCAGCCGCTGATGCGCATCTTCCGGGAGAACTTCTTCGAGGCGTGGCGGTTCGTGCCGGTGCTGACCATCGCCACCGTCTTTAGCTGCTTCAATCAGTTCCTGAACAGCATCTACATGGTGGAAAAGCGCAGCACGCTGGCGCTGTACACCATGCTCACCGGCGCGGTGGTGAACTGCGTGCTGAACTACTGGTTCATCCTCAAATGGGGGGCCATGGGCGCCACCTACGCCAGCCTCATCAGCTACATGGTGGTGTTCCTGCTGCGCTGCGTCAACACCCGGGGGCTGCTGCGGGTGGACTTCCGCCCCCTGCGCATGGCGGCGAATCTGGCGCTGCTGCTGCTGGAGACCTGGTTCATTCTGGGCGAAAACACCCACAAGATGGTCTTTGTGACCATGATCACGGCGGGGGTGTGTCTGTTCAACTTCAAGGGCACCGTGGGCATGGCGCTGCACCTGCTGCAGAAGGTGCGCCGCCGCCGGGCATGAGGGGACGGGCATGAAGCTGCTTGTGAGCGCCTGTCTGCTGGGCGTGCGGTGCAAATACAGCGGAGGAGCCAACCCCTGCCCGGCGGTGATCGCGGCGGCAAGGGAGGGGCGGCACACCCTCATCCCGGTGTGCCCGGAGAGCATCGGCGGCCTGCCCACCCCCCGCGACCCCAGCGAGCGGGTGGGGGAGCGGGTGCTGAGCCGCGCCGGCGCGGACGTGACCGGGGAGTACCGCCGGGGCGCGGAGGCGGCGCTGCAGCTTGCGGAGCTGTACGGCTGCACCGGGGCGATCCTGAAGGAAAAAAGCCCGAGCTGCGGCAGCGGGCAGATCTACGACGGCAGCTTCACCGGGCGGCTGGTGCCCGGGGACGGCGTGACCGCCGCCCTGCTCAAGGCCCACGGCCTGCGGGTGGTGGGCGAGAGCGACGCCGCACAGCTTTTGGACGAGGATGTGTGAAACAAGAAAAGGGCGGAGCCGCAAGGCTCCGCCCTTGGTGTTTGGGCGCGCTCTCAGTCACCTGCGGAGCCAAGACCCGCACCCCCTTGCCTTTCCCTTTGGGAGAGGTGCCCCGGTCGCAGGCCGGGACGGAGAGGGCGACCTCGCGGCAAGCCCTCTGAGTCGGCTGCGCCGACAGCTCCCCCAGAGGGGGAGCCAAGACCCGCACCCCCTTGCCTCTCCCTTTGGGAGAGGTGCCCCGGTCGCAGGCCGGGGCGGAGAGGGCGATCTCGCGGCGTGCCCTCTCAGTCACCTGCGGTGACAGCACTCCCAGAGGGGGAGCCAAGTCCCTCTCAGTCGGCTGCGCCGACAGCTCCCCCAG
>JBGVKB010000055.1:0-16292 GCA_045118955.1 Oscillospiraceae bacterium | reverse complement strand
GGGCCCCCGCGAAAGCCCAGCGACAGCGGGTTTCGTGGGGAGAGGAGGAGCAACGAAATGAATGAGCTTTCACGGAACGTGGAAGCGAATGATATGAAGTTTGCTCTGACGACGTTTCACGTGAAACATCTCCAATCGGGCCGGGAAACCCGGCCCCTACTCCATAAAATTATCATTTGAAGGTGATTTACTATGCTAGACATCAAATTTGTCCGGGAAAACCCCGAAATCGTCAAGGAAAACATCCGCAAGAAATTCCAGGATGAGAAGCTCCCCCTGGTGGACAGGGTCATCGAGCTGGACCGCCAGAACCGCGACGCCATGACCGAGGCCAACAACCTCCGCGCCTCCCGCAATGCTCTGTCCAAGGCCAACGGCCCCCTGTTCGGCAAGCTGAAGAAGGCCGAGGGCGAGGAGAGGGAGGCCATTCAGGCCCAGATCGACGCCAATATGGCCGCCGTCAAGGCCAACGATGACCGCCGTGAGGAGCTGGAGAAGCTGGAGGACGAGCTGGCCGCCGAGATCCGCAAGATCATGATGGTCATCCCCAACATCATCGACCCCTCCGTGCCCATCGGCGAGAGCGACGAGTTCAACGTGGAGGTGGAGCGCTTCGGCGAGCCCACCACCCCCGATTTCGAGGTCCCCTACCACACCGCTATCATGGAGACCTTTGACGGCGTGGATATGGATGCCGCCGGCCGTGTGTCCGGCGCCGGCTTCTACTACCTGCTGGGCGACATTGCCCGCCTGCACTCCGCCGTGCTGAACTACGCCCGTGACTTCATGATCGACAAGGGCTTCACCTACTGCATCCCCCCCTACATGATCCACGGCAATGTGGTGGAGGGCGTCATGTCCCAGACCGATATGGAGGCCATGATGTACAAGATCGAGGGCGAGGATCTCTACCTGATCGGCACCTCCGAGCATTCCATGATCGGCCGCTACATCGACCAGATCCTCACCGAGGATCAGCTGCCCCAGACCCTCACCTCCTACTCCCCCTGCTTCCGCAAGGAGAAGGGCTCCCACGGCATCGAGGAGCGCGGCGTCTACCGCATCCACCAGTTCGAGAAGCAGGAGATGATCGTGGTCTGCAAGCCCGAGGACAGCATGTTCTGGTACGAGAAGCTGTGGCAGAACAGCGTCGAGCTGTTCCGCAGCCTGGACATCCCCGTCCGTCAGCTGGAGTGCTGCTCCGGCGATCTGGCCGACCTGAAGGTCAAGAGCTGCGACATCGAGGCCTGGAGCCCCCGTCAGCAGAAGTTCTTCGAGGTGTGCAGCTGCTCCAACCTGGGCGACGCTCAGGCCCGCCGCCTGCGCATCCGCATCAAGGGCGCCGATGGCAAGAACTATCTGGCTCACACCCTGAACAACACCTGCGTGGCTCCTCCCCGTATGCTGATCGCCTTCCTGGAGAACAACCTGCATGAGGACGGCACCGTGTCCATCCCCGAGGTGCTGCGTCCTTACATGGGCGGCAAGGAAGTTCTGGTCCCCAAGAAGTAATTAAATAACGAAATAACGTTATAATTAACGAAACTCCGGTGGTCTTGCGACCATCGGAGTTTTTGTTTTTTGCACAAGAGAAAGCCGACCGACAATTCCGCGGGCACAGCGAGTCAAGGTGTGCGCAAAGGCGTACGCCGACCGAACGGCTGCGCGGAGATGCCGGACCATTGCACCGGAAAGGCACCGCCCGCCGCAGAACACCCCTTAACCGGAAGGAGGGATGTACAAATGCGAGCAGGGAGGAAAATCACCCGGGCACCCCCCGGGTAAACCAAGGGGTGGGGGATGGCGGGTCCGCTGCCGGGAGGCACGGCCGGCCGAACGGGGGCGCAACGCGGCGTCATCCCCAGTATCTGAACCGCCCGGCGAAGGCCGGGCAGCCTGAGAACGAGAGCGAACACAAGGAGGTGCCCCATGGCAAAGAATATGGAATTGTACCGGCAGTGCCTCGTCACCTGCAAGGGGCCGGCCCGGTCGCTGGCGGGGCACGTGGTACGGCTGGCGGAGAAGACCGCCGCCTTTGATGGGGTGACCCTTCCCGTGCTGTACGCGGGCTGGGAGGGGTGCGAGCCTGACCTGAGCGACCTGACCGCCGATTTGGCCCGCCGCCTGTCCGGCAGCGGCCGCATCCCCAACAGCTCCGCCCGGATGACCCACCGGCTGAGCTTTCAGAACCAGTACGGCCTGCGGACGCTGGATCAGACGCTGCGCCGCGCGGCGGCGGAGCAGTTCCAGAACCGCTGGCAGGGCATTCTGGTGCTGGAGCTGGAGAGCTGCGATGAGGAGGCCGGGGAGGAGGGCGCATCCCCCTTCCTGCCGCCCGCAAGCCCCGAGTACATCCGGGCAGTGGCGGAGTACATCGCCGACCAGCCCCAAATTTTGTGGATCCTCACCGCTCCGCTGGAGGACAGCACCCCGCTGCTGTTCCACCTGCGGCAGCTCACCCACCTGATCCCGGTGCAGATGGACGCCAACGGACGGGTGCAGACCCTCCGCCGGCTGGAGGAGCTGTTGGAGCGGCAGGGCGTGTGTCTGAGCGATGCCGCCCGCAGCCGGCTGGAGCAGTCGCTGGGGGAGCCGGAGCGGAGCGAGGAGTTCTGCCAACGATTGGCACGAGAGCTGTGCCTGTGCGCCATGCTGCTGGACGAGTGCCAGCTTGAGGAGCCCCATGTGATGCGCTGTCTGAACAGTCTGCGCGCCTGCTGAATCACCCACACGAGCAAAGGAGGAACCCATGCGACGCAGCTATCAACAGTACATTGACCCCTATACCCCTGCCTTTGCCGAGGTGAGCCGCATCCGCGAGGGCGCGCAGGAGCAGTCTCTGCGGCGGCCCGACCGGGCGGCGGCGGGCGGTCTGCCCCTTTTGCGGGAGGGGGAGTCCCTGTGGGTGGACGCCGGCGAGGCCCACAGCCTGATCCTGGGCACCACCGGCACCGGCAAGAGCCAGAAATTTGTGCTGCCCACCGTGCTCAGCCTGCTGCACGCGGGCGAGAGTCTGCTGGTGACCTGCCCCAAGGGTGAGCCGTACCAGCGCACCGCCGCAGCGGCCCGGGCGCTGGGCTACCGGGTGCTGGTGCTGGACCTGCGCAACTACCGGGTGGGCGAGCGGTTCAACCCTCTGGCGCAGGCCCACCGCCTGTACAACAACGGCCAGCGCGACCGGGCGGTGCAGCTCCTGAACAGCCTTGTGTACTATTTGAGCGCCGAGCAGGCGGCCAACTGCAAGGACGCCTACTGGCCCGAGACCGCCCGCGGCCTGATGCTGGGCATGGCGCTGATCCTGATGAGCGGCCCCGCCCGGAGCTGCAATCTGAGCCGACTGTACCAGATGTGCAGCATGAACAGCGCCAAGAGCTGGCTGCGGGATCTGAAGCCGGTGGAGCAGCGGGACGCGCTGGCGGCCGACCTGCTGCGGAGTATGCCCACGGACGCGGAGCGCA
This sequence comes from Oscillospiraceae bacterium, assembly GCA_045118955.1. GTDB lineage: Bacteria > Bacillota > Clostridia > Oscillospirales > Ruminococcaceae > SFJ001. Next base: position 12,834 of record JBGVKB010000055.1, on the reverse strand, counting down.
CCCTGAGCTGCGTGTGCAGCACCGCCTGCAGTATGCTGCTGGGCTTTGTGCAGCAGGATGCCATGCGGGAGATGATGTCCGACAGCAGCTTTGAGCTGGAGGAGATCGCCCGCCGCAAGACGGTCATCTACCTGATGCTGAGCGATCAGGACGCCAGCAGCAACGCGCTGGCACAGTACATCGTGGAGTCGGTGTACATGACCCTCACCGTGCTGGCAGAGGAGAACGGCGGCCGTCTGGAGCGCCGCTTCGATCTGGTGCTGGAGGAGACCTGCAATATGCCCCGGCTGCAGAAGCTCCCCACCATGGCCGCCATGAGCCGCGGCCGCAACCTGCGGCTGTTCCTTGTGGGTCAAAATCTGGCGCTGTTCCGCAGTGTTTACGGCGACGACGCCGAGGCCATCCTCGCCGAGTGCGGCAACCGGGTGTTTCTGGGCAGTCAGGATCTGCACACCCTGCGCACCATCTCCGCCCTGTGCGGCGAGATGGAGGTGGACGGCGCACTGCACCCGGTGGTGCCGGTGGGTCAGCTGGCGGCGCTGCCGCAGGGTCAGGCGCTGGTGTGGCGGCAGTACAGCCGCCCCTATCTGGCAAGGCTGCCCTGGCTGAACGAATACCCGGACAGCTTCACCATGGCGGACTGCCCGGTGCCCGAGCCGGCTCCCCTGAAGCCGGAGCGCTCCACCGTCAACCGCAAGGCGGGCTGAGCCTCGGTTTTCCACACAAAAAAAGCCGAACCGTTGAAAACCTGCGGGCTCCCGCGGGCCTTCACCGGCTCGGCTTTTTTGTTTATTCCTCAAACTGGCTGTTGTACAGGGCCGCGTAGAAGCCGCCCTGCCGCAGAAGCTGATGGTGGGTGCCCTGCTCGATCACCTGACCGTCCTTCATCACAAGGATCACGTCCGCGGTGCGGATGGTGGACAGGCGGTGCGCCACAATGAAGCTGGTGCGCCCCTGCATCATCCGATGGAACGCCTCCTGAATGTGAAGCTCGGTTCGGGTGTCGATGGAGGAGGTGGCTTCGTCCAGGATCAGCATGGGAGGCAGGCGCAGCATCACCCGCGCGATGCACAGAAGCTGCTTTTGCCCCTGACTCAGGCTGCCGCCGTCCTCCGAGATGACCGTGTCGTACCCGTTGGGCAGCCGCAGGATGAAGCCGTGGGCGTGGGCGGCCTTTGCTGCGGCCATGATCTCCTCCTCGGTGGCGTCCGGGGCGCCGTAGGCGATGTTCTCCCGGATGGTGCCCGCCTTGAGCCATGTGTCCTGCAGCACCATACCGTAGGACGCCCGCAGACTGCGGCGGGTGATGCGGCGAATGTCGGTGCCCTCCACCGCGATGCTGCCGCCGTCCACGTCATAAAAGCGCATCAGCAGGTTGATGATGGTGGTCTTGCCGCAGCCGGTGGGGCCTACGATGGCCACCCGCTGGCCGGGCTGAACGCTCAGGTTCAGGCCGTGGATCAGGGGGCGGTCGGGGACATAGCGGAAGTCCACCTCCGCAAGCTGCACCCGTCCATCCACCTCCTCTGCGTCCAGCGCGCGGGCGTCGGACGCGTCCGGGGTCTGGGGCCGGGCCTCGATCAGCTCCAGCACCCGCCCGGCGCAGGCGAGGGCATTCTGCAGCTCGGTCACCACGCCGCTGATTTCGTTGAAGGGCTTGGTGTACTGGTTGGCGTAGCTGAGCAGGCAGCTGAGCTGACCCACCGTCACAAGCCCCTGCACTGCGCCCAGCGCGCCGGTCAGGCACACGCCCGCGTACACAAGGCTGTTCACAAAGCGGGTGCAGGGGTTGGTCAGGCTGGAGAAGAAGATGGCCCGCAGACTGCAGGCCTCCAGCCGGGCGTTGATCTCGTCAAAGCGGGCCAGCACCTCATCCTCCTGCCCAAAGGCCTGCACCACCTTCTGGCCGGTGACCATCTCGTCAATGAGGGCGGTCTGCTCGCCGCGGGTCTCGCTCTGCAGCCGGAACATACTGTGGGTGCTGCGGGCGATGAAGGCCGCCACGCCGAGGCTCACCGGGGTGATGCACACCACCACCAGCGTGATGCCCACGTTCACCCGCAGCATAAAGACCAGCGTGCCCAGAATGGTCAGCACGCCGGTGAAGAGCTGGGTGAAGCCCATCAGCAGACCGTCGGCGAACTGATCCACATCCGCCACCACCCGGCTCACCACGTCGCCGGTGCGCTGCCCGTCCAGATGGGACAGGGGCAGGGTCTGCAGGCGGTCAAAGGCCTGCCGCCGCAGGTCGCGGATGACCGAGTAGGTGATGCGGTTGCTGCACAGGTTCATCAGCCACTGAGCCGCAGCGCCCGCCGCCAGTACCGCCGCCATGCGCAGGATCAGTCCCCGCAGCCCGGCGAAGTCCACCTGACCGGGGCCGAGGATCAGGTCAATGGCGTCACCGGTGTACACCGGGATGAGCAGGGTCGAGGCCACGGTCACCGCCGCCAGTGCCGCGGTCAGCCCCACCAGCGGCAGGTAGCGGCGCAGATAGCGCAGCACCTTTTTTAGGGTACCGGCCTGCGCGGTTTGCTTAGTCATCCTGCTCCACCCCGCTTTCATCGGTGTTTTTAAACTGACTGTCGTAAATTTCTTTGTAAACCGGGCACTGCTCCAGCAGTTCGGCGTGGGTGCCCACGCCCACTGCCTCGCCCTCGTCCAGCACCACAATGCGGTCGGCGTGCTGCAGGCTGGCAGTGCGCTGGCTCACGATGAACACGGTGGGGGAGAAGGGCAGCTCCCGCAAAGCTTTGCGCAGAGCCGCGTCGGTGGCGAAGTCCAGTGCGCTGGCGCTGTCGTCCAGGATCAGCACCCGGGGTCTGCGCACCAGCGCCCGCGCGATGGTCAGCCGCTGGCGCTGGCCGCCGGAGAGGTTCCGGCCGCCCTGTTCCAGCAGCTCGTCCAGTCCGCCCGGCTTGGCGCGCACAAAGTCCGCAGCCTGTGCGGCCTCCAGCGCCTGCCACAGCGCCGCGTCATCCGCATCGGCGCAGCCCCAGCGCAGATTCTCCCGGATGGTGCCCGCAAAGAGCAGCGCCTTCTGGGGCACCATGCCGATCTGGGCGCGCAGCTCCTCAAGGGGCCAGTCCCGCAGGTCGCGCCCGTCCAGCGTCACTGAGCCGGCGGTCACATCGTAGAAGCGGGGCAGCAGGTTCACCAGGCTGGACTTGCCGCTGCCGGTGCCGCCGATGACGCCCACCGTCTCGCCGGGCGCGGCGGAGAAGGCGATGTCCCGCAGGCTCTCGCCGCTGCCCGCGTGGTAGGCGAGGCTCACGTCCCGGAACTCCACCGCGCCGCCCCGGCTGCGGTCAAAGTCGGGGGCTGCGGCGGTGGGGGAGAGCGCCATGCCCGGGGCGATGTCCAGCAGGTCGGCCACCCGCCCGGCGCAGGCCAGCGCCTTGGTGATGGTCACGATCAGGTTTGCCATCTTTACCAGCTCCACAAGGATCTGGCTCATGTAGTTCACCAGCGCCACCACCTGACCCTGCGTCAGGCGGCCGGTGTCCACCTGCACCGCGCCGGTGGACAGCAGGGCGATGATGCCAAGGTTTACGATCACGGTGGTGATGGGGTTGGTCAGCCCGGACAGGGCACCCACCCGCTGCTGCAGACGGTTCAGCCCGTCCACCGCCTGTTCAAAGCGGCCGCGCTCGGCGTCCTCCCGGCCAAAGGCGCGCACCACCCGAACACCGGTGAGGTTCTCCCGGGTGATGGCAGTCACCCCGTCCAGCCCCGCCTGGGTGCGCTTGTACAGGGGCATGGTCAGCGCCATGATGCCAAACACCACCGCGCACAGCGCCGGGATGACCCACACGAACACCACCGCCGCCTGCGTGTCCACAGTGAAGGCCATTACCATCGCGCCGAACACCACAAAGGGGCTGCGCAGCAAAAGGCGCAGGGTCATGTTGATGCCGCTCTGCACTTGATTCACGTCGCTGGTCATGCGGGTGATGAGGGTGGAAGGCCCCAGCTTGTCCTGCGCGGGGAAGCCGAGGCTCTGGATGTGGGCGAACAGGGCATGGCGCAGCCGCGCGGCGAAGCCCACCGCGGTCTTTGCCGCAAAATACTGGGCGGTGACGCTGCAGGCAAGCCCCACCACCGCCAGAAGGATCAGCACCCCGCACATCCGCAGGATGTGGCCGCTGTCCCCGGCCTGAATGCCCTCGTCGATGACCGAGGCCACCACCAGCGGCATGAACAGCTCAAAGGATGCCTCCAGCATCTTGAACAAGGGCGCCAGCAGGGCGCGAAGCTCGTAGCCCCGCCCATAGCGCAGCAGTCGTTTCATGGGAACACGCTCCTTTATAAAAACCGGGGGAACGCCCGGCAGCTTGGATAAACACAGACTCGTTACCATTATAATAAGTACAGACCCCGGGGGCAAGCGACAAAATACCGGCCCAAGCTGTGCGCGGTGCAGTGCCAACTGTCCCGCGGGAGAATGCGAGATGCGTTTGCCGCCCAGTTTCACAAAAATGTCGCAAATTTCTATGGACAGCGGGGCGAAATTCCTCTCTCGGACACAGTTTGTTCAAAAAGTTTCCAACCAGTATAACCCGCGAAAATAGCCTATTGTTGAAAACTCTGTGGAAAAGGTTAAAAACCCGATGAAAAACCCATACTTTTCCACAATCGGGTGGTGGAAAAAGTGGAAAGTTCCGGCAGTTTACGCTTTGTTGAACCACATCCGAAAATCTGCTATAATGTCTGTGTCCTGCCCGGCAAAGCCTCTTTGTCCGGGCAAAACAACAAAAACACATGAACACCCGCCCGGCGGGGACGGAGGGACCTATGGAACAATGGCTTGACCGGATGGAGCGGAAATACTACCGCTTCGGCATCCCCAGTCTGACCAAATATCTGGCCGGCGGCCAGCTCGCGGTGTGGCTCATCATGATGCTGGTGAACCGCAACATCTACAGCTACCTCATGCTGGACAAGAACGCCATCCTCAGCGGGCAGGTGTGGCGGCTGTTCACCTTTATCTTTGTGCCCCCCGCCGCCACCATCGACCCGCTGGATCTCCTGACCATCGCGCTGAACCTGTACTTCCTGTACTTTGTGGGCATGGCGCTGGAGAACGCGTGGGGTAAATTCCGCACCACCGCCTTTCTGCTGACGGGCATGGTGGGCTGCTGGGCGGCCTGCCTGCTGGTGCCCTCTGTGCTGGGGGCGAGCTTCCTCAACGGCATCCTCGCCACCAGCGCCCTGATGTCCAGCTTCACGCTGGCCTTTGCCTGCGTCTACCCGGACGCGCCGCTGATGCTCTTCTTTGCCATCCCGCTGCCCGCCAAGTATCTGGGCATTCTGGAGGGTCTGCTGCTGGGCCGCAGCTTTTTGCAGATCGGCCTGCTCGGCCCCCGGCTGTCCATGCTGCTGGGTCTGGCCGGGTTCTGGTGCTTTGTCGGCCCCAAGCTGTGGGGCAAGTATCAGGCCTACAAGCGCCGCCGGCAGTGGCAGGATCAGTGGAGACGCTGACCCGCTGAACCGCACCCGGAGCCGCCCCCCCCTCGCGGGGGCGGCTCTTTTTTGCGCAAAAGGGGCGGCTGACCCATGGGATACCGGCGGTTTTTTCTTGCCCGGCGGGGGCAACTGTGGTACAATGAACTATCGGAAACACGGCGCTTTGCAGCCGCCGCAACAGGAGGAACCGCCCCATGAAACTCGTGACCGCCATCGTCAACAAAGAGGATTCCCGCAACGTGACCCACGGCCTCATTGAGGCAGGGTTCTCGGTCACCCGCCTGTCCACCACCGGCGGCTTTCTGATGGCCGGCAACATGACCCTGCTCATCGGCCTGCCCGACGAGCGGGTGGACGAGTGCATCAAGGTCATCGGCGACCACTGCAAGCAGCGCACCGAGGTGGTGCCCAGCAGTGCCGGCTTCGGCGTGGGCATGGAGCACACCTACCCAGTGGAGGTCACCGTGGGCGGCGCCACCGTGTTCGTCACCAACGTGGAGCGCTTTGAAAAGCTGTGATGCTGGATCGTCTGGCCGGCAACCGGGCACTGAAGGATGACCTGAAGGCCGCCCTTTCCGCGGGGCGGCTTTCCCATAGTGTGCTGCTGTGCGGTGAGGCGGGCACCGGCGCGGGCTTTGCCGCCCTGTGCCTTGCCGCCGACTACCTGTATCCGCAGGGCGGCCCCGCCGCCGAAAATGTGCTGAAGGGCATCGCCCCCGAGTGCATCGAGGTGGAGGGCGAGGGCGCGTCCGGGATGTTCAAGGTAGACCGCATCCGGGAGGTGCGCAGAGAGGTCTTCAAGTCCGCCCTCTCCGCCGAGCGGCGGGTGGTGCTGCTGTACGGCACCCAGGATCTGAACCCGGAGTCCGGCAACGCTCTGCTCAAGGTTTTGGAGGAGCCGCCCCCGGGCGTGCTGTTCATCCTCACCGCCAGCAGCCCCGCCGCCGTGCTGCCCACCATCCGCAGCCGCTGCACCGCATACACCCTGTCGCCGCTGTCGTGGCAGGACTGCACCGCGTGGCTGCGGGCGAACCACCCCCCTTGTCCGGAGGCCGAGCTGTTGAGCCATGTGTACGCCGGGCATCCCGGCCTGTGCGCGGCGGCCCTCACCGACCCCGCCCGCGCCGAGACCCTGCGCACCGCCCGTGCGCTGGCAAAGCTGGTGGGGCAGCGGGACGAGTACGGCATCCTGACCCTGCTGGCGCGCTTTGAAAAGGACAAGCCCGCCGTACAGCTTTTGCTGGCGGACTTTGCCCGGCTGTGCGCCGCCGCCCTGAGCCGCCCCGAGCTGGCAGGCATGACCCCCAAGGCCGCGGGCCGCTGCATCTACCGGGTGCGCGCCGCCCAGAAGGCGCTGGCGGGCAACGGCTATCTGAAGCTGGTGCTCACCACCCTCGGCATCAAGCTGGCCAAGGCGGAAATTTGATTTACGATTTGTAATATTCTAGAGCGAATATACAAAATATAAACATGAAAAGTACCGCAGGGCGCACAATGCCCGCGAAGAAAGGGAACACCCCCATATGAAGCAAGTCATCAGCGTCCGCTTTAAGCAGAGCGGCAAATCCTATTATTTCGACCCCGCCGGCATGGACATCAAGACCGGCGACTACGTCATTGTGGAGACCGCCCGCGGCACCGAGTGCGCCGAGGTGGTGCAGGGCGTGCGCGAGGTGCCCGACAGCCAGGTGGTCAAGCAGCTCAAGAGCGTCACCCGCATGGCGGACAGCGTGGACGTGCGCCGCATGAAGCAGAACCGGGAGGATGAGAAGCGCGCCTTCAAGATCTGCGAGGAGCGCATCGCCAAGCACAAGCTGGACATGAAGCTGGTGGACGTGGAGTACACCCTCGACCGTAGCAAGATCCTGTTCTACTTCATCGCCGACGGCCGCATCGACTTCCGCGAGCTGGTCAAGGATCTGGCGGGCGTGTTCCACACCCGCATTGAGCTGCGCCAGATCGGCGTGCGCGACGAGAGCAAGATGCTGGGCGGCATCGGCATCTGCGGGCAGGTGTTCTGCTGCAGCCGCTTTTTGAAGGATTTCCAGCCCGTGTCCATCAAGATGGCCAAGGAGCAGGGTCTGAGCCTGAACCCCGCCAAGATCAGCGGAAGCTGCGGCCGCCTGATGTGCTGCCTCGCCTATGAGCAGAAGAGCTACGAGCACCTGAACAGCCTGACCCCGCAGGCGGGCAGCGTGGTGCGCACCCCCGAGGGCGAGGGTCTGGTGCTGGAGGCCAACCCCATCTCCGGCATCCTGAAGGTCCGCCCCGAAGGCTCCAGCCTTGCCCCCAAGTACTACCACCGGGACGAGGTGGAGTACCTGTACGGCGGCAAGAAGGGCCGCAAAGGCCCCAAGCCCACCCAGCAGCCCCCCAAAAAGGACGGGGAGAGCTGACCCATAAGACCGCAGAGCGCCCCGCCGACCGGCGGGGCGCTTTTTTGCGGCAAAAAATTACGGGGGGCGCTATTTTGCGTTGGCATGGGCAAATTGCCCCCTTATAATTACTGTATTATGGAAGATTTGCGCACCTGCGCAAAAAAGCTTCCCGCAAAGGAGAGAACCAAATGAGCGAATCGAAGCATACCCTGCGCCGCCCGGTCAGCCTGCTGCTGGCCTTCGCGCTGGTGCTGGGGCTGATCCTGCCCTGTGTGCCGATGGTACACGCGGCGGATCCGGTGATCACCGCAGTGAGCTTCCCGAATACCGTCGAAATGATGGAGATCCTCGATCGGGGCGAGCTGTACCACACCGACGGCAGCCGCTATCAGGGCTACGACCCCCTGAGCATGACGCAGGACGGCCCGGAGGTGGCGGTCGCCTATTCCGACGGCAGCACCGAGAACACCACCCTGTACGAGCTGTGCGGCCGGTACATGATGGGCTTTACCAGCGTGCACGACCAGTACACCACCCCGTGGGTGGGCGGCGGCGTCTATCAGATGGACGTGGTGCTGAAGGCGGACGGTCAGGTCATCGGCGACCTGAACGAGCTGATCACCGGCGACCTGCCGGTCACCATGACCCTGCCCGCCGCCGCCAAGGGTCACGGCCACTACAAGGTGGCCCGCAGCCACAACGGCGTGACCGAGCTGCTGGACGCCACCGTGGATCAGAGCGCCGGCACCATCCGCTTCAACACCGACCGATTCTCCACCTATGCCCTTGTCTGGGTGGAGGAGGAGAACACCGGCAGCGGCAGCACCGTCACCGGCACCGCGCAGACTGCCGCCGCCCCCGCACAGAGCCCCGCGCCCCTCACCGGCGACGGCGCACAGCCCGCGCTGTACGCCGCCCTGTGCCTGATCGCCCTGTGCGGTCTGGCCGCGGTGAGCCGCAGGCGCAGCTTCTAAATACACAAACGGCAGAGAGCCGGGCTTTGACAGCCCGGCTCTTTTTGTTTGGGTGCCGCCGCATTTCCTCTTGACAGTTTGCAAAGACTAACCTATACTGAATTCATCCGGATACACCCCCCGGGGGGTGGGGGGTGCGCTGCACCCTCCGCCCGCCCGGCCGCACATAAAAGGAGGCCCCTATGGAACAATTCTCCGTCACAGGCATGACCTGTGCCGCCTGCAGCGCCCATGTGGAAAAGGCGGTCGCTGCCGTCCCCGGCGTGAAGGCGGTGTCGGTCAGTCTGCTCACCAACAGCATGGGCGTGGACTACGCCGCCCCCGCCACCGCCGAGGGCATCTGCAAGGCAGTGGCCGACGCGGGCTACGGCGCGTCCCCCAAGGGTGCGCAGGAGCCCCGCCCCGCCCGCAGCTCGGAGGAGCTGGCGGACACCGAGACCCCGGTGCTGAAGCGCCGGCTCATCGCGTCCCTGTGCTTCCTGCTGCCGCTCATGTACGTCACCATGGGTCACATGGTGGGGCTGCATCTGCCCGCGTGGCTGGAAGGGCCTGAAAACGCGGTCAGCTTTGGCCTGACACAGCTTCTGCTCACCCTGCCGGTGCTGATCATCAACAACAAGTTCTTCGTCAACGGCGCAAAGAGCCTGTGGCGGCGTGCTCCCAGCATGGACGCGCTGGTGGCGCTGGGCGCAGGCGCGGCGGTGGTGTACGGCGTGTTCGCCCTGTACCAGATGAGCTGGGGTCTCGGCCACGGCGACATGGAGCGGGTGATGACCTACCGCCACGACCTGTACTTCGAGTCCGCCGCCATGATCCTCACCCTGATCACGGTGGGCAAGATGCTGGAGGCCCGCTCCAAGGGCCGCACCACCGATGCCCTGCGCAGCCTGATGGATCTGGCTCCCCAGACCGCCCGCCTTGTGCGGGACGGGCAGGAGCTGGAGGTGCCGGTGGAGCAGGTGGCCATCGGCGACCTGTTTCTGGTCAAGCCCGGCGAGAGCATCCCGGTGGACGGCGTGGTCACCGAGGGACAGAGCGCGGTCAACGAGGCCGCCCTCACCGGTGAGAGCCTGCCGGTGGACAAGGCGCCCGGCGACGGTGTGAGCGCCGCCACCCTGAACCAGAGCGGTGTGCTGACCTGCCGCGCCACCCGCGTGGGGCAGGACACCACCCTCAGCCAGATCATCAAGATGGTGGAGGACGCCGCCGCCACCAAGGCCCCCATCGCCAAGATCGCCGATAAAGTGAGCGGTGTGTTTGTGCCCGCGGTCATCACCATCGCGGTCATCACCACCGTCGTGTGGCTGGCGCTGGGGCAGACGGTCAGCTTCGCGCTGGCCCGGGGCATCTCGGTGCTGGTCATCAGCTGTCCCTGCGCACTGGGCCTTGCCACCCCCGTGGCCATCATGGTGGGCAGCGGCATGGGCGCCAAGCACGGCATCCTGTTCAAGACCGCCGCCAGCCTCGAGGCTGCCGGCCGGGTGGACACGGTGGTGCTGGACAAGACCGGCACCGTCACCGCCGGTGAACCCAAGGTCACCGACATCCTGCCCGCCGAGGGCATGGAGGAGACCGCCCTGCTGACCCTCGCCGCCGCGCTGGAAGGCCCCAGCGAGCATCCGCTGGCCCGGGCCATCCTTGCGGAGGCCGACGCCCGCGGCATCGAGATCGAGCCGGGCATGGTCACCGGGTTTACCGCCCTGCCGGGCAACGGCCTGCGGGCAAAGGTGGGGGATAAGCCTGCCTCTGCAGGCAGCGCCGCTTTCCTGAAGCCCGAGGGCGAGCTGGCGAAGGCCGGCGAGGAGCTGGCGGAGCAGGGCAAGACCCCTCTGTACTTTGCCATTGAGGACAAGGTGCTGGGTCTGATCGCCGTGGCCGATGTGGTCAAGCCCTCCAGTGCCGAGGCCATCCGTCAGCTCAAGGGCATGGGCCTTGAGGTGGTCATGCTCACCGGCGACAACCGGCGCACCGCCGACGCCATCGGCGCGCAGGTGGGCGTGGATCGCGTGGTGGCGGGCGTTCTGCCCGACGGCAAGGAGGCCGAGGTGCGCCGTCTCGCCGAGCGCGGCAGTGTGGCCATGGTGGGCGACGGCATCAACGACGCCCCGGCCCTGACCCGCGCGGACGTGGGCATCGCCATCGGCGCGGGCGCGGACGTGGCCATCGACGCGGCCGATCTGGTGCTGATGAAGAGCGACCTGCTGGACGTGGCCGCCGCCATCCGTCTGAGCCGTCAGGTGCTGAAGAACATCCACGAAAACCTGTTCTGGGCGTTCTTCTACAACATCATCGGCATTCCGCTGGCGGCGGGCGTGTACATCCACTGGCTGGGCTGGCAGCTCAACCCCATGTTCGGCGCGGCTGCCATGAGTCTGTCCAGCTTCTGCGTGGTGACCAACGCCCTGCGGCTGAACCTGTTTGATGTGTACAGCACCCGCAAGGATCGCCCCAAAAAGAAGAAGGCAAAGCCCGAACCCGAAGCCCCCGCGGAGACCCCCGCGGAAGCGATAGAACAAATCGAAGAAAAAGGAGAATCCACCATGACTGTTGTGATGAAGATCGAGGGCATGATGTGCCCCCACTGCCAGGCTCGCGTGCACAAGGTGCTGAACGAGCTGGAGAACGTGAACGCCACCGTGGATCTGGAGAACGCCAGTGCCACCGTGACCTGCCCCGAGGGCACCGACACCGCCGCCCTGAAGAAGGCCGTGGAGGACGCCGGCTACACCGTCACCGGCATGAACTGAGATGCAGGCTGACCACGAGAGCGTGACCCGGCTGGTCAAGACCGCCCGGGGGCAGTTGGACGGCGTGCTGCGGATGGTGGAGGAAGACCGCTACTGCATGGACGTGGCCAACCAACTGCTGGCTGCTCAGGCGGTGCTGCGCAAGGCCACCCGGGAGATCCTGCGGGCGCACATGGCCGCCTGTGTCACCGACGCGGTGGCCGCTGAGGACGCCGCCGCCAAGATCGATGAGCTGGTGACCCTGTTCGACAAGATGACCAAATAAAAGCGATGCGCCCTGACCATCCCGGTCGGGGCGCATCGCTTTGCTTTACAGGGAGAGCAGCTCAGAACAGCCCGGCGGGCAGGCAGATGTCCTCCTTGGGCACCTTGGCCCAGTCAAAGTCGGGCAGGAGCTGCGCCGGGGTCTTGGGGGCAGGCTCCGGCTGCAGTCCGGCGGCGAAGGCCAGCCGCCCAATGATCTCCTCGGGGGTGTACTTGGCGGCAAGCTGCTCCAGACTCACATCTCCGTCCCGCTTGGACAGCCGCCGTCCGTCCGCGGCCAGCAGCAGGGGCAGGTGATAGAAGGCGGGGGCCTTCAGCCCCAGCACCTCATACAGCCAGAGCTGCCGCGGAGTGGAGGAGAGCAGATCCGCCCCCCGCACCACCTGCGTCACCCCCATGAGGGCGTCGTCCACCACCACCGCGAGCTGGTAGGCGTACACCCCGTCCGCCCGCCGCAGCAGGAAGTCTCCGCAGTCGGCGGCGAGGTTTTCCTCGTAGTATCCCATGTGCCCATCGGTGAAGCCGATGGTGCGGTCAGGCACCTGCACCCGCCATGCGGGCGGGCGCTGCCGGCTGCGGTCGGCCACCTCGCCGGGAGTCAGCCCGCGGCAGGTGCCCGCGTACAGCACCTGCCCGTCCGAGCGGTGGGGCGCGCTGGCCGCGTGGAGTTGACTGCGGCTGCAAAAGCAGGGGTACACCAGCCCCATCTCCGCCAGCTTGTCGTAGTACTCCCGATAGATGTGGAAGCGCTCGCTCTGGTAGTAGGAGCCGTCCGGCCCGCCGGTGCTGCCGCCCTCGTCCCAGCCCAGCCCCAGCCAGGTGAGATCCTGCTCCAGCAGGTCGGCGTAGCGGCGGGGGCAGCGGGCGGCGTCCAGATCCTCAATGCGCAGCACCACCCGGCCGCCCTGCGCCCGGGCGCTCAGCCACGCCAGCAGGCTGCACATCAGGTTGCCCAGATGCATCCGCCCGGAGGGGGAGGGGGCGTAGCGGCCTTTTTCCATGGGG
>JBGVKB010000054.1:0-27830 GCA_045118955.1 Oscillospiraceae bacterium | reverse complement strand
TTTGACAACGACAACGGCTTTGTGCTGGTGGCCGAGTGGCGCAACGGCGAGCTGCTGACCATCGGCGACCGCCGCCCCGCATGGCTGACCGCCCTGCAGGCCGCGCTGAAATAAAAAAATCCCGCCCACCGGCGGCAACCGGTGAACGGGATGAAGAAGCAGCTTACCCAAATGAGTATGATCTGCCCCAGACACACAGATTATACCTCTTTGGGCAGGCTTTGACAAGTGCGCCCAAGGAGGTGTTCTTATGGCAAATTGCATCCGCTGCCGCCGCGAGATCCCGGAGGGCAGTCTATTTTGCAACTTCTGCGGGAAGAAACAGGGCGGCGAAGCGGCTCCGCAGAAGCGGAAACGCAGACGCCCCCGCGGGACCGGAAGCGTCTACAAGATCGGCGGCACCCGGGCGCGGCCGTGGGTGGCCGTGGACTCCACCAAGACCGTGCTGGGCTGCTATGCCACCTCTGGCGAGGCCGTGCTGGCCCTCGATGAACACAATGCCAGCACCGTACCCAGAGAGCGCCGGAACTACACCCTGCGCGATGTGTATGAAGCGTGGAGACCCAACCATTTCAGCCGCATCGGGCCTTCCGGGCAGTACAGCTACACGTCGGCATTCCAGCGCGCCGAACCGCTGCACGACCGCCGCATGGCCGACCTCAAAACAGAGGACTACCAGAGCGTCATCGACTCGGCCACGGCCGCCGGCCTGAGCCGTTCGCTGTGCGAAAAGCAGCGGCAGCTGTTCAGCCAGCTCTGCCAGTACGCCATGCAGCAGGACATCATAAACAAAAATTATGCCTCGTTTCTGGTCCTGCCCACCCCCACCGCGCCCAAGGACCGCGTCCTGACCACGGAGGAGATCGGCATGATCCGCGAGAAGCTGAACGACCGGCGGCTGGGCGAGACCGCCAAGATCGCCATCACGCTGATCTATACAGGCCTGCGGATCAACGAACTGCTGCTTGCCCGTGTGGAAAACGTCCATCTGGAGGAGCGCTACATGGTCGGCGGCGAAAAGACCGAGGCCGGGCGCAACCGGATCATTCCTCTGCACAGAGAGATCCTCCCCTTCATTCAGGGCTGGGTCAGCGGCCGCACCGAAGGTTGGCTGATCGCAACCGCCAGCGGCAACCACAAGACCTCGGACAACGTCCGCAAAAGCTTCAGCAGTCTGATGGCCGCCTGCGGCATCAAGGGCGTCACGCCCCACACCTGCCGCCATACCGCCGCCACCTACATGGTCAAGGCGGGGATCCCTCCGGAAGCACTCAAGCAGATCTTAGGGCACCGGGACTTCAGCACAACGGTCAACATCTATACCCACACCCGGGCAGCCGACCTTGTGGCGCAGCTGGACACCCTGAAAATTTGTTAGCTTACGTGATAGTTTACGCGATTTTTCACCATAGTTTCAGGTGATTTTGTGAAAACTTCACGCACGATTTTACAAAAAGAAAAAGGCCGCGCATCGAATTTTCATCGATACGCGGTGTCTTTTTGGAGCGAGTTACGGGACTCGAACCCGCCACCCTCTGCTTGGGAAGCAGATGCTCTACCGGATGAGCTAAACTCGCATTTCGTGGTGCTTCATTAGTATACCCCACCCCGCCGCAAATGTCAACTTGATTTTGCCAACCATTTCACCCCCGTTTCTGCCGCATTTTCCGCAAACTGTCCGCCTGCGCTGCGGTTCGGCATAAAAAAACAGAGCCGCCCCGATTGAGGGCGGCTCCGTCCGTTGTGCCAATGAAGCGCTCAGTCCTCGGACTGGCTCTCGTATTCCTCCTGCTCCTCCAGCAGCCTCTCCCACTCCTCAAACAGCTCGGTCTGATGGAAGCGGGTATCATCCAGCTCGTCGCACTTCTCCTGCAGCAGAACATGATCCCGCAGCACCTCAGGGCTGTTGATCTCGTTTTCCAGCTCCACGATGCGGGCGCCGATGGTCTCGATCTCATCCTCCACGGCCTTCAAACGGTTGCGCAGCTCCGCGCGGCGGCGGCGCTGCTCCTTGCCGTAGGCGGGCTTCGCGGCGGCCTTAGGCTCGGCCGGTGTGACAGGGGCAGGTTCGCCCCGATTCATCAGCTTGTCGTAGCTCTCGTACAGGGTGGCCTTGCCGTCCTCGATGTACAGGATCGGGCAGGCCAGACTGTTCATTAGGTAGCGGTCGTGAGTGATGAGCAGCAGAGTGCCCTCATAGGCCATCAGTGCCTGCGTCAGGCTCTCGCGGGTGTAGATGTCCAGATGGTTGGTCGGCTCGTCCAAAAACAGCAGGTTGGGGCGCTCCAGCATGATCTCGGCAAAGCGCAGGCGAGCCAACTCACCGCCGCTCAGGGCCGCGCAGTCCTTGAACACATCCTCGCCCCGGAAGTTGAACCGCGCCAGATGGCTGCGCACCTCCAGCTCGGTGAACTGGGGGTACTTATCCCAAATGGCGTCGATGACCCGCCCCACACGGCGGGCCTGCTGCTGCTCAAAGATGCTGGCGCGTGCGCCCGCGCCCAGCCGCACCATGCCGCCGGAGGCTCTGCGCCGGCCGTCCAGCACCTGCATCAGGGTGGACTTGCCGGTACCGTTGGGGCCGGCGATGACCAGCCGCTCCCCCCGCAGCACCTGCATGGAGAACGGCTCCAGCAGGGTGCGGGTGCCGATCTTCACGCACAGGTTCTTGATGGTGACCAGCTCGTTGTAGGGCTGGATGTCAAACTCAAACTTAAATTTCAGCTCCCGCACGCCGCTTTTGGGGGCCTCGGTGATCTCCATTTTTTCAAGCTGCTTGCGGCGGCTCTGGGCCATTTTGGTGGTGGAGGCGCGCACCAGGTTGCGGGCGATGTAGTCCTCCAGCTTGGCGGCGCGGGCCACATCCGCGTCGTGCTGCTTCTGCTGCAGAGCAACCGCCATCTCCTTCTGGGGCAGATAGGCGGAGAAATTGCCCTTGTAGGTGGTCAGGCCCTGATCCTCCACCTCCCAGATGCGGTTGCAGACCGCGTCCAGAAAATAGCGGTCGTGGCTGACCACCAGCACCGCACCGGAGTAGGCGTTCAAAAAGCTCTCCAGCCATTCCATGGTGGCGAAGTCCAGATGGTTGGTCGGCTCGTCCAGGATCAGCACGTCCGGGTGCTGCAGCAGCAGCTTGGCCAGACGCAGGCGGGTCTGCTCGCCGCCGCTCAGCACTGCCACCTTTTTTTCATAGGTCTCGGGGCCGAAGGCCATGCCGCTCAGCACCTTTTTGATCTGGGGATCCATGTTGTATCCGTCCGCCGCGTCCACCACAGCCGACAGGCGGGCGTGCTCCTCCAGCAGAGACGCATCGCCCGGGCGGATGGTGAGCTGCTTTTCCACAACTTGCATCCGTGCCATGGCGTCCAGCACCGGCTGGAAGGCGCGGCGCATCTCGCCGTACACATCCAGCGTGGGATCCAGCTTGCTGCTCTGCTCCAGATAGCCCAGCGTCACCCCGCGCACGATGGTCAGCTCGCCGTTGTCGGGGATGTACTCGCCGCACAGCATCCGCAGCAGGGTGGTCTTGCCCGCGCCGTTCTCGCCCACGATGCCGATGCGATCCCCCGGCTCCACGTTGGCGGTGATGTCCTTCAGCACAACGGTCTCGCCGAAGTCCTTTTCAAGATTTTGCAATCCGATCAGCATACTTATAACAAATCCTCAAGAAAGGTCAAATCATCGTTTCACACCAAGCCAGCAGGTCGTCGTACACCTCGGCCCGGTTCGTCTCGTTCAGCATCTCATGCCTCGCGCCGGGGTACAGCTTCAGCTCCAGCCGTTCCACGCCGGCTTTTTGCAGCATCCCGTACACGGTGCGCACACCCTTGCCGTAGTCGCCCACCGGATCCTCCTCGCCGGCGATCAGATACACCGGCAGCTTTTTGGGCATTCGGTCGGCCCAGTCCTGACCGCTCACCTCGTTCAGGCAGGCCATCAGATCCAGCATAGCGCTGTTGGTGAAGGTATAGGTACACCACGGATCCGCCGCGTAGGCGTCCACGATGGACTCGTCCCGGGTGATCCAGTCGTGGGGGGTACGGGGAGCCTTGATGCGGTTCAGATAGGTGCCGAAGGCCAGCTTTTTCAGCAGGCCCGAGCGGGCGTGCGCGCCCTGCACCCGCACCAGCAGCTTGGCCACAGCGATGCCCGCGCCGGCCGCCGGATTGGGGCCGCCGGTACCGCTGAGGATCAGCGCGTCCTGCGCGTCCGGGTAGACGGTCGCGAACCAACGGGCAAAAAAGCTGCCCATGCTGTGCCCCAGCAGGATGACCGGCACGCCCGGCCAGCGCTTGCGTGCCAGCTCGTTCATGGTCTTAAGATCCCGCAGGACAAAGGTGCGGCCGTCACGCTCGGCAAAAAAGCCGTATTCGCCCGCCAGCTTGCCTGTTTCGCCATGGCCCAGATGGTCGTTGCCGCACACCGCAAAGCCGTACTTCACCAAAAAAGACGCAAAATCAGCGTACCGGCCGATGTACTCGCACATACCGTGGCTGATCTGCACCACCGCCTTGGGCCGCAGACCCTCCGCGTCAAAGAAGTACCCCACGGTTTCTCGGCCGGGGCAGGCAGACTCAAATCTGATGCTTTCGGTTTTTGGCTCCCACATTGAGCAGTTCCTCCTCTTCCATCACGATGGGGTACAGCTCCTCCAGACGGGTGATGGTATAGGTGGGCTGCACGCCGCCCTCCGGCTCAGCGCCATCCGCGTTCAGCCAGCAGGTGTGCAGACCCGCACGGCTGCCGCCCAGAATGTCGGTGCGCAGGCTGTCGCCCACCACCAGCACCTTGTCCCGGTTTTCCACGCCCAGCGCGTTCAGCGCCGCCTCGAACACCCGGCGGTTGGGCTTGGCCGCGCCCACCTTCTCGGAGATAAACACCCCATCCATGTAGCGATCCAGCCCGGACAGCGCCAGCCGATTGGTCTGCACCCGCTCAAAGCCGTTGCTCACGATGGCCAGCGTGGCCACCTCGCTCAGCTCACGCACCGCTTCCAGTGCGCCGGGCAGCAGGTCGGCGTGCTTGGCCAGATTGTCCTGATAGACCTTCTCCATGCGGGCGGCGTCCAGCCGCAGGCCCAGCGTCTGGCCCAGCCGCACAAAGCGCTCGGTGGCCAGCCGGTCGATGCGGATCTCGCCCCGATCCAGCGCGGCCCACAGGCCCTTGTTGATCTGATGGTACTGCTCCAGAGTTTCCTCCTCAGCGGGCACCTCGAATTCGGCAAAGGTCTCCAGCAGAGCCTTGTGCTCGGTGGCTTCAAAATCCAGCAGCGTGTTGTCTGCATCCAGCAGCAAGCAATGATAATATGCCATGGGTCATTCCCCTTCTGTAATATAAACAGCCGGTCGGCTGAGTGGTTCGCCGCGGTCGCGGTAAAAACGGCGGCCGCGCACTGCGGCCTATCTGTATTATTATCCCCTATTTTGGGTCATTCGTCAATGCAAAAAGCACACCCGAGGCCACAGTCCGGGTGTGCTTTTGCTCAGGGGCGTGCAGCCCAGTCAGAGCTGCACGATCTCGTAGGCGTCCTGATCGTCCTGCGCCGGCAGGGTGGTCTCGCACTCCTCAGCTGGGTCGGGGATGCCGCCGCCCCCATCATCGGGATCGGTGCCGCCCTCTTCCTCCCCGCAGGTGCCGATCTCGGGGCAGATCGCGCCACCCGCGAATCCCTGCGCCCGCTCGCAGCCGCTGCGCATGGTCCACTCGGCGTACTCCACCTCATCGCCCCAGTTGAAGTCGTAGTAATCGACGCTCCCGTCGGTCACGTCTCCCTCGATGTTGTACAGGCCGCTGGCACCCGGGCCTACAGGCTCCTGCGCCGCGCCCGCCAAAATGTCGTTCGGTTCCATAAAAAACACCTCCCTGGCACAGGATATGCCAAGGAGGTGTCGCTCGTCACAGTTGGGGGCTCGGGTATGCTAAGGAGCTATGTACCCTCAGCCCGCGTTCGGATCCGCCGTAGGCTCCACCGTGGGTGCCGCCGTAGGCTCGGGGGTGGCGGTCACCTCCGGGGTGGCAGTGGGAGTCGGGGTCGGAGTGGCGGTAGGTGCCGCCGTGGGGGTGGGGGTCGGGGTCACGGTGGGGGTGGGAGTGGGCGTCACGGTGGGGGTCGGGGTGGCGGTGGGTGCCGGATCGACCTGCACGTTCACCGAGACGGTCTGGGTGGAGCCGCCCTCGGTGATGGTGGCGGTGATGGTCCACTTGCCGACGCTCAGCTCATTCAGCGAGTAGGTCTCGCCGGTGCTCTGGGCGGCGCCGGTCCACTGGACGTTCTTCACGTCCGCGCCGGTGACGATGGCCTTCAGGGTCACGTTGTCGCCCTGGAACATGGACACACTGCCCGGTTCCACGGTGATGCTCAGCTTGCGGGCAAACTGGGCGCGCACCGACAGGTTCTGCTTGAAGTCCTTGTCCGTGCGGGTGGCGGTGGTCACGCCGTCGCTCCACTTCACGAACTCGTAGCCCTCAGCGGGCACCGCGGTGACGGTGTAGCTGGTGGCGGGGTCGTTCACCTTAAAGGACAGCTTGGTCTGGCCCACGCTGTTGCCGTAGGTCAGGGTGCCCTGAGTGCTGTCCTCCACATCGTAGTTGGCGGTAAAGCTCTGCACCTGACTGCTGGAGGAGCTGGTGCTGGGCACGGTGCTGGGGTTGTTGGTGCCCGGGTTGGTGCGCTTAGGCACATTGCTGGTGTTGGGGCGGCGATCCTCCGCCTCATAGGCGTGGGTGCGCACATAGGTCAGGATGGCCTTCAGCGCGTCGGAGCGCATATGGATGTCGCCGTCCTGGAAGTAACCGCTCTTGCCGAAGCCGCTGTCCGCCTTCAGCACCTCAGAGCTGTTCAGGAACTTGTAGCCCAGCTCCTCGCACAGCTCCACCAGAGCCAGGTTGAACTCGTCGATCAGCGCCATATCCATGGTGGGGTAGCTGCTGTGATCCTCGGGGATGGGGGGGATGGCGTTGACAATGATGTCACAGTAGCTGTAGCTCTCCTCGATGGCGGCCAGCACGTTGCGGTAGTTCTGGATGAACTCCTCCTTGGTCATAGTGCCGTCGGCGTTGTTGGTACCGAAGGTAAGGATGACCCGGCGGGGCTTCATCTTGGCGATGGCCTCGGGGATGGTGTACAGGTTGGAATCGCTCTTAAAGGCAACGCACTCCGCGGTGGTGACCGACTGGATGCCCAGCCCCTCGGTGCCCACAAACTGATCCAGACTGATCAGGCCGTAGCTGTTCATGCGGACGGTGTTGGAGTCACCGGCGAACACGGTCTGAGCCAGATAGTCCTTGCCGGCGTCCTCGGTCTCGGTCAGGATGGCCGCAGAGGTCTCGTCGATCTGGAACTGGCTCTGATCGTAGCCGGAAGTGGAGCTTTCGCCGCTGCTGACGCTGCTGCTCTGGCTGCTGCTGCCGGAGGGCACATCCTCGCGGCCGGCGTTGCTCACCATCACCACCGTCACCGACAGGGTGATGACGACCGCCAGCACGCAGCAGGCCAGCACGATGGCGGCCTTCTTCTGCACCGGCGACAGGTTGTTGAGATCAAATCGTTTCATAAGGAATATGTCCTCCAGGTCTTGCTCAAAGCGTTGAATGTGTCTTTGGCCAGGTCCGGAACGCCGGGATATGTAGCCTTCCCGCGGCGCCGCCCCGTGGCAGGGTTCATGGTTCCGAAAGGATGTACCGCACCAGAGCCTCGCAATCCTGCGCCATGAACACATGGCGGCAGGCCTCCAGCTCGGCACGGCTGCCGTAGCCGTACAGCACACCCGCGGCGGGCAGGCCGTTGGCCTGTGCGCCCAGCAGGTCGTCCGCACGGTCGCCCACCATCAGAATGCGGCGGCCGCCGGTAACCGGCTGCTCCAGCACACTGCGGATGACCGAGGGCTTGTCATCCACCCGCTCATCCATGGTGGCGCCGCCCACAACATCGAAATACCCGGCGATGCCCAGTTCTTCCAGAATGGGCGTCACCACCGGGATCGGTTTGCAGGTGGCAGTACAGAGGATCGCGCCGTGCTCCTTCAGTGTCCGAAGCATCGCCTCAACGCCCGGGAACAGACTGCACTGGTGCTGCCCCCACACCTTATAATAGGCGCGGTAGATCTCCACCGCCTGCTCGGCCTTTGCCTCGTCGCCAAAGACCTCCAGAAAGGTCTTGCGCAGAGGAGGGCCGATGAAGCGGTTCAGATCAAGCTGTGCGGGGTCCACCCCCATGGTGCGGAAGGTGTGTTCCATCGTGCCCAGAATGCCTGGGCTGGAGTGGACCAGCGTCCCGTCCACGTCAAATAATATGGCGTTGTACCGCACGGTGTAATCCTCCATTTTCTTCCTGAGGCCGCATTTGCGGCCAATGCAGGCACAAAGGCCCGCATTTAAGAGATTATAACACAAAGTGTTTGGTTAAACAATCGTTATCTCGCATTGTTTGTAAAATTTCAGCTTTTTTCTGCACACTGAAAAAAGCCCTGCGGGGCTTTGGCGCGCCGCAGGGCTTTCATTGTTGTGCATTTTGTAAAATTTGTCAAGACAACAGCATCCGATCGCTGGCGAACTCGCCGCCGCTCACCTGCTCGAACTTGGCCAGCAGGTCGCTCACGCGCAGGTTTTGCTTCTCCTCGCCCTGCACATCGTAGATGATCTGGCCGTTGTACATCATGATGAGCCGGTTGCCGTACTTGATGGCGTCCTTCATGTTGTGGGTGATCATCAGGGTGGTCAGGTTGTTCTCCCGCACGATCTTGTCGGACAGGGTCAGCACCTTGGCGGCGGTCTTGGGGTCCAGCGCGGCGGTGTGCTCGTCCAGCAGCAGCAGCTTGGGCTTCTGCAGGGTGGCCATCAAAAGGGTCAGCGCCTGACGCTGGCCGCCGGACAGCAGGCCCACCTTGCTGGTCAGGCGATCCTCAAGGCCCAGATCCAGCATCTTCAGCAGTTCCCGGTACTCCTCGCGCTCGGCGCGGGTGATGCCGACCCGCAGGGTGCGGGGCTTGCCGCGGCGGGCGGCCAGAGCCAGATTTTCCTCGATCTGCATGGTGGCGGCGGTGCCGGTCATGGGGTCCTGGAACACACGGCCGATGTAGGCGGCACGCTGGTACTCACTCAGGTGAGTCACGTTCACACCGCCGATGGTGATGGTGCCCTCGTCCACCGGCCACACGCCGGCCACGGCGTTCAGCATGGTGGACTTGCCCGCGCCGTTGCCGCCGATGACGGTGACAAAGTCGCCTTCGTTCAGATGCAGGGACAGGCCGCGCAGGGCGGTCTTTTCGTTCACGGTGCCTGCGTTGAAGGTCTTGTAAATGCCGTTGATATCAAGCATGGGTGGAGTCCTCCTTCTTGGCAGGTTTGATGGGCTTGGCAAAGTACTTGCCCTTCCAGTAGGGGATGGCCAGGAACACCGCCACGACCAGTGCGCTGAGCAGCTTCAGCAGGTTGGCGTCCAGCCCCAGAATGATGACCACCTGAATGACGATGTAGTACAGGATGGCACCCAGCGACACGCTGAGCATTTTCAGCGCAAAGTTGCGGAAAATACGGCTGAAGATGGCCTCGCCGATGATGATGGCGGCCAGACCGATGACGATGGCGCCGCGGCCCATGCTCACGTCCGCAAAGCCCTGGTACTGGGCCAGCAGCGCGCCGGACAGGGCCACCAGGCCGTTGGAGACCATCAGCCCCAATACCACATTGCGGTTGGTATTGATGCCCTGTGCGCGGCTCATGTTCTGGTTTGCACCGGTGGCGCGGATGCCGCAGCCCAGCTCGGTGCCGAAGAACCAGTACAGCACGCCGATGACCGCGGCGGTGATGATGGTCACCATGACCAGCGGGTTGCCCAGCACCATGTCCTTGACCCAGCGCAGAGAGATGAGCAGGTCGTATTTGTCCACGTTGATGGCCTGATTGGCCTTGCCCATGATCTTCAGGTTGATGGAATAGAGGGAGAGCTGGGTCAGAATGCCCGCCAGAATGGCCGGGATGCCCATGAAGGTGTGGAACAGACCGGTCATCAGGCCGGTGAGCACGCCCGCCAGCACCGCCATCAGAATGGCCAGCCATACGTTATAGCCGTTCAGCAGGAACATGATGCAGACCGCGCCGCCGGTACACAGCGAGCCGTCCACGGTCAGGTCGGCCACATCAAGGATGCGGTAGGTGATGAAGACGCCGATGGCCATAATGCCCCAGATCAGTCCCTGAGCACAGGCGCCCGGCAGAGCGCCCGGCAGGGTGCTCAGCTTCGCAAGCAGGTCAAGCATAACAATTCCTCCAAAATGATCTCGATAAAACCATTATAGCAAAAAACGCGGGAGAATGGGAACCCACTCTCCCGCGCCGTTTTGCGTTTTCAGTCGTCCGCGCCCTTGCGGATCGGTCGGTTCAGCGTTTCAGGCTCAGCCCTCAATGGCCACATAGCCGTCGGGAACGGTCAGACCCAGGTCCTCACAGATGGCGGCGTTGTACTTCTTGGTCACGCCGGTGTACTCGATGGCCATCTGAGTCACGTCGGCCTCGCCCTTCAGGATCTTGGCGGCCATCTCGCCGGTGGTGACACCCAGATCGTAGTAGCTGATGGACAGGGTGGCAACGCCGCAGCCGCTGCAGATGCCCTCCTCACCGGCCACGACCGGCACGCCGGCGGGGCGGCAGATGTTGTCCACGATGCCGGTGTTGGCGGCGACGGTGTTGTCGGTGGGAACGTAGATCACGTCAGAAGCGTTGGCAGCGGTGGTGCAAACGCCGGACAGATCGTTGGAATCGGAGAAGGGGTACTGGGTCACGGTGTAGCCCAGAGCCTCCAGCTCGGCCTGAACCACGTCAACCTGATACTGGCTGTTGGCCTCGGCGGAGCAGTACAGCAGACCCACGGTGGAAGCGTCGGGGAACCACTCCTTGATCATGGCAGCCTGCTCATCCAGAGGGGCCAGATCGGAGGTGCCGGAGACGTTGTTGCCCACGGTGCCGGTGAAGCCGTCGATGCCCAGAGCCACGCCGTACTCGGTGACGGAGGTGCCCAGGATGGGAATGTCCGCGGTGGCAGCGGCAGCGGCCTGCAGAGCGGGAGTGGCATTGGCCATGATCAGGTCCACACCGGCGGAAACAAAGCCGTTGGCGATGGTGGCGCAGGTGGCGGGGTCGTTCTGAGCGTTGGCAAACTCAAAGCTGACCGCGTCGCCCAGCTCGGCCTTCAGCGCGTCCTGGAAGCCCTGCGTAGCGGCATCCAGAGCAACGTGCTCGACCAACTGAACGATGCCGACGGTATAGGCCGCATCACCCGCCGCGGGAGCGCTGGAAGCGGCACCGCCGCAGCCAACCAGAGACAGAGCCAGCATAGCAACTGCTAAAACGATGGAAAGAGCCTTTTTCATGGAAATGTCCTCCTTAGTTGCTCAGGCCCTCCAGCCGCCGCGATTGCAGCGACCACCCGAGCGTTTCACTGTTTCGATGCAGCGATGCACCGCATTGAAGTTTAACTGGTTGAAGTATAGCACGAACCGCCGGCATTTTCAAGGGGATTCCTCAAAAATGTCGGCGGCTCGGGGATAAACGCTCGCTTATCGTCTATTCAACGCAGTTTTTTCGCAAAACATTTTTTGCATTCCGGCGGTTTTGGTCTCCCCGCCCAGTCCGTTTTTACGGGCTTTTGCACAGATCAGTCCTCATCGAACAAAATGCGCATCATGCGCAGCGGGTCGCTCAGGAAGTCCCGGGTCACCTGATAGTGCTCGGTGTCCTCATAGGCGATCTGGCGGATGCCCTCCGTCCCGAACTGCAGGATCTGCGCGTCGGGGTAGGCCATCAGGATGGGCGAATGGGTGGCAATGATGAGCTGGCTGCCCTCCCGCACCAGACGGTGCATCTCCGCCAGCAGGGAAAGCTGCCGTATGGGCGAGAGCGCCGCCTCCGGCTCGTCCAGCAGGTAAAGCCCCTGCGGGCCGAAGCGGTTGACCACCAGCCGCAGAAAGCTCTCGCCGTGGCTCTGCTCGTGCGGGCTGACGCCGCCGTAGGCGGCCAGCGCCCCGGGGCTGACCCTTTCCAGCTCCTCCAGATAGGTGCCCAGATTGTAGTAGCTCTCCGCACGCAGAAAGAAGGTGGTGGCCGGACGGTAGACCGAGCGGCGCAGCCGCAGGGCGTGGTGCAGACCGGAGTGGCTCGCCCGGGTGGAGAAGTTGAAGTTGATGCCGCCGCCCTCGGCGTTCATGCCGATGAGCACCGCCATCGCTTCCAGCAGGGTGGACTTGCCGCTGCCGTTCTCCCCCACAAAAAAGGTCACCGGCGCGGTGAAGTGCAGCTCATCCAAACCGGCAATGGACGGTATTTCGTCCAGATATTCTTCCACCGGGCCGTCCGGCTCCGTGCGGAACACGGCCTTGAGAAAGGGCATGGCACACCTCCCTGTGCGGTAAAACAGCAAAGGCCCCCGCCCGCCCGGTGGTCTCCGGGGCCGGGCAGGGGCCGCACTGCGCTCATTTGTTCGGTCGGGCTTCGTCCATCCCGCTGCCCCGTTTCATGGGGCCGCGGCCGGTGAAGCGGATGGCGCGGCGGCCGTCCTTGGTGAGGATCACCGCCACAGCGCCGGCTCCCAGATCAGAGCTGTGCCCCGCACTGATTGCAAAAGAGAGCATCCTCTTGCACCTCGGCGTGGCACTGGGGGCAGGTGTGGGGCTTCGGCTCATCGGCCAGCTCCTCGGCGGCCTCGGTCGGCTCCTCCACCACGTCCACCACGACCGGCTCCTCCACAGGCTGCTCCACCTCGACGCCCTCGGCCTTCAGCTCCTCAATGGCAGCCTCGATGTCGGCGATGGCCTGAATGTACTTATCCACCAGCGGCTGGTTCTCCTCGCCGCTCTTGGCCAGACTGTACACCAGAGCGCCCAGCTGTCGCTGCGCCTTGGCCAGCTTGGCCTGCTCGTTCACCAGATCCACCTGCTTCTTGCCCTTGTCGGCCAGATCGACGGCGGTGCGCTTGGCGGCCTCGGCCACCTCGGCACCCTTCTTCATCAGCAGATCAAAATCAAACGCCATAGTCAGTACCTCTCTTCCTAAATGTTCCGGGTTCTATGTCACCGCACCCGCAGCGGGCGCGGCCATGCCAGGTCAATGCTTCTGCCTGTGAGGGGGAAATCGCGGCGGAACAGCTAAAGTCAGTCGCCCAAAAACTCCCGCAGCATACTGCCCTTAGGCACCATGTCCAGCGGCAGCTCATCCAGCAGGGCAAACTTGCCCGCCAGTTCGTTCAGGCGCTCACAGTAGGGGTGTCCCTCCGGCAGCGCGCCCGCCATAGGGGCGATCTCCGCCGCCAGCACGCACAGCTCATAGCTGAAGGAGGTGTCCACCAGCAGGTCGGCCTCATTCTTGAACACCTTGATGTAGCGGTCCTCACCATCGCACACCTGCTCCCACAGAGCGAGGGTGCGCTCGGGGGCGTGGCCGCGGAACTTGTGATCCCGCACCATGCGGCGGGCAAGGCGGATGTCCCGGGTGGGCAGGATCCGCTGACCCTTGTTGCTGTACTCCTCCCGCAGGCCCGCGTAGATGCGGTAGACGCTGCCCTTGGGCAGGGTCTCGGTGAGGATGGGGTTCAGGGCGTGGATGCCCTCCACGATGCACACGCCGCCGTCCAGCTCCAGATGCTCCCGCTGGGGCAACCGGCTCTCGGTGGGGAAGTCAAAAATGGGCAGATCCGCCGCGCCGGTCTCCAGAAGCTGCTTGAGACAGCGATTGATCTCGTCGATGTCCAGCGCGGTCACGTTCTCGTAATCCTTGGAGCCGTCCGGCAGACGGGGGTAGTCCTCCAGATTGCGGTAGAAATTGTCCAGACTGACCACCTTGGCCGGGCAGCCCCGCAGGGTGAGCGCCTGCGCGATCTTGTGGGCGGTGGTGGTCTTGCCCGAGGCCGAGGGGCCGGTGAGCATCACGATGCGGCAGCCGGAGTCCAAAATCTCGCCGGCGGCGGCAAAGCAGCGGCTCTCGTACTCGATCTCACAGTGGGAAATAAACTTTTTGGCGCTGGCGGCAGCCGTGTTGATCAGGCTGACCTCAACCAGTCGTTTCGGGATCCAGATAGCGGCCATAGAATTCACCGATTCCTCTCTTGCGCTGCAGAATGGTATCAAACCCGCTGATGTACTCAGCGGCGTACTTATAGTTGAAGATACGCTCGATCCGCTCGCCGCAGCCCGGCTGGCGCAGCTTGGTGGAGCCGCCGGCGCCGGCGGAGAGGATGGAGTGGATCTCCTCCATAATATAGATGTTGTAGTAGCCCTCGTACCCCGGCTTGCACCAGCCGATGTTTTCAAGATTCTGCAGGGTGTTTTTCTGGCGGTACATATAATAGGGCACATAGCCCGCCCCATTCAGCGCATCGCACTCCTCCAGCATCCGGGCCACGTCGGCGTAGTCGTCCGGGCTTTGGTCGATGACCAGACTGGACGCCCGCTTTAGGGTCAGGGTGTGTACGGTGATGTTCTCGGGATCCAGCTCGATGGCCTTCTTCAGGCTGCGGGCGAAGCCCTCCACCGTGTCGCCGGGCAGACCGGCGATCAGATCCATGTTGATGTTGGTGTGGCCGGCGGCGCGGGCCTCCCGGTAGCACCGCTCGATGTCCGCCGCGGTGTGGCGGCGGCCGATGCGCACCAGCACCTCGTCCTCGAAGGTCTGAGGATTGATGGAGATGCGGGTGGCCCCGTACTCCTTCAGCACCTGCAGCTTCTCAAAGTCGGTGCAGTCGGGGCGGCCGGCCTCCACCGTGTACTCCTCCAGCCCGGACAGGTCGAAGCATTCCGCCGCCTTGCCCATGAGCTGGCGGAGCTGATCCGCGCTCAGGCTGGTGGGGGTACCGCCGCCGATGTACAGGGTGCGCAGGTGCAGCCCGGTCTGCTCGATCTCCTGCCGAATGGCCTCCAGCTCAAGGCAGAGGTGATCCACATAGGGCTGGATGAGCTTTTTGTCCTTCTCCACCGTTCGGGACACGAAGCTGCAATAGCTGCAGCGGGAGGGACAGAACGGGATGCCGATGTACAGGCTGCAGTCCCGCAGGCCGCTGCGCTGAATGATGGGCCGCTGCAGGTCCGCGATGCCCTTTGCCAGCTCGAACCGCTGGCGGGTACAATCGTAGTGATCGATGAACAGGGACTCGATGCCCTGCTCCGTATTGCCGGCGGCACGCTGGTCATGGATGATGCGCACCGGGCGCACGCCTGTCATCATGCCCCAGGGCGGGCGGATGCCGGTGACCTGCCGAAGCAGCTCATACACCAGCTTTGCAAGGGCAAAGATGGGCTTCTCGCCCTCCCCCACCCGGCCGCGCCGCCAGTGGCACACGCCGTTCTCGCGCACGCCGGCCAGCAGACGGTCGCCGCTGCGGCGGGCCAGAACCAGATCGCTGTGCCGCTTGTAGGCGGGCACCAGCTTTGCCATGGGGTAGAACAGTCGGATCACGTGCTCCACGTCGTAGCCGGACGCGAAGCCAAGAACGGTCAACTCCATGCGCTCACCCCCGCAGGTACGGATTCAACCGCTTCTCCTGCCCCAGCGTGGAAAAATCCATGTGGCCGGGCAGCACGATGGTGCTGTCGGGCAGATCCAGCTCACAGAGCTTTTTCAGGCTGCGCACCATGTCCCCATGGTTGCTCTCGGCAAAGTCGGTGCGGCCGATGCTCATCTGGAACAGGGTGTCACCGGTGAAAAAGTGCTCGCCGCACAGGATGCACCAGCAGCCCGGGGTGTGGCCCGGGGTGTGCCAAGTCTTGAAGGTCAGCTCATCCACCGTGATCTCGCCGCCCTCGGTGTAGCAGGCGTCCGAGATGGTCATGGGCAGCATGGTGCTGCCGCGGGCGTCCGCCGAGTCCAGATACAGGGTGGCGTTCCACTGCTTGCGCAGCTCCTCAGCGGCGGACACATGATCCAGATGCCCGTGGGTGAGGAAGATGTGGGTCAGCTTGGCGTTGTGCTCACCCAGCAGACGGTTGTACTTCTTGGGGTCGGCGCTGGGGTCAATGACCACCGCGCTGCCGCCCTCGGTGATGAGCAGGAAGCTGTTGGTATAATAGGGCGCGAAGCCCAGCAGATGAAAGATCTTCATCGAATGCTCACTTTCTGTCGGTGTACCATCATTGTACCCGGCACATATGAATAATTTGTTGTTATTTCAGCACGAATTTGCAAATTCCGTGCCGCATCACCACTCGTCCGTGTCCAGAATGAGGGTGATGGGGCCGTCGTTCACCAGCTCGATCTGCATATCGGCGCCAAATTCGCCGTGCTGCACATCGGCAAGGCCCTGTCGGCGGATCTGCTCCAAAAACAGCTCGTAGGCGTCGATGGAGAGGGGCTGCCGGGCCGCATGGGTGAAGCTGGGGCGCTTGCCCTTGCGGGAATCGCCGTACAGGGTGAAGTTGCTCACCACAAGAGCCGAGTAGCCCAGCTCCACGGCACTCAGATTCAGTTTGCCGTCCGCATCGGGGAAAATTCGCAGGTGCGCGCATTTCTCCGCCAGCTTGGGCACCACGTCCAGCGTGTCGGTCTCCCGCACGCCCAGCAGGATGACCAGCCCCGGCCCGATGGCGCGAGGCTCTCCCCCGTTCACCACCACACTGGCGCGGCTCACGCGCTGCAGTACCGCTCGCATAATCGCTCCTCCATTGTATTAAGGTATATCAGGTACGGGTCACAGAAATGACACCACGGATCTTCCGCAGCTTGCTGACCACGTTGTTGAGATGCTCGGTGTTGGCAATGCCCACGGTCACGTTCATGTAGGCCTTGTCGTTGGCGCCCTGACGGGCGTTCATGGCGTAGATGGGCACCCGCAGGTCGGCCAGACCCGTGGCCACCTCGCCCAGCAGACCATCCCGGTCCTCGGCGTAGATCTCAAGGGCAGCCTTGAAATGCTCCTTGGGGATGGCGTTCTCCTCCCAGTAGGCCTTGACCCAGCGGGCGGAGTTCTCCGGGTGCGCCATACTCTGCTGGGCGTTGGCGCAGTCCAGCTTGTGGATGGACACGCCGAAGCCCCGGGTGATAAAGCCCACGATCTTGTCGCCGGGCAGAGGGCTGCAGCACTTGGCGAACTTCACCAGACAGTTGTCAATGCCCTCCACCACCACACCGTCCTTGGTGTGGGTGCGGTGGATGGGCACGTCCTCCATGGTGAAGGCCTTGGCGGCCTCGGCCTCCCGCAGGCGGCTGTATTCGTCCTTCAGCTTGCCCATCAGGCGGCTGATCTGCAGGCCGCCGTAGCCGATGGCGGCGTACAGCTCCTCAGCGCTGTTCAGGCGCTGGCGGCGGGCGATCTCCGCCATGAACTCATCCCACTTCTCGACGGGCACGTTGATGAGGGCGCGGCGCATCTCACGCTCCAGCGCGGCGCGGCCCTCCTGAATGTTCTCCTCGCGGCGCTCCCGCTTGAACCAGTTGCGGATCTTGTTCTTGGCGCCGCTGGTCACAACGATCTTCAGCCAGTCGCGGCTCGGCCCCTTGTCGGCGGGGCCGGTGATGATCTCGATGATCTCGCCGGTGACCACCTTGTGGTCGATGGGCACGATCTTGCTGTTCACCTTGGCACCGGTCATGCGGTTGCCCACGGCGGAATGGATGGCGTAGGCAAAGTCGATGACGGTGGCACCGGCGGGCAGGTTGATGACGTCGCCCCGGGGGGTAAAGGCAAAGACCTCCTCGGGCAGCAGGTCGCCCTTCAGATCGCGCAGAATGTCGCCCACGTCGCTGGAATCCCGCTGGCTCTCCAGAAGCTGGCGCACCCACGCAAGGCGGGCGTCCAGATTGTTGCTCTTGCCGCCGCTCTGCACGCCAGCCTTGTACTTCCAGTGGGCAGCAACGCCGTACTCCGCCACCTGATCCATCTCCCAGGTGCGGATCTGCACCTCGAAGGGCAGGGCCTCGTGACCCAGCACGGTGGTGTGCAGCGACTGGTACATATTGGGCTTGGGGGTGGAGATATAGTCCTTGAATCGGTTGGGCAGCGGGTGGAACATATCGTGGATGACGCCCAGCGCGTTGTAGCACTCGGCCACCGTGTCCAGAATGATGCGCACCGCATACACGTCGTAGATCTCATCAAACTCCTTCTGGTGCATGATGGTCTTGCGGTAGATGCCGTAGATGCTCTTGACCCGCCGCTTGATGGTGGCGTTGTGGATGCCGTTCTCCTCCAGCCGCTCGTGGATGGAGGCGGACACCTGCTCCAGGAACTCGGTGCCCCGGTGCTGCGCCAGCAGCTCTCGGATCTCGTCGTAGCCCACGGGATCCAGATAGTGCAGGCTGCGATCCTCCAGCTCCTCCTTGATGCTGCTGATGCCCAGACGGTGGGCGATGGGGGCATAGACCTCCATGGTCTCTTTGGCCTTGTCGCGGCGTTTCTGCTCGGGCCAGCCATCGCCGGTGCGCATATTGTGCAGACGGTCGCACAGCTTGATGATCATCACCCGCACGTCCTGACTCATGGCCAGCAGCATCTTGCGCAGGTTTTCGGCCTGCTGCTCCTCCATGGAGGAGAACTTGAGCTGGGTCAGCTTGGTGACGCCATCCACCAGCAGGGCCACGTCCGCGCCGAATTTGCCGGTCAGCTCGGCGGTGGTCACGATGGTATCCTCCACCACGTCGTGCAGAATGCCGGCGGTGACCGTCTCGGAATCCATGCCCAGATCCACCAGCAGGCAGGCCACCTGCAGGGGGTGGCAGATATACGGCTCGCCGCTGCGGCGGCGCTGGTCGCCGTGGGCCTCCGCCGCCAGCTCGTAGGCCTTGCGGATCATCTCAATGTTGTAGGGCTTGCCGGAGCTTTCGATCCTCTGAGCAAGATCCTCATAGGTGATAAAATAATCGGCCATATTCATTCCTCCATAGCGCGCAGGATGGGCGCGCTGGTCAGATCCTTCTTCTCCTTGGTGGGCACCAGTGCGAACCGATTGATGCCCTCCACCTGCCGCACGGTGATCAGGTCAAGCTGGGTCAGCGCCTCAAGGCTCACCAGCGTCTTGCCGGTCTGCTCCGCGCCGAGCTGTGCAAACAGGGGCTGCAGGTCGTCCGCAAATACCGCGCCGCTCTGCAGCTTGCGGTATACGGCCACCGTGTCACTGCGCTGGGGCTTCAGCAGCCCGCGCTGCCGCTCGGTCAGGGCCGCGCCGCAGCGGAATGCCTCGTACAGCGCCGCCTGCCGGGCCGCCTCGTTGCCCAGCCCCGCGGGCCGCAGGGCACGGATGCGGCCGGACAGCATCGGCCCGCTGCGCCCCTCGAACACCGAGAGCGCCACAGCGGCGTCCACCCGATCGCCCGGCCCATAGGGGATCTGCGCCGGGGTCATCCCAAAAAAGGCGGCGTACAGGGCCGCGGTGCCCTGCCGCAGCCGCACCCGGCTGTGGCGGCCGCCGTCCCCCATGGGGAACACCCCGTCCACCACCGCGTTCTCCACGAGGAACATGGGCGAGGGGTTGCCGTGGCCGCAGGGGGCCAGATAGTCCAGGCCCTGCACCTCCTCCACGGTCAGCTCCTCCAGCTTGACCGGGACGTCCAGCCGCAGCGGGGGCTGCACCGGCACCGGGTAGGTCCTGGCCGCCCACTCGTTCAGACGGCGGCGCAGCTCCTCAAGGTTCTCCTGCCGCACCGACAGACCCGCCGCCAGCGCGTGCCCGCCGTAGCGGATGAGCACGTCCTTGCAGGCGGTGATGGCCTCGTGCAGGTGGAAGCCCTCCACGCTGCGGCCCGAGCCTTTGCCCTCGCCGTCCTGCAGGGTCACCACGATGGCCGGGCGGCCGTACTGCTCCACCAGCCGGCTGGCCACGATGCCGGTCACGCCGGAGTGGAAGTTTTCGCCCCAAACCAGCAGCACACGGTCATTTTTCCGCGACGGGTCAGCATCGAGCTGGGCTTGCACCCGGGCAAGGATCTCCTGCTCAGCGCTCTGCCGCGCCTGATTGCAGCAGTTCAGACGGTCGGCCAGTTCCACCGCCCGCTCCTCGTCCTCGCACAGCAGAAGCTGCAGCGCAAGGGCGGCGCTCTCCATGCGGCCCGCCGCGTTCAGCCGGGGGGCGAGCGTGTAGCTCACCGTGTCGGCGTTCACCGGCCGGTCGCCCAGACCGCTGGCCTCCATCAGCGCCAGCAGGCCGGGGCGCTCGCTGTTCTGCAGCACCTCCAGACCCCGGCGCACCAGCGTCCGGTTCTCGCCGGTCAGATCCATCACGTCCGCCACGGTGCCCACCGCGGCCAGATCTCCGCAGAATTCCAGCAGCGCCTCCGGGTCACAGCCGTCCAGCGCCGCGCACAGCTTAAAGGCCACGCCCGCGCCGGAGAAGCCCTTGTAGGGGCTGGTGTCGTCCGCCCGCATGGGGTCTACCACCGCCACCGCCCGGGGCAGCTTCTCCGGGGGCAGGTGGTGGTCGGTGATGACCACATCCACCCCCAGCTCGGCAGCCACTTCCGTCTCGGCCGCCGCAGAAATGCCGTTGTCCACCGTGATGATCAGCCGATAGCCCTTCTCTGCCAGCCGTCGCACCATCCGCTCGGACAGGCCGTAGCCGTCCCCCTCCCGGGTGGGCAGCATACAGCGCACGTTGGCGCCCATGCTGCGCAGATGGCTGAAGAGCAGCGCCGTTGCGGTCACGCCGTCCACGTCGTAATCACCGAAGACCACGATCGGCTCCTCCGCGTCCACCGCCCGCAGGATGCGCTCCACCGCCTTGTCCATGTCCTTCAGCAGGAAGGGGTCGCTCAGCGCGGTGTCCTCCCCCAGCAGACCCATGGCCTTCTCGGGGGTATCGTAGCCGCGGGCCACCAGCACCCGCGCCAGCAGTCTGGGCGCACCGATCTTCGCCGCCAGCAATGCCGCAGCTTTTTCATCCGGGCGATTCACTTCCCAGGCTTGGTAGGTCATAGACGTCGTTCCTCACAGTTCCAACAAAATATGTTAAATTTCAGATTTTATCAATGGTGCTTCGCTTTTTCTTTCAGGCTCTTCAGTTCTTCCTGCTTTTCCTTCAGGGTCTTTTTGGCCTCGGGAGAGGTAGCCGCCTTCACGCCGTCCCGCAGCATGAGGATCACACCCACCGGCAGCACGAACAGGATCGCGCACACCGACACCGTCACCCCGAAAGGCCCTACCACAAAGTACAGCACAAAGCCCGCCAAGAACAGGATCACAGCCGCCTTGATCCACTTGTTGATCCGCATATCCGATTCCTCCGTTTTTCATGGAGATGCAGGGACATTCGCCACTGCATCGTTAAAATCACATCGTTTACAGGGTCAGCCCGCCGCCGGTAAGACCGTCCTGCCGCAGCATGGCCTCCATGGCGGCGATCTCACTGCTCACATCCATGGACAGATCCACCATCAGATCATCCCGCAGCCGGGCAAAGGCGGTGTTCAGTTCCCGCAGGGTGTCGGTCACCCGCCGGCTGATGTCCGCCGCCGCGGTGCCTCTGCGCCCCGATGCCGCGTGTGCCGCCAGAATGAGCTTGCGGGTGGTGGGCAGGTAATAACTCACCAGCCGTCGCACCTTGGGGGCGCTGGCGGGGTTCTTCTCCACCCAATTCCAGATGTCGGTGCAGATGCCCGCCAGCCGATCCATCTCCGCCTGCGTCTGCGGCTCAAACCCGCCCCGGTAGCGGTTCAAAAATTCCACAAAGCCCCTGCCCTGCCGCAGCATGGCATCGGTGTCGCCGGGGGCGGCAGCGGATTCCTGCTCCGCCTGCTCGGCCTTGCGGTCGGCGGCCAGACGCTCCTGCTCGGCCAGCCAGTCGGCGCGGTCAAGATAGAACCGCCCGTTGTCCTCATCGTAATAGCAGCCGGCAGGCCGGTTCATCTTCACCAGCAGCCGCAGATCCTTCTGCACACGCTTGCGGGAGACGCCCGCTGCACGGGCCAACTCGTCCTCATCTGCCCAGCCGGCCTCCTCCAGCAGTGCAAGATAGCGGGGCGCCCGCCGCAGACAGGCCGCCCGCCGCAGGAACACCGTGCCCATCCACGCAAAGGGAATGGTCATCACCGCAAAGGACGCTGTGACGATCCAAAACACCTGCGCCACAAGGGCTTCCACCCCCATCAGCGTCAGCGCCGGGATAAGACAGCACAGCGCGGTGATGGCAAAGCTGCCACCCAGCACCGCGCCCACGATGCCCAGCGTCAGGTTCGCCGCGCGGCCGGGGAGGTTCTGCTTGCGGCGGCGTTCGCGCTGTTCCCGCTCCCGCGCCTGCTGACGCTCCCACTGCACCCGCAGCTCCTCCATGCCCCGCAGGGCGGCGTCGCTCAGATCACTGCCCAACTGGGCACCCATCTCGCCCATCAGCCCGCCGAACTCGCCCAGCACCCGGCCAAGCTCCTCAAGATCACGCTGGATCGGATCCTTCTGTGCCATTGACTCTCCTTTTGTTTCAGGCCTCGGTGCGGTAGCGGCCCAAAATGGCCCGCGCCACCCGCAGCCCATCCACGGCGGCGCTCACGATGCCGCCCGCATAGCCTGCGCCCTCGCCGCAGGGGTACAGCCCCGTCAGCTTCAGGCTCTGATAGTCCTCGCCCCGGGGCAGCCGCACCGGGCTGCTGGTCCGAGTCTCAAGGCCGGTCAGCACCGCCTCGGGGGCGGTATAACCGGCGATCTTCCGTTCAAACGCGGTCAGACCCGCCCGCATGGTGGGGGCGAGGTCGCCGGGCAGAAGGCTGCCCAGATCGCAGGGCGTCACGCCCCGGTCGTAGGTGGGCACCACCCGGCCAACGGTCAGACGCCCCTGCCCCTGCAAAAAGCTCTGCACGTTCTCGGCCGGGGCCGCGTATCCGCCGCCGC
Organism: Oscillospiraceae bacterium; assembly: GCA_045118955.1. Lineage (GTDB taxonomy): Bacteria > Bacillota > Clostridia > Oscillospirales > Ruminococcaceae > SFJ001. Next base: position 5,044 of record JBGVKB010000054.1, on the reverse strand, counting down.
CCGCCCGGTAGGCCGCCTGCTCCAACTGCCGCTGGAAGGCGATGGCCTTCATAGGGTCCTCGTCAAAGTCGCGGCCGTCCACGCTGACCACCACCGCCGCGTTGGCGTTTTTGCCGGCGCGGGCGTGGTAGCTCATGCCGTTGGTCACCACGCCGCCCTCCTCGCTGGCGGACGCCACAACCTGACCGCCCGGACACATACAGAAGGTGTACACGCACCGGCCGCCCACCTGCTGGCTGAGCTGATACTCGCCCCGGGGCAGGGCCGGATGGCCTGCCGCCTCGTGGTACAGGCTCTCCTCAATGGCGGTCTGCAGATGCTCCGCCCGGAAGCCCACCGAAAAGGGCTTGCAGGTCAGCTCCAGACCGTTTTGCTGAAGCATCTCAAAGGTATCCCGGGCGGAATGCCCCACCGCCAGCACCAGCGCCTGGCAGGGCACCTCCCCCGCCGTGGTCTGAATGCCGGTAAGCCGTCCGTTTTTGATGCTCAGGCCGGTCAGGGCGGTGTTGAAGCGCACCTCGCCGCCCAGCCGCTCGATCTCAGCGCGGATGGAGGTGATGACCCCCCGCAGCAGGTCGGTGCCCACATGGGGCTTCTGCCGAATGGCGATCTCCGCCGGGGCACCGTGCTCCAGCAGGGTGCGGGTGACATAGCCGCACAGCTCGTCGCCGATGCGGGTGGTCAGCTTGCCGTCCGAGAAGGTGCCCGCGCCGCCCTCGCCAAACTGGATGTTGGCGTTGGGGTCCAGCTCGCCGGTGGCGGAGAAATGCTCCACCGCCTTCACCCGGTCAGCCAAGGCGGGGCCGCGCTCCAGCACCAGAGGGCGCAGCCCCTGCCGGGCCAGCAGCAGCGCACAGAACAGACCCGCCGGGCCAAGTCCGCACACCACCGGGCGGTCGGTCAGCACCTCACTGCCCCGGGGCAGCACCAGACGGGGCTGTTTTGCAACAGCAACGCAGGGCGCGGCCCCGGCCAGCGCCGATTCCGCACCCTCATCGTTGAGCGTGATGGCCACGGTGTACACCAGCATCGGCTTTTTGTGCCGGGCATCCACCGAGATTTTTGCGATGCCGCTCTGCCGCACGGCGGAGACAGGCAGGCGCAGGATGCGAAGCGCTTCCCGCACCGCCTGCGCCTCGCCGCAGGACAGGGGCAGCCGAATGTTTCGAACCAGAAGCATAGGTCTGAATAAGATCCTTTTGTCGTTATTTTTTATCACTCAGAGGTGATGGCACACTGCACGGTGTAGGTGCCCACCGCAAAGATGCCGGTGGAGGAGGGGACGTAGATCTCCACCGCCACATTCTGCTGACCCACGGTCACCTGAATGTCCTGCGCATCAATGCGCGCCACCACGCTGGAGGCCGACAGGTTCTCGATCTCCTCGGTGGGGCCTACCAGCACCACGTTGTTGATGCGGTTGGTCTCCACCTCAAGCTGGTAGTTGGAGGGCAGGTTGATGACCCGGATGTTGTCCTCGCTCACATTCAGAGTCTTGGTGGCCAGCTTGGAAGAATCAAAGCTCAGGGTCACCGCGGAGACGTTCTCCTGATTGACCACATCCTCGGGCAGCTCGATGCTCAGCGCCCAGTCGTCGTCCATGGCAAAGGTGGACAGGTCAAAGTAACCCACCGACAGCTCGGTCATGGTGGCGATCTTGCGGGTGGGGCCGGAGACGGTCAGGGTCTGCTGGGACAGGGTGTAGGGCAGCTTGCTCACATCGAAGCCCGGCGGGGTGTTGATGAAGTCCACGGTCAGCGGCAGGGTGGCGATCTGGTTCACCACAAAGCTCACATCCGCCATGGTGGCGGAAGGCTCTGCGTATTCCAGCGTCATGGGCTGGCCGTACTGATCCCGAAGCTCCAGCTCCGCCTGAATGATGGCGCTGTCCGCCAGCTCGCCGTTCACCGCCACAGGGGCCACCACCCGGTTGATCAAATCCAGCTCGCTCTCGGGGCCGGTGACGGTGATCTCGGCGGGGGACACGGTGGTGCGGTTCAGCACATAGCCGGTGGCAAGCTGCAGACCCTCGATCTGGGTGGAGACCCTAAAGGTGCGCTCCACCACCGTATCGAACACGATCTCCACCGTGGAGGACTGCCCGCTGGCCAGTTCCACGGTGACGCGGTTGGCAAGGCGGGTGTCGTTGACCTCCACCTTGAGGGGCAGGTTCACTTTGCCGCTGCCTTTGACCGCCGAATAGTCGGGGTACACAAGGAACGAGCTTTCGTTCAGGCTGCCCAGATCCACGCCATCGCCGGTGCAGTACACCGACACCTCCATCTCAGGATGGTCGATGATGTCAAGGCCCAGACTGGTGTAGCCGCCCGCGCCGTAGGTAAAGTCCACCGGGATGCCGCGGACGGTGATCTCCGCGCCCGGGTTGATGGCGATGGTGACCGTTGTCCACAGCATGACCGCGCACAACAGCGAGATGACCGCCCGGCTTCGGGGGTCGTCCAGCAGGGCGCGCAGGCTGATCTTTCCTTTATTCATGCACTTTCCTCCGCTCCCAGAAGGGCTGCTTCTTCTCCTCCTGCTGCTCGGCGGGGACCACGTCCTCCTGCAGCATATTGAACAGGCTCTGGCGATCCAGACGGCGGATGAGCACGCCGTTCTTCGCCAGCGAGATGATGCCGGTCTCCTCACTGACCACCACCACCACCGCATCAGAGTTCTCGCTCATGCCCAGCGCTGCGCGGTGGCGGGTGCCCATGTCCTTGCCGATCTCCAGATTGTTGGACAGGGGCAGCACGCAGCCGGCCGCCTTCAGCATACCGTCCTGCACCACCACCGCGCCGTCGTGCAGAGGGGTACCCTCGTAGAAGATGGTGCCCAGCATCTCGCGGTTCACGTCGCCGTTCAGCGGGGTGCCGGTGCGGATGATCTCGGACAGGTTGGAGCGGCGCTCCAGCACGATGAGCGCGCCGGTGTGGCTGTCGCTGAGCTGCTCGGCCGCGTCACAGATGGCCACGGTGGCCGCCTGCCATTTAGTGCGCAGGGTGGGGTCGTTGCGGCGGAAGGTGAAGACGGTGGACATCCATTTGTCCGTCTGACCGAGCTGTTCCAGCGCGCGGCGAAGCTCCGGGCTGAACAGCACCACCAGCGCCATAATACCGACCTGAAGCACGCTGTCCAGCAGCCAGGATACCGTGCGCAGACGCAGCGCGCTGGCAAAAATGTAGATGCCGAGGATCATGGCAAAGCCCTTCGCAAGCTGACCGGCGCGGGTGCGCAGGACCAGCCCGATGAGCAGATACACCACGACCGCAATGATCGCAATGTCCAGCCAGTCGTGCCAGTTGCTGGAACGGAAGTTGAATATGATGTTGTCCAGTTGCTCTCGCATGGCTGTGATTCGCCCTCCCCTGTTTTCTCCCCGGCTCCTGCGGGTACAGAAATAGGCATAAAATACCTTTTATCAGTATAACATATCCGCTTTCACTTTGGAACAGTTTTTAGCGGGTGATCAGGGCCACCGCGTGTACGGCGATGCCCAGCCCCTGCCCGGTGAAGCCCAGCTTTTCCTCGGTGGTGGCCTTCACGCTCACGGCGTCCGTCTCCACCCCCATGGCGCGGGCCAGGTTTTCCCGCATGGCGGGGATGTGAGGCATCAGCTTGGGCCTCTGGCACAGGATGGTGGCGTCCACATTGCCGATCTTCCAGCCCTTTGCCGCCAGAAGCTGTGCCACATGAGCCAGCAGCTTCAGGCTGTCCGCCCCCTTGTAGGCGGGGTCATTGTCCGGGAAATGCTGCCCGATGTCCCCCAGCGCCGCCGCGCCCAGCAGCGCGTCCGAGACCGCGTGCGCCAGCACATCCGCGTCCGAGTGACCCAGCAGCCCCTTTTCGTAGGGGATGTCCACACCGCCCAGAATGAGCCGGCGGTCCTCCACCAGCTTGTGTACGTCGTAGCCGTGACCGATGCGCATGGTGTTTGCCTCCTTCAGATCCTCGATGGTGGTGATCTTGTAGTTGCCGTAGTCACCCGGGGTCAGCCGCACCGGCAGACCCGCCCGCTCAAAGAGCTGGCAGTCGTCGGTGAGGGCGTCCACCTCCTGCTGTGCCGCCAGCTCCAGATACTGCGCCCGGCCAAAGCACTGGGGGGTCTGCACCGCGAACAGGGTGCTGCGGTCGGGGGTGGTCTGCACAAGCCCCTCCCGGGTGACCTTGACGGTGTCCTTCACCGGGACGGCGGGGGCGGCGGCGCCGCACACCCACGCAGCCTCCAGCGCCGCGGTGATGACCGCCTCGCTGACAAAGGGCCGCGCCGCGTCGTGGATGGCCACAAACTCCCCCTTTGCCGCGCCCACGCCGTTCAGCACGCTGCGGGCACGGGTCGCGCCGCCCTGCACCACCTGCACCGGCTTTTTGCACAGAGCCGCGGCCGCCTGCACCTGTTCGATGTTTTTGCCGGCCACCAGCACCAGATCGGTGACCGCCGGGTGCCGGTCAAAGGCCTCCACGCTGCGCTGCAGCACCGTTTTGCCGCCCACCACGGCGGCGAGCTTGTCGAATCCCATGCGGGTGGAGCTGCCGGCTGCCACCAGCACGGCGGTCGTGGTATGGGTCATGGCGGGTTCCTCCTGTCGGCGGGTGTACATATTTTTTCTATTATACAGGATTTGCACAAAAAAATCCACAGGAACACGCCCTGTCCGGCGGTTTGCTTTGCGCCAAAAAGCGCGTTTTGCCGCGGCGCGCGGCCCTTTGTTTCGTTTGTTTCGAGCCGAGCCTAAAAACAACAAAAACCGGACCCTGCACAGGCAGGATCCGGTTTTCTGTATCAGACGGTCTTAAGCGGCAGGGCGTCTCCCCGGCGGCAGAGCCGCCCGCCCCGCAGCCTTACGGCCGCCGGTCACCAGAGTTATGGAAGCGCTTAGCGCTGGATGCGGCCGGAGCCGTCGCCGCCGGCCAGCTTCTCCACCTCAGCGACGGTGACCATGTTGTAGTCGCCCTCGATGGAGTGCTTCAGAGCGGAAGCCGCCACAGCGAACTCCACCGCGCCCGGGGTGTCCTTGCCGGTCAGCAGGGAGTAGATCAGGCC
>JBGVKB010000053.1:0-8249 GCA_045118955.1 Oscillospiraceae bacterium | reverse complement strand
GGTGCCATTTTACTCCGTATGAGTCCCACCGGACTACACCGACGCCATACGGAGAAAATCATGTGTAACGACCAAATCTGTGGTATTTATCACAGCTTCACTTCCTTTCGCAAAAAATAAGAGCCGCAAGAAAGTCCATTCTTGCAGCTCGTCATAGCATAACACACCACTTCGCGAAGTGGCAAAAGCGCTATATAGAGACGAAGAGACCTATAACTTTCTTGCAATGGGCGCAACAATACCAAATAAATGGCATTACTGCATATTCCGATTTTACTTGCAAGAAAAGTTAATCATCTTTCCGCCTCTTTCTTTTCTAATTTGTATTAGCGTATCATATTCAGCGAAAAAAGACAAGTGCTATAGGGAATGATTCCTACATGAAAATTCACTTTGTCAGACGGTTGCGAAGTTTCATTGTAGCCCTAATCATGTTTTTATATCATAAAAAGTACCCACCCCATTGAAAATAGGGTAGGTACTTTTTCGTATTCGCTCAAAACCTTAGCTTAATGACATTGCCCACCGGGGAGCCTCTTTTGTTCTGCGCGCTCAGCCGCCGGTGCGCTGCCTGGCGAACTGGGTGGCGCGGATCAGCTCGTTCTCCAGCCGCGGGGGCAGATGCGCGGTGACCTGCTCCCGCAGGCGGGTGGGGATGGGGTACACGACCTCGGCGATGCTGCCCGCAATGGCGGCGATGGTGTCGCTGTCGCCGCCGATGGAGATGGCACGCGCCAGAACCTCCTCGAAGTCCCCGCCCTCCAGAAACGCCATGATGGCCTGCGGCACCGAGCCGCGGCAGCTCACATCAAAGCGGTAGCTGTCCCGGATGCCGTCCAGCGTGAAGTCCATGCTGTAGTCCCGGGCGGCGTAGGCGCGGATGTCCTCCTTGCCCGCGCCGTCCCGCAGCAGCCGGATGCAGCCGGCGACCTTCTCCGCGCCCAGAATGCCCTCCGGGTGGTCGTGGGTGGGCATGGCGGTGACCCGCCCCAGCGCCTCGGCCTCCTCCAGACTGCGGGCCATCCAGCCCGCAAAGGAGGCACGCATGGCGCTGCCGTTGCCCCAGCTATAATAAGGCTCGGCGTGGGTGCTGTGCAGCCAGCGGCGGAAGCTGCCGCCGTAGCCCGCGTTGGGGTACCGGCGCCCGTAGTCCCCCAGCCGCCGGCGGACCGACTCCCTCAGCTCGCCCTCGGCTCCGGGGGTGTTCTGCCAGTCCAGCGGCAGCATGGCCAGCCCGCGGCGCAGTCCCTCGGCGACCGCGACGGTCATCACCGTGTCGTCGGTGATGCAGGCGTCCGCCGGCATCAGCTCCTCCCGGGTGGGGAGGCGCTTGATGTTGTGGTGCTCGTAGGCAGAGCCGGCCACGTCGCCGCAGACCGCCCCCAGCAGGGGCAGGGGCTTCGGCGCGTCTGCCAGCACCATCCGGCCCTCCGGCTGGTATTGGTGCAGCAGCTCCACCGGCCCGGTGCGGCCCATGTGGGCCAGGATCCCCTCGTTGCGCTTCTTCTCGTCCATACTGTTTCCTCCTTTCGTTTGATATGCCGCCTATATCGCGGCGGGCGGGCTGTTGTCGGTCGGCGGGCGGTGTGTTACAATAAATTTGTATCTGCCATCCCGCGGGGCCGCACCCGCTTTTCCTTTTATCATACCGCATCACGGAGTAAAACGCCATGAAACAGATCGTTCTCGGCATCCTCGCCCACGTGGACGCCGGCAAGACCACCCTATCCGAAGCCCTGCTCTATCAGGCGGGCATCACCCGCCGTCTGGGGCGGGTGGATCACGGCGACGCCTTTCTGGACACCGACGCACAGGAACGCGCCCGGGGCATCACCATCTTCTCCAAGCAGGCGGTGCTGGACACGCCGGGCGTGCGCTTCACCCTGCTGGACACCCCCGGCCATGTGGACTTCTCCGCCGAGATGGAGCGCACCCTGCAGGTGCTGGACGCGGCGGTGCTGGTCATCAGCGGCACCGATGGGGTGCAGGGCCACACCCTGACCCTGTGGAAGCTGCTGGAGCGTCATCGGGTGCCGGTGTTCCTGTTTGTAAACAAGATGGATCTGCCCGGGCAGGGCCGCGCCGCCCTGCTGACCGAGCTGCGCGCCCGCCTTGCCCCCGGCTGTGTGGACTTCTCCGCCCCCGCCGAGGAGCGCGGCGAGGAGCTGGCCCTGTGCGACGAGCGGCTGATGGAGCAGTTCCTGGCCGATGGCACCGTGACCAGAGAGGCGGTGGCGGACGCCGTTGCCGCCCGCCGGGTGTTCCCCTGCTGGTTCGGCTCGGCGCTGAAGCTGGACGGGGTGGACGCGCTGCTGGAAGGGCTGCGCACCCTCGCGCCCTGCCCCGATTACGGCGAGGCCTTCGCCGCCTCGGTGTTCAAGATCAGCCGGGGCGAGCGGGGCGAGCGTCTGACCCACATGAAGATCACCGGTGGCCGCCTGCGTGTGAAGGATCTGCTCACCGGCACACCCGAGCCGGCCGCCGCCGACCAGACCCACTGGCAGGAGAAGGCCGACCAGCTCCGGGTGTACTCCGGCGCGAAGTTCACCGCCGTGGAGGAGGCTCTGCCCGGCGCGGTGTGCGCGGTCACCGGTCTCGCCCACACCTGGCCGGGGCAGGGGCTGGGCGCACAGCTCAACGCCGGCGGCCCGGTGCTGGAGCCGGTGATGACCTACCAGCTCCTGCTGCCCGAGGGGGCCGACCCCCACAGCGTCTACCAGACCCTGCGCCCGCTGGAGGAGGAGGACCCCCAGCTCCACATCGGCTGGGACGAGGGCGACCGCAGCATCCGCCTGCAGCTCATGGGGCCGGTGCAGCTTGAGGTGCTGCAGAACCTCATCGCCGGGCGGTTCGGCCTTGCGGTGGGCTTCGGCCCCGGGCGCATCCTTTACAAAGAGACCATCCGCACCACCGTGGAGGGCGTGGGGCACTACGAGCCGCTGCGCCAATACGCCGAGGTGCATCTCTTTCTGGAGCCGGGCGCGCCCGGCAGCGGCCTTGTGTTCAGCTCGGCCTGCCCGGAGGATCTGCTCGACCGCAACTGGCAGCGGCTGATCCTGACCCATCTGGCCGAGAAGCCCCACCGAGGGGTGCTCACCGGCGCGCCGCTCACCGATGTGCGCATCACGCTGGCCAGCGGCAAGGCGCACCTGAAGCACACCGAGGGCGGGGATTTCCGCCAGGCCACCTACCGGGCGGTGCGGCAGGGGCTGATGCAGGCCGAAAGCGTGCTGCTGGAGCCGTGGTATCAGCTCCGTCTGGAGCTGCCCGCCGACAGTCTGGGCCGCGCCATGGCCGACCTGCAGCGCATGGGCGCGGAGCTGGCCGCCCCGGAGAACGACGGCATCACCGCCCTGCTCACCGGCGCCGCCCCCGCCGCCGCGCTGGGGGACTACGCACCGGAGGTGAACGCCTACACCCGGGGGCGGGGGCGTTTGAGCCTGACCCCCGCCGGATACCGCCCCTGCGCCGACCCGCAGATGGTCATCGAAGCCGCCGGCTACGACCCGGAGCGGGATGTGGAAAACACCCCGGATTCGGTGTTCTGCGGCCACGGCGCGGGCTTCAACGTGAAGTGGAACGAGGTACCCCTGCATATGCATCTGGACAGCGCCCTGAAGCCCAAGGCCGAGGACGCGCCCACCCTGCATCTGCCCCGCCGGCAGGCGGAGCGGTACACCGGCACGCTGGAGCAGGATCGGGAGCTGGAGGCCATCTTTGAGCGCACCTACGGCAAGGTGCAGCGCAGCGCCTTCGCGCCGCCGGTGCGGGCCAAGGGGGAGCCGCAGGCCCCCGACCTGACCCCGTCCCGGGAGTTCCTGCTGGTGGACGGGTACAATCTGATCTTCGCGTGGGACGAGCTGAAGGAGCTGGCCCACACCAATCTGGATGCGGCGCGGCAGGCGCTGATGGACATCCTGTGCAATTATCAGGGGTTCCACGCCTGCGTGCTGATCCTTGTGTTCGACGCCTACCGGGTGAAGGGCGGCGTGGGGGTGGTGCAGAAGTACCACAACATCCATGTGGTCTACACCAAGGAGGCCGAGACCGCCGATATGTTCATCGAAAAGGCCACCTATCAGATCGACAAGCGCAACCGGGTTCGGGTGGTCACCTCGGACGGGGCCGAACAGCTCATCATTCTGGGGCACGGCGCCCTGCGGGTGAGCGCCCGGGCCTTCCGCGAGGAGGTGGAGACCGCCAACCGGCGGATCGCCGACATCATCGCGGAAAACAATCTGCGCAGCGCCCGGAATTTCCCGGGAAAGTGAGGAGAAGGACATGAAACTCAGCGACATCCGGCTGGTGTGCAGCGATCTGGACGGCACCCTGCTGCCCAACATGGGCAACGGGCTTAGTGAGGAGATCTTCCCCCTCATCCGGGAGCTGAAGGGGAGAGGGGTAGAGTTTTGCCCCGCCAGCGGGCGGCAGTTCGCCAGCCTGCAAAAGCTCTTCGCCCCGGTGGCGGAGGACTGCCTGTTCATGTGCGACAACGGCGCGGTGCTGTTCGACCGGCAGGGCAGGCTGCTGGCCAAGACCACCATGCCCCGGGCGCTGGCGCTGGAGATCGCCCGCGATTTCTGGGACGGCTGCGAGGGACAGGGCGAGGTGACCCTGTCCGGCGAGAACACCCTGTATGTGCTGCGCCGCGGGCTGGGCGGCTGGGAGGCGCTGAACGCGGTGGGCAGCCGCTGCGTGGCCATCACCGCCCCCGAACAGGTGCCCGAGGAGATCGTGAAGGTATCGGTCTATCTGCCCGGCGGCGCACTGCCCTGGTCGGAGCGGTTCATTCCCAGGTGGGCCGCCGCCAACGCCACCCTCGCCGGCCCCTGCTGGATCGACACCACCTTTGCCAACAAGGGCACCGGCGTGGCCGGACTGTGCCGGGAGCTGGGCATCCGCCCCGAACAGGTGCTGGCCTTCGGCGACAACTACAACGACCAGCCCATGCTGGACACGGTGGGCTTCCCCATCATCATGGAGACCGCCCACCCGCCCCTGCGGGCACGCTACCCCCGCCGCACCCACCGCCCCGAGGACACCCTGCGGGCGCTGCTGGACGGCGCGGAGCTGTGAGCGGCTTTATAAAGCAAGCAAGGCCCCGCCTCGAAGGAGGCGGGGCCTTTGCCGTATTTTGCTCAGGATCCGTCACTCAAACACCACGTCGATGGTGTAGTGGCCGGTGCCGCTGACCCGCTTGACCACGATGGTGTTCTGCTCGTCCGCCCAGGCCAAAAAGCTCTCTCCGTTGGCGTAGTGGGGGTCGGTCAGGCGGCCGGGGTCGTAGCCGCGGGTGTACGCCTCGAACTCCAGCCCGTCCTCACCGGTGACGGTCACGGTCACGGTGCGGTCGGTGTGGGTGGTGAAGTCGGGGGTCTGGGTGTCCTTGGTGGCGATCTCACCGAAGTAGCCGTGGTAGCGCAGGCAGTTGTCGCCCACCTCCTCCCAGCCAACGGTGGCGTAGAACTCGCGGATCTCAGCGCTGCGCTGCGCCTCGTAGGCCTCCTCAGCCTTGTGCTCCGCCCACATGTCGGGGAGCTTGGGCAGCAGGAACACCGCCAGCGCGATGACCAGAACCAGCAGGCAGCCCAGGCCGCCGCCCGCCGCGGCCGCACCGCCCGCGCCGCCGCCATACGACCCGCCGGACGAAGCCCCGCCGCCGTAGGACGCGCCGCCGGACACACCGGAGCCGCCCTCGCACAGGCCCAGCAGCAGGCAGGCCGCGCCGGCCATGCGCACGTCGCCGCCCTCCTGCACATAGGCCACCGGGTAGGAGGAGGGCTTGGTGTCGGTGAAGAAGGACACCTCGTTGTACACCTCGCCGTCATGGCTCACATAGCCGATGGGGGAGGTGCCGGGGGTGGAGCCATCGAAGAAGCTGCGCCCCTCGTACACCTGACCGGTGGAGCGCTCCAGCATACCCGCGCACTCGCGGCACCAGCGGTCGCGGTACACGTATTCGCCCTCAAAACGGCCCACAAAATGACTCATGTCCGGCACAAAGCCGTCAAAAAACTGCCGGCCCTCGTACACACAGCCATCGTCGTCGTACATACCGATGCAGTCGTGGTGCCAGCGGTCGGAATAAATGTAGTATGCCATGGGATCGCCTCCTTGTGAGAGGGTTTTCGGGGCGGGCGGGTTAAAGTCGGGCGGGTTTTGTTGTATAATGAGCGTGAACTCGCTGCATTGCAGACGAACCTCAATCGTGAAAGGAGCAACAGGGAATGGGGCTGTTCGATGCATTGAAAAAACGGCCGACCCTGAACGAACTGCAGGGGAATTTCGGCGAATGGCTTGCCAAGACCTACGCCAAAACCATACCGGGCGCGCTGGTCCTGCACGATGTGCTGATCGACGGCGCGGAAGGGTATACCGCTCAGATCGATCTGCTGATCATCGGCAACCGGGGCATCTACGCGATTGAGGTAAAAACATACCCGGATGCCAAGCTTTATGGAGACCTCAAAAAATCCAAGTGGGCCTACTACAATCACGGCCGAAAATATGAGATCTATAGCCCTGTTCGGCAAAACCAAAAGCATGTGGAATACCTGAAGACCTGCTTGAAGGACTTCGGCGAGGTGCCGTGCTTCTCCGTGATCGCTGCGATCTGCAACGATTTCAAGCTCAGCGGTGCGATGCCTCCCAACACGGCCGTCTGCAATTCACTGCCCACCATGGAACGCGCCCTCTACAAGCTCGCGGAGGGACACCCCGATGTATTGGATGAGACGAAAAAACAGGAGCTGTTTCGCTACATTCAAGACAACCAGCACACCGAAAAGGCCGCCCGCACCACACACAAGGAAGCGGTGATCTCTTACAAAACCCAGTTGGATGAGCTGAAACAGAAAAAACTGTGCCCCTACTGCAAAACCGAACTGGTCGCTCGCAACGGCAAGTACGGTGCATTTTTCGGGTGCCCGAATTACCCCAAATGCCGCTATACGCTGAAATGACTCATGGCAACAAAAAAGCACACCTTTTGGAGCGTTCACTTAGGGATTATGGAAAACAACGATAATTTATGAGTGACGTCCTCAAGCGGTGCCAACAGAAAGACCACACAACAGGCTTCAGATAGTCTGCTGTGTGGTCTTTTTCTGCTTTAGGCATCCTCACGCTGTCCATCAATGTGGCAAGCATAAGTCCACCTCCGAGCCTGAAAGCATAGGAGAATATCTCCAGTTCAATCAAGCCGTACATTTCATTGACGCAGTCATCGTATTTTTCAAGCGTCTCCTGTTGCTCCACCGTCATGGAGTCATGTAGCCGATCTCGGTTTCGCCCCATCAGTTTGAGCAGTTCTTTGATTGCCCGGCTGTTTTCCTTGCTCTGTTCCTGGGGATTTATGTTCCCGTACTAGAACTCTTCAAGCATGTTGCCCATATCACACCTCCTTGCAGCGAGACACTATGCCATAGAAGGTGTGATAAGTCCAGATAGAAAGAAACGACTCGACATATTCAGGTCTGTATTGGGCAACTCGGCCTGCAAAAAATGCTCTGGCTTCTGGATATATATTGGGGTCTGTACATTCCAATGCTCTTTGAAAATGCGCATAAGTAAAAAGGTATGAGAAATTTTTCCGTGCCATTTATAGTTATTTTTAGCAGTTTTCTCTCGATTTCATTTCCTTTCAAACCAACTTTGACCGCATAATTTCCAAGTGTTCCGAAGCTGTCTGTGGCTGTTTATGTGGTCAGAAAATAGAGCCTCGTTGGAATTGACCAACGAGGCTTCGTTTGTCGAATGCTCAAATCCATCACCTTCATTGTAGCGCATGGCACCCAAGGTGTAATTGATTTTGAAGGTTCGAAACCGTTATATTTTGGGCAGCTGTAGTCAATAAAAGTCCGCTCCGCACGAAACTTCTCTTGTCCTCACAATTTGAACTGTCCGGAAATCCCGGATCGTTACCTTTTCTACATGCCCAGGGGGATCTCTTCACCATAAGCACCCTCACTTATCGCTATTTCGTGAAGCGACATCCTGCCTGCAGAAGATAGAAGCTGACCGCTGGCAAACGCCGAAATGTCTGGCAGCGCAGACATCAACTTTATAGACTTTGACGTAGTTGATGGCCACTTACCATTTAGTTACCATTTAGGTTCATGGATGTACTTGACTATTTATTGGTCATGCCCACCGCAGTGGTGCTCGCTGCCACAGCCATGTTCACCGCAAGCGTGGTCCTCGCCGTGATGATGGTCATGGTGGTCGCATTTGGCATCGGGATCATAAGC
>JBGVKB010000052.1:0-15094 GCA_045118955.1 Oscillospiraceae bacterium | reverse complement strand
ATAGCAGATAAACGTCAGCGCGTTCTCCGCGCTGGTGATCTGACTCACACAGGACAGTGCCGTCTGCATCGCCTGGTTGGTCTCCATTGTGCTGCTTGCTGCAATGACGGGGACTCCGGGCACCCAAGCATCCGTCATGCCATCCACAGTCACAGTCTGACTATACGGCGCAGAATCGCCATCCCAACCAGCAACAGTCAGTGTCACCACCGCCGCTTTGATCTCAGCCTGCATCGCATTGAACGTCTCTGCATTCAGCGGAGTGCCGTTCGTGACCGGACTGTCCGCCCGCTCAACGGTCGCATAGTAGGCGGTGCCATCCTCCGGCGTGACCTTCACACGATTTGCGTAGGTCGGCACACGATCCACAAACTCAATTGCCATACTTATAGACCTTTCCTTCATTCACCGCAGAACACAGTTCCGCAGCGGAAATATGTAGAAATCAAGCGCTCCAGATCGAGCAGGATCTGCTCGATCGCATTAGCGGATGCCCAGTTCAATCCATCCATGCCAGCAGGAACAGATGGAGTTCCAGGCAAACCGCCAGTTTGCTCTTTTAGCACTCGGATGTTGCCAAGATAACGCTCCAGATCGGCATTCCTCGGCACATCTGCCGCCGTCCAGTCGGTCTTCACCTCGACAGCCACACCGAGCTGGGCCGCCAGTTCGGCCACAGCGGATTCCACCCGATTCAGATCGGTGCAGTTGTAAGCGCCCTTCAGGCCCGCGCTCCATTCCGCCCTCTCGGCATCGGTCATTGCGTCCCAGCCCTTTGCATTCAGCGCCCGCGCCCGCTCCACATCGGCTTGGGTGCGGTCTGTAATGAGATCCATCATCCGCTCACCTCACCACTGCAGATCTCCCCGCTGTAATAAGCGACGGCGTTGAGGTCAGCCGGGATGTAGCCCTCGAACCGCCCCCGGAATGCCCCCGCAAAGGTGTAAGTCAGCCCCGTCAGAACAACCTCCTGCACCGTGCCGAATCTTGTTTCCACGGCCACGGTATCCAGCACATCCAGCCGTGGATCCGCCCGGTATTCACCGCTCAGGTTCGTGCGGGTCTTCAGGTTCTCCGCCACCCAGGCAGCCACCTCCGCGGCCTGTTCCACCGTGCTGATCAACTCGTTGCTCACCGTCTGTGTTTCACCGGCATCGCCCACGCCCAGTGTATGGGTCAGTTTGCTGCTGTCTGTTCCGCCGGTCACCTCCACCTGCTTCAGGGGTCTTGTCAGGCGGAACTCCGGGTAGCTGTACTCCACCATGCGGCCGATGGTACAGCCGCTTGCTGCGCGCTTTTCCCGCGCGATATGGAACACACCGTCCCGATCCTGATACAGCACACAGCAGGCAGCGTTCGCGCAGGACTGCAGCACATCCGCCACCGTGCGCTCATCCCCGGAGGTGCTGAAGTCCGCGCTGTAGTTCTGCAGCACCGGATCCAGGTCAAACACCGTGCCGCAGGGGAATTGGATCTGCCCGAGGGCCGCTTTGGCGATCTCGTACAGCGTCCCGGCGGTGATCCCTTTGTAGGGCTCATCCAGCAGGTACTCCAGCAGATCTCTCGCCTCAAAGGTCGCTTCGATCCCGTTGGCCGGGGTCTTCCAATCGCTGAGGTAAAACGTCCCCGCCCGGATCCATTCGACGCTGCCGCCAAGGTCAAAGCCGTACCGCACCGTCATCCTCTGCCGTTCGGAGAGGTAGCGCTCCACGCCGTCCGGCCGACGGGGATCCCAGCGGCCGTCAAGGTTCTCAAGGCTGAAGCGGATGCTGTTCTTGGGCAGTTCCCCGCTGCACAGGCAGACCGTCTGGGTGTGTTCAAAGGAGAGGATGTCCTGCTTGCCGAAGGTCACCCGCAGCCCCAGCTCCACCGTCTTGATCCGCGCCCGCCGGTCGGGCAGGCTCCAGCGCAGCACGGCGATCTCCACCGCATCGTAATTCCGCATCGGCAGATCCACCGCGCTCACCCCGGCGGCGTTCCTGGTCACAGTTCTGGACGCTGCGACCGCAGTCCCATTCCGGGCCGTCACGGTGAAGTCCACGGCATATCCCCCGCTCCATGTGATCGTGATGCCGGGGATCGCCGCCGTTTGGAGCCGGGCAGGCTGCAGCAGCACACCGCCGCTGCCGTCCGGATCGGCTCCCACATAGCCGCTGTCCTCCGGGGCGCCCTCGTCCGGGAGCACCTGTGCCCGGCCATCCAGGATCCACAGATTCCACTCGGGGACGGCGTATTCCACCACCGCTGCGGCCGTATCGGTGATGCTGTGGGTGGCCGCAAACTCCGCCGCCGTTTCGCTGGTGGCGGTCACCTCTTCCTGCAGACCGTCGTGGCTCAGCAGATAGCTGATCTCCACAAAGCCTTCGGGCGCGAGGAGCTCCGCCTGCCGCGCGCTCCATGTTTCGGACACGTTTACCACGGTTCACACCTCCACAAAGCTCACGCTGCACCCGGAAAACCCCACCACCTCGCCGGTCTTGGGGTGCCGCTTATACATCCCCGCTTTGGCGTCGCCCGCATACATGGTGCGGGTCTCCCAACCGGCGGCGCCCGGGTTGTAGAACTCCACCTCATTGTGGAAGCTGTGCGAAAAACAGGACAGCACCTCCGCCCACTGCCGCGCGGTCAGGAACTCCCAGCTCAGTTCGACCTTGGCCACATCGTACCGGATGACCGAGGCGATCACCCTTCCCTGCAGGTTCCGGCCGCTGTCCACCAGAACCGAGGTCTGCGCATTGTATCCGCTGGGCTCCGGCAGCCCATGGCCGTTCACACTCACAAGCGGTCTCATTCTCTCACCACCTCAATAGCTGTACACCTGACTGCCCATCAGCCCGGCGCCCTGTTCCTTGCTGCGCTTCGCCAGCACGCTGGCCAGCTTCCTGCCGTCCAGCAGCAGCTCCACCTGAATGGGGCGTTCGCTGTCCGGAGCGCTGCGCAGCGCCCCGATGACCTGTGCCATCAGGTCGGCGTTTGCCTCCTGTACGGTCGCCCGGATCAGCTCCAGCGGGGCCTCCACGTTGGTGCCGCTGCGCTGGTCGCCCACCACGGCCAGAAACGGCCGGTTTGCGGGCAGCACCGCGCCCTGCGCCAGAAGGGGGATCTGAGGGGCGGTGAAGGTCGGCAGGTCAAAGCCCCACTGCATCCCGCCCAAGGCAGGGACCCAGTCGGGGACGGTGAAGCTCAGGCCGTTCAGCAGAGCGATCACCGCATTGATGCCGTCCACCGCCGCGGCGATCATGGAATTGATGAAGCCGATGATGCCGTTGACCTCCTGTTTGACCAGTTCCGTGATGCCGCTCCACAGGGTGGAAAAGCCGTCGCGGAAGGTCTCCCAGCCTTCGGACAGCGGGGTGAGGACCGTGCGGTCGAACCATTCCGCAGCGCCCGCCCAGAAGGCACAGACCCCGTCCCACGCGTCGGCGGCCGCCGTCTTCACGTCCTCCCACACCGCCGGGAGGCTGCTGAGGACCACACGCCAGCCCTCCAGCCCGTCGGCCACATCGCGCAGCACACCGGCCATCCATTCCAGCATCTCCACGAGCGCCACACCGAACCGCTCGGCCAGCGGCGCAAGGATGTTCTGCCACAGCCAGTCGATCAGCGGCGCGACGGCCGTCAGGACCTCGTTCAGGATGCGCAGTGCCTCGGTCAGCAGGCGGAGGAAGGCGGGCAGAAGATCCTCGCAGGTCCACGCCGCCAGCGGAGCCAGCAGCTCGTTCCACGCCCATTCCAAGCCCTCAAACAGCGTTTTGGTCAGCGGGGCGGCCGCTTCCTTCAGCCTTGTGAGGGAGTCGGTCAGCGGCCCCAGATCGATCTGACGCAGGGGCTCCATCAGCTGCCGGATCTTATCCGCGACGGCTGCGAGCTTCGGGCTGATGGTGTCCTGCACCTCTGCGTCGGTCGTGACGGTGCCCGCCCCGGCTCCTCCGGACGCAGCCGCGGCGGCCTCGCTGCCGGTGTCCTGCTGCAAAATGTTCAGCTCGTCGAACCCGGCGGTGGCGCCCTTCGCGGCCTTGCCCGCCGCTTCGGTGGCGTCTGCCAGTGCCTGCTCTCCCTCGGCGGCAGCATAGGCACTGTCCGCTGTGGCACTGTTGCCGGCGGCTGTGCCCACCGTCGCTTTGCCGAACAGCGCCCCCATCACCGTGGCCGCCGCATTGGCCAGCCGGGTCAGCGCCTGCAGGATGGTGTTGATGACCGGCAGCACCCGCTGAGCCAGCGGGAGGATGGCATTGCCCACCGCTGCTTTCAACGCGGTGAAGCCGGCCGAGAGCTGCGCCACCTGTCCGGAGTAGTTCCCGGCCACCTTCGCGGCGTCGCCGGTCTGGAACCGGGTCTCCTCCAGAATGCCGTTCACCTCAGCCTCGATCTTCTGCTGGGTGGTCAGCTGATTTGATGTGGTGCCGATGGACGCCGCATAGTCGTCCCACATCTTGGCCACGTTCTTGGTGACACCGGCGTTGTCCACCAGCACGCTGTTCTCGTTTTTCAGGCCCTCGGTGGCGCTCTGCACCGCATCGCCCATGGTGTAGCTGCTCTGCCGGCCAAAGGCGGCAGCGTCCTTCAGGGCGGTGAGGGTCCGGACGATCTGATCGTCGCTGTACCCCCGCGCCGCCAGATTCTTGTAGGCCGCCACCGCGTTTGCAGCCGGGATCAGACCGTCCGCCGTGTACGCCTCGATGAACCTCTGCGCCGCGGCAAAGCTGCGGCCCTGCCCTTCCAGAATGGACTGCAGGCCGGTCATGGCATCGTTCAGCTGGCTGGCCGTCTCCACCGCGGCCTTGCCGAACTGGATGATCTTCTGCACCGCGAAGGCGGCGGAGATCGCCGCGGCCAGCTTGGTCACGACCCCTTTCAGCCCGCCCAGACTGCCGGACACGCCCCGGATCCCCCGCTCAAGTCCCCGGTTGTCCAGCGCGGTGCTGATAGTCACCTTTCCGTCTGTGTTGCTCACCCGCTCACCTCACTCACCAAGCATTCGCTTCAGCCGCTCCTGCTCCGCCCGTTCCTCGGCGGAATAGCGCTGCTTCAGATCCACCCGGGACTTGTTCTCCCGGTAGAAGTCCCGCTCCCATTTTTCCAGCGGCTTGCCCCGGCGCAGCTTGTCCCGGATGCTCACCAGCGTGGAGAGCTGCCCCTCCCCGATGGCGTGGAACCACGCCGCAAAGCTCCACCAGTGCAAAAAGGGCAGGGCCCGCACCTCGCAGCCAGCCACCCGGTTCACGTCCGCCACGATGACTCCGGCATCCTGTTCCCAGTCCAGCAGCTTGGGGCCCGGCCGGGCGGTCTCCTCCCGGCCGCAGGCGATGAACCGCGCCAGCTGCTCCATCGCTTCGCCCCGGTGGGCGGGCGGGATGCTCTGCCAGTCCTCGTAGAACAGCGCCAGCGCCACCGTCCAGCGCACGAACTCCGGCTCGTCCGGATCCTCCAGCCGGCGGATGATGTCCAGGATGTCCCGGAAATCCGCGTGGATCGCATACTCCCGGCCGGCCACGGTCACCCGCTCGGGCAGGCTCCACGGATCCATCATTCCGCCCCGGCTGCGGCACGGCGCCGCTCCCGCTGGGCACGGGCGGCCGCTGCCGCTTCCTCAGCGCGGGACGCTGCGCAGGTCTCAGCGCCCTCCGTGAGGATCGGCTGCAGCGCGGCCATCAGGTTGGTGACCACCCGCTCGCCGTTGGACGCCACCGCCAGCAGGTTCACGCCGCCCAGCAGGGCATCGAAATCGTTGCCGGGGAACACCTCGGCCAGCAGGGCCTTGGTGCGCCGGTCCGCCTGCGCCATCAGCGCCAGAACGCCCCGGCCATCCTGAGCATCCCCGGGCAGCGCGCGGCCCTGTTCCACCAGCTCGCGCTCGATGTCCTCCATCCGCTCCAGCGCGTCCAGAAAGCGGACGTACAGGTTGGGGTCACCGGGGTTCATGCGCAGCACACCGCCGCCGTTCACCTGCCATTCCCGCACACCTGCGTCAAAATTCAGCTGTTCCATGTCATCCTCCCGAAAAGAAAGCCCACCCGGGGCCATCCGGGCGGGCCTTGTTCATCATTCGTCGGCGGTAAAGGTCTTGGTCGCGGGGTCAAAGGTGCCCGCGGTCTTCACGCCGGTGTAGTGCAGGGTGTAGGGGATCTGGTAGCCGGTGGTGTCGCCGCCGTAGCTGGTCACCTCGATGAAGGCTTCCTCCCGAACGGCGGGGAAGGCACCGGAGGTCTCGGTCTCCCACAGATGCACCTCCACCACGCTGGTCTTCAGGTCGTCCAGCACCAGATCGTTGTCGATGATGCTCTGCAGCCGGGCGAACAGCGCGGAATCCTTCTCGGCGTAGTAGGGCTCCACCGCGCCGGTCTTGCTGTAGCCGGAGATCAGCACGCTGGTCTCGCCCAGAATGTTCTTCTTGGTCTCCACCTCGGCGCTCAGCTCGGGGCTGTACTCCTCCAGATCCTTGCCGATGCGCTCGTAGACCGCCTCGCCGCCGG
Source organism: Oscillospiraceae bacterium (assembly GCA_045118955.1). Taxonomy (GTDB): domain Bacteria; phylum Bacillota; class Clostridia; order Oscillospirales; family Ruminococcaceae; genus SFJ001. The sequence continues at coordinate 8,621 of JBGVKB010000052.1, read as the reverse complement.
GGGCGGCGGTGTCAATGTAGTGCGCAAGGTATTTGCGTTCGATCTTTGCCATTGGTTCTCACCTCGTTTTTTGTTGGTCAGTCGGCCAAATGGCAGACGGTGAAGGCGGCGGCCAGCTGCACCATGTACAGGGCCGTCCCCTCGCCGTCCGCCTCAAACAGTGCGCCGTTCTGGGCGGTCATGGTCTCGTGGGCGGTGTCCACCGTGCCGAAGGTGGGCGCCTTGCCCGCCGCGCTCTGGGCCTGCACCCACCTCTGCAGATCCATCACCCAGTCGGCGTTGCCCTGTGCGGCCACATCGTCGCCGGGGCTCTTTGCGAACACCGCGTACAGGGCAAAGTTGTATTGGTTTTTCACCGTTACGTCGCCCAGAATGTTCTCATGGCGGCTCAGCTCCACCAGCCCGGCGGGAAACACGCCGAACTGCCCGGGCAGCCGGTCGGTGTAATCCACCTGCATGGCGCTGATCTGCCCGGCGCCCGGATAGGTGGCCAGCCATGCCTTCAGTCGTTCCAGATCGGTCATGTCAGCCTCCTCTGCGTTTGATGTACCGCTGCAGATCTGCCGCCAGAGCCGCGCCCTCGGCGGCGATCAGGGCCCGATCCCATCGGGCGCCCGCGCGGGGGTTCTTGCTCTGATCGTAGGTCAGCGGCCGGTCCACCACGTGCTTGGTCTCGCCGCGCCGCGCCCACGGACTGCCGGTCTCGTCCCCTACCATGAGCCTGCCGTAGAACAGAAAGCGCGCGTAGGGGGTGTTGGTGACGATGACCGGCTTGCGGATGTCGGTCTGCGCGATGGTGACCTTGATGGTCATGCCGGAGCGGTAGGGCATATACCGCCCGATGCGCCGCAGCACGTTCTGGGTGTGGAACGCCTGCACGCTTCCGCCGGCGTCCACCCCCTTGTCCTGCAGGATCTTCTGAATGGAATTCATCTCCAGATAGGCGGTGGTGCCGTCGGGCAGGCGGTACAGCAGCATTTTATCCCGTGCCATCTCTGCCCCCCCTTACCCGCCGGCTTCCACATGGCACACGGCGCGGCTCCAATGCTTCGGCTCCACGCTCTGCACCACCGCCAGCTCCCGGCCATCGGTGGGCAGCAGGGCCGCCCAGCTCTCCCGGTCGGAGATCTCCGCGCCCTCGCCCGCCAGCACCTTGTCCCCGGGGGCCAGCGTGAAGTACCTCGCCCGCTCCTCCTCCGCCATGGCGGCGTAGGCGGCGGGGTCGGCCCACACCGGGCGCGCGCCCCGGCCGCTGGGCAGCACCAGCAGAAAGCTGCGCTCCCCGCGGCTGCCGGTCTTCTGCAGGTCGCGCGCCGTTTTCCACTCCAGAAACGCGCCGCGGAACACCGTGCGGGTGCAGGCAAACCCGGAGCCCTGCCCCAGCAGATGGTAGATGGTCACCGTGCGGTCGGCCAGACGGTAGTCCACCGGGGGGCCGCCTGCGGCTCTCAGCATGGGCCGCACCACCTTTCGATGTCCAGATACCGCCGGGCACAGCGCAGCAGTTCCGCCTCCTGCGCCTTCGGGGACAGGTCGGGCTGTGCGCCCTGCGCCCGGGTGGAGGACACGCTGCCGATGCTCACACCGGCCGCCTGCGCGCCGCTTTGGATCTGCTCAAAGCAGTACAGGGCATCCGCCACGGCGCAGAGGGTCTTTTCCTCCGCGCAGTCGCTGCCGGCGGGCACGCTCACCCGGCAGATGCGGCGCAGACGGCACAGCCATTCGTCCGCCCGCGCCGCGAACCAGCCGAATTCCTCCTCCGGGATGGAGCCGCCCAGCCAGCTGTCCCGGTAAAAGTCATAGGTCACCATCTCACTGCTTGCCGGAGGGCTTCTCCGCCTCGGGCTTCTTGTCTGTCTTGGGGGCGGGCTCAGGGGTGGGCTCGGGGGGCTTTGCGGGGATGTAGCCGATCGTCTTTGCCATGGTCAGTTCCTCCTTATCAAATCATTGGGGCCGGGTCATCAGGCGGGCTTGTGGCAGACGTAGATGCCCGCGGTCTTGTTCTTGTACACCTCGGCGATGCCCACGTTGCGGTAGCCGAAGCGGTAGCCGTCCGCGGTCTGGTTCTGCTCGGGCGCGATGATCTTGGGGGCCACGTGCTTCTCAAACTGGATGACCGCGCCCTTGTGCGCCACGACGAAGTTCAGCTCCGCGCCGCCGCTGGCCATGGTGTAGCCGCCCTCGCCGTCGGCCGCCTGCGTGATGGCGGTGTAGAAGCGGCTCTGGGGGGTCTGATGCACGCCGGCAAAGCGGCTCAGCACCTCGCGGCTCTTGGTGGTGTCCATGTCCTGCACCAGACCGTACAGGGTGGGGGTGATGAACAGGTGACGCTCCTCCAGAGGGACCTCGGCCTCATCCATGGCGGTGGTGGCGGCGCGCAGGGCAGCGATCACCGCGGCGCCGTCGGTCAGGGTGGCCTGCACCTTGGTCACGCCCTCCGCGCCGCAGTAGGCCGCGAAGCGGAAGGCATCCAGCTCGGGCACCACCTTGGTGCGGATGAACTCGCTGGCCAGACGGCCAAAGGCCAGACCAGCGGTCTCCAGATCGTCCATGGTGTCGATGTTGAACATACGGCCGCGGTCAAAGTTGCACTTCACGGTCTCGTTGGTCATGGTCACGTCGCCGTTCACGTAACCGCTGTTGCGGCTGTAGTCGGCCAGACCCTGCATGCTCATCATGGGGATGATGAGCTCATTGGCGTTGGCGCCCTGCTGCACCAGATCGGCGGGGCCGTCCAGCACGCCGGTCAGGGCGGCGGCCTTGTAGACCGCGTCCAGCACGGGGATGTACTTCATAGCCAGTTCGATGGTATTCATAGATCGTCCTCACTTTCGTTGTCAGGTTTTGGGCTGCAGACCCGCAGCGGCCCACAGCCGGTCGTCGTAGCTGCCGTGGATGGGGGCGGTGCCGGTGCCCGCCGCATAAGGGGGCGGGGTCTCGGCGCTCTCAAACAGATAGCCGCTGTCCTTTGCCAGCGCATCCAGCGCGGCGGTGATGTCGGCATCCTGGCTCTTGGAGGCCTTCAGGCGGTCGATGTCCAGCAGGGCGCGCACCGCCTTCACGCTGCGGCCCCTGCGGCCGGTGATCGCACTCTCCAGCTTGGCGTCGAAGTCCCGGTCGGCCAGCTCCCGGGCGTGCGCCTCGTCCTTGGCCTGCAGGTCGCCCTGCAGCTTCTGGATCTGACCGCGCAGGTCGGCCACGTCCACGCCCTCAAAGGCCTTCAGGCCGTCATTGGCGGTCCTCAGCTGGGCTTTTACGCCATCCAGCTGATCCTGCAGAGTGGATGCCCGGGTGTTGGCGGCATTGACATCCTTGCCGTTCTCGCCCATCAGCCAGTCCAGCTGCTCATCGGTGATGCCGGGGATCTTGCTCTTTACGTCTTCTCGTTTCATGCTTCGTCCTTTCTCTCACGCTTTGGTGTCGCAGGTCGCATCTGCTGAGTTTGGTCGAGTTTTGACGCCATCCCGGGGCGATTTTTGTATAACAAAAGGGCCCCTGCGAGGGACAGGAATGTCCTTAGCAAAGACCCTTGGGTTATTGGACTTGGGTACAAAAAAGCCCGCTGCCGCGGGGCAGTGGGCTTGGGGATGTGATTTAATTTTTTTCCAACATCAAAGGGAAAAACTTCCTGCACAGTTCTACAATATGTTCCGGGGCATCATCACGTAACACCATACTCATTGAGTCCATGTCAAACATTTTCCATGGACAGATTTCTTCATAGGCGCGCAATTCTTCTTCACTTGGCATTACCATCATAAGAAAGCACCTCCTCAATTAGTCTTCCAAGCATGGTATCAGACAAAGCTCCGTTCGTTTTTAATATTATAGCATCTGCGATTGTTTCGTTCAAGCTTTTCTGTTGCTCAAATGCGATGCCGGCGTTCCTGCTAACAATTCGTACCAAATACTGATAGTCGTTGCTGATTTGCCGGGCAACATATTCACGGAAAGAGGTTTCCAGCGCTTTTTTTGCTTGCTCCAAGCTTGAGAAACGAGAAGAATTATCTCTCCAAAAACGTTTAACAGCATCCCAATGCGCTTTATGCCCGCCAAGCTCGTGCAATAAAACATCCTTAACGTCTCTGGCCGGGAAATAGGTGTGGTCGACCATTTCCTTGAAAAGTTTCGGATCAATAAGCTCTTCGCTGATAAACAGCACATTGGTATCATGGTCATAAGCCGCATATCCCGGAAGTTTCGATCGTTTCACCACGACTATTTTGTCCAAATGGCCGTATTTGTTCTGGTTATTGACAACCTCATTCAGGTAAGCGCACATATCCTGGCTATTCTGGGTATTGGTCTGGCACCAAATGTTGGTGTAAAGATCGTTTTTGTAACATTTCACGGGGTACCGATCCGCCACGATCTCGCCTTTTTTATTTCTTGTCGTTATTGTTTCAAAGATATGGGGTTGTCCCATGTGATCGGTATTCTGAAGCGTCACGGTCTGTACATTTTTCTTTTTCCCAAACCCGCTCACCCACAGCCGCTCCTCCTGCGTGCGCAGGCCGGTGGCCTTGCTGAAGGCGGTGTACTCCTGCTGCAGGCGGGTCAGACGGATGCGGGCGGTCAGCAGCCCCCGCTCGTCCCCGGTCTGCTTTGCCACCAGCACGCGGTTCTTCTGCCGACGGATGTTCCGCTCGATCTGCCGCTGCTTCTGGGTGGCCTCATAGAGGGTGTAGTGCCGCCCCTCGTAGGTCACGCCCTGCGCGTTCTCCTCCCGGAAGGCCTTCAATTCCTCCTCGGTGTACTGGGGGCTGTTCACTCCCAGCAGGATGGGGCTGGCGTAGTGCCCGCAGTTCAAAGTGCCGATGCGCCGGGCAAGGCTCCCGTTCAGCCGGGCGTAATCTGCGTCGCTGTACTGCCGCCCCTGAATGTCCTCGTGATCCGGTGCGCTGCCCGCGTGGGCGCTGATCTCCCAGCCGTCACAGCCCAGCAGGTCGTGGTTTTGGGCGGTGATCTGCTCGTCCATCAGGCCAAGGCCGCCCATCAGATTGCGGCGCACCGCCGCCTCAAGCCCGGTGTGCACACCGCTCTCGTAGTCGATGACCCGCACGCCCGCATCGGCCAGCTTCCCGGCCGCCTGCCGCATGGCGGTGCTGTAGTCCGCCGCACCGGTGAACACCTGCTCAAAGGCAAAGTCCATGCTCTGCCGGTAAAAACTCTGCAGGGGCTGGGCGCGGCCGAACCGATCCACCATGCCCAGCGTCTGGGTCAGGTTGGTGAAGTCCCGCTGCGCCAGCTTTGCCGCAGCTTCGGCCATCTGCTCCAGAGCGGCGTCGTCGAACAGCCCCAGCCCGCCGAGCCCCGCCTTTTCCGCATCGTTGTCCCGGGAGAACCGCGCCGCCCGCCGGAACAGCCGCCGGATCTCCCGATTCGAGAGGCGAAGCTGCCGCTTCAAAAACCGCTTCAGGTTTTGTTGGCTCTGCCCCATGGCCTTTGCCCGATACAGCTCGTAGGCGGCGGTGCTCGTCATCTTTCCCGCTTCGGCGATGCGCCGTGCCGCATCCTCCAGCAGCCACTCGGCGATGGGCTCGGCGATGGCCGCCGTGGCCTGACGCAGGCCCTCGATCTGGTCGGTGTTCAGGGCCATGGCTTACTCCTCCAGCAGTGCCTCCATCTCGGGCATATACCGCCTGCGCACCTCCTGCCGGTCGGCGGGGGTGTCGCAGGGCAGATCGTAGTACCACGCCAGATACAGCTCCGGAGCCAGCAGCCCCGCCTGCACCTGCGCCAGCCGCTCGGCGTTGTCCTTGTCACGGTCGTACAGAACGCCGTTGCCCCACTGGATGGACAGATGCTTCTGCGGGTCGAATTTGGCAGCGTCGCACAGCCGGTACAGCCGCCCCAGCACGCTGCACAGCGCGAGGGCCTGCCGGTCGGCCCGCTCCCACATGGCCCACAGATCCTGCACGGTCAGACTGTAGTCGCCGGCGCTGCTGGCCACCTCGGTGGCGGTGCGCTGCACCGCATCCACCTGACTGAGCAACCCGCGCTGCAGGCCGATCACGCTCTCCACGTTGCGGAGGTACTCGGTCTTGCGGGCGAGGAAGCTCTGATCCCGCAGCGTGGGACTGAACACCGTGATGCCCACCGTCTCGGGGTCGTCGTCCAGCCCGGTGAACAGCCCCGGCATCAGCCGCTTTTCCAGCACCTCGCCGTCCGCGCCGCGCCGCTTGCGGATCAGGTCATCGGACGCAAACACCCGGATGGCGCCGTGGTCGAACTCCTGATCCAGAAGCCACTCGTTGTGGTTGATGTTGTGGATGAGCCCCGCTGCGGCCGCATAGATGCTCACGCCGCCCGGGCTGCCGTCCACCGTGTTTTCCATGGGCATCCGCAGCGGCACCAGACCCAGCCCGCCCAAGGGCTCCGGCCATGTGTACTCCGGCTGCAGGGCCGCATATTGGGGCAGGGTCTCCAGCCCCACCCGCACACCGAGGCTCTGCCCGTCCGCCGACCGGAAGAGCCGGTTGTACACGGTCAGATAGCCCGCGGCATCCACCGCGCGGCGTTCCAGCAGGGTGAAGACCCCGTCGGCGCAGCGGGTCACCTCCTGCAGGATCAGGTCGGTGACCTGCCCGGCCGCATCCCGGGCCAGCACCGTCACCGCATCCCGGCGCACCACCGCCCAGTCAAAGCGGTCTGCCCGGGGCAGCGGCTTCAGCCAGCACTCGCCGCCGATCATGGCCAGCTGCACCGCCCGCCCCCGCACCGCGTCCAGCGACTGCTGGCAGCGGGTCAGAAACTCGCCCGCCGGGCCCTTCAGGCTCACGGTGGGCTCATACTCGGCAAAGCAGGCCCGCCGCAGCTTGGCCACCACCGTCACGGGGATCTGCTGGCAGGGGTCCTCCTCCGCCGCCGGGCAGGACGCATAGTACAGCCCGAACCAGTCCTCCACCGCCCGCCGCATCGCGTCGGTGGTACAGTCCCGCACACCGGGAAACGCCTGCGCCGCGTGCTGCAGCCCGGATCCCGCCCGCAGGGCACCAAATAAGCTCATACGTCCTTCTCCCTTTCTACCCTGTTCTGGATGACCACCCGGCGCTGGGCGCGCATCCCCGCCTCCAGACCGCTCAGATAGCTCTCCAGCCGCGCGGTCTTCTGCCGCTGTTCCTCCAGCTTCTGCCGCAGCCGCCGGTTTTCCTCCAGCAGCTCCTGTCTGCACCACTCCGGCAGGAACCGCCGCAGCAGCCAGTCCTTAATCCTCTGCATCATTCAGCAAGTCCCTCATCTCCCGCCGCAGGATCGTCCGCACAAAATAGCGGGTGTCGTCCATGGCGTGGTCGTATTCCTTGATGGGGCGATCCTCCCCGGCCCGCTCGTCCCAGCGGTAGCTGCCGAACTCGCGGATGCAGTCCCGGCAGCTCTCATGGATCCGCAGCGCCCCCGCCTGCAGCAGAGCGGCCACATTGCCGATGCCCGGCAGCACCTCGTTGCGGGCAGCCCGCACCGCGAACCGCCCGTGCCTGCGGATGGTCTCGATCATGCTGGCGGCGGACGGGTCGATGACCAGCCGCTCAATGGGGCGGCTGCCGGCCAGACGCTCCAGCGCGGCGTAATGCTCCTCGTCGGTGCGCGCCGCGGCGTGCTTGCGGCCGTCGTAGTAATACTCGGCAATGCGGGTCGCAGTGCCATCAAAAAAGCACCAGAGCCCCGCTGAGAAGGGGTTTCTGGTGCCGTAATCAAGGCTGATGAAATACCGGGCCGCCCGCTGCTTCCTGGGGTCTGTGCAGCCCTCCGGCAGCGCGCGGACCACATGGCGCGCCGGGTCAAACATGGGATAGACCAGCCCCTCGGCGGCCACCCACTGCCCAAGGATGAAGCGGTTGTAGTAAAAGGTGCCCGCATACTCCTGCTTCAGACTCTCCACGAAGCTCTCCGGCAAAAAGGGGTTGTCGTCGATGGTGGAGGTCTGGCAGAACACATCCGCGCCGCTGTCGATGAACTGTTTGAGGAAGTGCTGCGGATGCGCCGGATTGGCGGTGCCGTCAAAGAAGCTGTGCGGGCAGCGCAGGCGGCTTTTCAGCATCTCGAACACGTCCTGATCCCACGTGGTCATCTCGTCCCCGTAGGCGTACTCGATGGTCATGCCCTGGATGCGGGCCACGTGCTTTTTGTTGTCCGCGCCCAGAATGTACACCCGCCGCCCGAACAGCCGCGCCGTGTTGTCGCTGCTGATGGAGCCCACCAGCGTATCGCCCCAGATCTGCCGCATGGGGTCCAGCACGTTGCGGCTCAGAGTGCCCTGTGTGTTCCCCAGCAGCACCGCCGCGCCCTGCCCGCGCAGAGCCATCAACCGCTTGGGGATGACCACCGCATAATCCAGCCAGCTTTTTCCGGAGCCGGTGGCCCCCACCTTCAGATTCCAGCGGCGGCTGCAGCAGGCAAGGTATTCCTGCTGCTTACTCGATAACGCCATCGATGCCCTCCAGCAATTCCTCCGCGCGGGCCAGCTGCGCTTCCTCGGCCTCCCCGCGCCCCGGCTTGCTCTCCCCCAGAATGTCAAACAAAAGCCGACCGGCGCGGGCATCGCCGGCCGCAGCCGCCTCGGTCAGACCGGCGATCACCATCATCTGGTTGTCGATGTCCTCCGGCTCCACATACCGGCGGGC